>NZ_CADFEF010000003.1:0-347477 GCF_902833125.1 Burkholderia sp. BCC1640 | reverse complement strand
ATCCCGAACGATCCGGAAAAGCCGTTCGTGACGAGCGGGATCCGTCTGGGTTCGCCGGCGATGACGACGCGCGGCTTCGGCGCGGCGGAAGCGGAGACGGTCGGCAACCTGATCGCCGATGTGCTCGAGAACCCGGAAGACGCAGCGACGATCGAGCGTGTGCGCGCGCAAGTAGCCGAGCTGACCAAGCGTTTCCCGGTTTATCGCTGATCCAGCATGCGCTGCCCGTTCTGCCGGCATGAGGACACGCAGGTCGTCGACTCGCGTGTGTCCGAAGATGGCGCCGCGATTCGTCGGCGCCGTCGTTGTTCGGCTTGCGACAAGCGCTTCACGACGTACGAGCGGGTCGAGCTGAACTTGCCGGCCGTCGTGAAGAAGGACGGCAGCCGCACGGAATTCGACCGTCGCAAGATCGTCGCCAGCATGCAACTCGCGCTGCGCAAGCGGCCGGTTGCGGCTGACGCGATCGACGCGGCGGTCGCCCGCATCGAGTATCAACTGCTCGCAACCGGCGAGCGCGAAGTGCGTAGCGAGAAGCTTGGCGAACTCGTGATGAACGAGTTGCGCGGCCTCGATACGATCGCCTATGTCCGTTTCGCATCGGTATACCGCCGGTTCGAGGATGTTTCCGAATTTGCCGACGTGATCGAAGAGTTCCGTCGCGCGTCCCCCTCCAAGCCTCCGCGTAAGCGCTGACGCGCTGCGTCCGTTCATCGTCTTCTCCGTGGGTTCAGTTCGCGCCGATTGTGTCGACCGCGATCGCATGTCGCCAGTCGGCCGTTCGGCTAATGGCGCGTGTGTGCTTGCGTCGCTACAGTCGTCGCATCACGTTGACGGAGGGCGATGGCGATGGGACTGCACCGACACGGCGTTGCACAACGCATGCGACGCGGCGGCGGCTTTACGCTCGTCGAGCTGATGGTCGCGATCGCGCTGGCAGCCGCGATCGGACTATACGCAGCACCTGCATTCGATCAGTGGCACATGCGTGAACGTGTGGATGCGCGCTCGCGTGCGTTGCTCGGCGCGCTGTCGTTCGCGCGCACCGAGGCGACACGTCTCGGCGTGCGCGTCACGCTGTGCAGGGCCGGGCGCAACGGCGATTGCGTGCATTCCGGCGAGCGGTGTGACCTGGCGGGATGGTCATGCGGCTGGATCGTCAGCGGGCAGTTCGACGGACGGTCGCGCGTGCTGCGGCGCTATCCGCGCGATGCCGACATTGCCGTCGCGGGGGCGGCGCACGATCTGGCATTTGCTCCGCCGGCGGGCCAGGTGCTTGGGGGGATCAGGCGTTTCGAGTTGCGTCCGCGGCGCACGCTGTCCGGTGACGACACACGCGTGTCGCGCTGCATTCGGATCGCGGCAGGCGGCCGGGCGCGCGTCGTTGCCGGTCATTGCGAAGCGGCATGAAGCGCACGCGCAAGTCCATGCACGGCACGTCGCTGCTCGAAGCGGTGCTGGCCGTCGCGCTACTTGCAACGGTGATGCTGGCGGTGGCCGGCAGCCAGCTTGCGATGACGCGCGCGCAGCGGGCGACGATCTGGCGTGAGCGCGCGCTATGGCTGGCCGATGCCCGCATTGAGAGCCGGCGCGCAGTGGCGGGCGCCGACGACGGCATCGCGGCGCTCGCGTCTGCGTCGTTGCCCGGTGGCACGACGGCGCTCGACGATGGGCCGGCGAGTGTCCGCTACGTGACGGTCGGCTGGCGTGACGCTCAGGCCTCCGCACCGACATCGGCGCGCTGCGAAAGTGCGCGGGCAGCAGTCGGGCCGCCGTCGTGCGTGCGGATGCCGTTTCGGGAGGCCGAGGACGATGCCGATGAACGGTGAGCGCCGCAGCCGCGCGCATACGCTGCTCGAAGTGCTGATCGCGATGACGGTCGGTCTGCTGGTGCTTGCCGCTGCCGGTGCGCTGTACCACGCCCAGCGCGTTGCGCAGCGGCGAGCGGAAGACGGCTTCCGGATGCGCGATGCGGCCGCGACCGCACTGATGCTGATCGGCGAGCAGATCCAGATGGCCGGGTTTCGCCCGCTCGATGTCGAAGGTGCGCCATCGTTACCGCCGGTGTTTGGCTGTTCCGCGGGGCGCGTGCGAGGCAATGGAGCGCAGGTGCGCTGCGAAACCGTGCGCGCAGCGTCGGACGCATTGCTGGTTCGGTATGTCGGCGATGCCGTGTCGACGTGGCCGACGATTGGGGCACAGGTGTCGGATTGTCTCGGGCAGGGCGTTGGCGCTCCTGGTGCGCGGCCGCTCGTGGAAAACCGTTTCGACGCGCATGTCAGTCCGTCGACGGGCGAGCCCGAGTTGTACTGCGAGGGAAGCGGGCGCCCGGGTACGCCGCAACCCGTCGTGTCCGGCATCGACCAACTGCGTGTGCGTTACCTTCGGCGCGAAGCCGCGCAGTTCGTCGACGCAGGGGCGATGGGTAGCGGCGACTGGCGCGATGTCGTTGCCGTGCATGTTTGCGTGCGTGCACGTGGCGAACCGATGCACGCGCCCGCGCGTCATGTCGATTGCGATGGCCGCACGGCTGTTTCGCCGAATGGTCGCGCGCATCTGGTGCTGCATCGAATTGTCGCGTTGCGCAATGCCGCGGTCGCATCCACGGATCCCGTGGGTGATGCGGCGCAGGATCATGGGGTGTTGCGATGATCTACGCAAACCGATTCGTCGACGAGCTCGCGATGCGAATCGCAGCAGGTCGCGCAAGGCAGCGCGCGGTGGCGTGCCGCGACAGGCGACATGCGGCGCGCGGTGAGGGCCCCATGCTGAGCGGAACAACATCACGCGCACGCTTTCCGTCCACCAGTCGCGGCTGGCGTCGCGACGCGGGCCTTGCACTGCCGGCCGTGATCGCGGTCGGCGCGGCGGTCGCCGCGCTGACCGGCACATGGTTCGAATCCGCGTTGACGGAATCGCGCCGCACGCGTGCATTGTCGGACCGTCTGATCGCATTTCACGCAGCCGATGCAGCGCTGGCAGCCTGCACAGCGCGATTGCTCCGAGGCGGGGCGCCATACATCGACGAACCGGCGTCACCTGTCGAGCCGGACGCATGGCGGCGTGCGCCCGCGCTGGGCGTCGCCGAAGCGTTTGCCCCGTTCGCCTCCTGGCCGATGGCGGCACAGCCGCCGCGATGCCTGATCGAAGCCTGGCGAGGTATCGGTCCGCAAGAGAGTCGTGCTTACCTCGTCACCGCGCGTGGTGTCGGCGGCCATGCGTCGAGCGTGGTCTGGCTGCAAAGCCAGGTCGCGCTGCGAGACGGACGCATCGTTGCACAGCGCTGGCGGCGCGTCGCGGCGGTTCATCGATGAAACAGCCTCGATTGCTGCACCGATCGGTGGCGTTCACGTTGCTCGAACTGATGATCGTGCTCGCGATCGTTGCCGCGCTGGCCGGGTGGGGTATTCCGTCATATCGCGAGCATGTCGCGCGCGTGCATCGCGCATCCGCGGTCGCTGCGCTTTATCGCGCAGCTCAGTATCTCGAAACACTCGACGGCGCGCCGCCACGGACGCTGCCTGACGCATATTCGCAGGCGCCTTCGGACGGGCAGGCGGTCTATGACGTGGCGCTGCGGCGAACAGCGGGCGACGATGCGCCGGTGGCCTACGAACTCGTTGCGCGCCCGCTCGATGCAGGCCCGATGCGCGACGACGCATGCGGTGCGTTCACGCTGCGCGCGGACGGGACCAAAGGCAACGCGGGATCGAACGACGCAGAGGCGGACTCGCGGGAGCGGACATGCTGGGGCGTGCGTTGATCACGCGATCACGCACGGGAAACACACAGCGGAGCCGGGCGCGTGCGCGCCTGGGTGTCAGTCGTCGTTCGCGGCAGGTTCGCGCTCGTCGCGCGACTGTTTCCAGATCCGGTAGATCTCCCATGCAGCGAAGCCGACGGAGCCCCACTTCAGCGCGGGGCCCGCGCTCGCGCGCAGCAGCGAGCGTATGGGTTTCGCCAGCACGAGCGACGCGAGCGAACTCAACATCGGGTACTGGTTGACGAGCTGGCCGAGGCTCGCGTTCAGGTTCTTGGCGGACTGGCTGAACTTCGTGCCCGACAGTCCCGGGACGAATACCTTGAGCCAGCTGAAGCGCGTGACGGCGTGGCGCATTTCGGCGGCGGCTTCGGCAAGCTCGAGCCGCTCGACCTCGGATCGCAGGATCAGCAACTCCTTGCGGAGCGCGCGATGCTGCGACGCGTTCCAGTTCGATCGCGACGAATGGGGGCGGGTCGAATGGCCCGTGACGTTCTGGCTCATGGCGCGTCGGCGAAGTAGGTGAGAGAGGGGAACGCGACTGCGTTCACGGCTTGCCGCGGAAAATTTCGCGGTCTTTCTCGAGCTCGGCGAGCGTCGCCTCGAACACGGTCGGCGCGTCTCGCAGGCCCGAACGCGCTTTCAGCGCACATACGATGCCCGCGATCGCGTACAACGCGGTGATGGCCGCGAGCGACTGCCAGCGATAGGTATCCCAGAACGCGATCGTGACGAGCACGGTCAGGCTGATGAGCGCCATCGTCGCGAGCATCATGGCCGCGAGCCCGAGGAACAGCACGCCCATCAGGCGTTCCTTCTCCTCGGCGAGTTCGATGCCGACCAGTTCGAGGCGCGTTTGCAGGAGGCCGATCGCGGAGCCGACGAGGCGGCGCAGCGGTCCCTGGCCGGACGGCTGCGGGTGGGTGTCTGTCGTCATGGATGAGGCGCTTGTGCGCGCAATAAGCGGCTAGGGCAAAGCCAGCCGGCGGCGAACCGTCGGCTGGCTTCGGCACCCATGCACCGCACCGGGCGGCACATGGGGCGGAACGGCGCTGAGCGCGTTACTTGCGGTTGATCAGCAGGCCGATCAGCACGCCGACGCCGGCGGCGACGCCGATCGACGTCCACGGATGCTCGTGCACGTAGTCGTCGGTCGCGCGCGCGGCCTTCTTGCCTTTCTCGACCACCACGACCTGGACGTCGGTTGCCTTTTCCTTGGCCTGCTTCAGGCGCGACATGGCTTTTTCGCGCAACTCGGCCGCCCGGTCGCCCGTGCTGCTCGCTGCCTGCTTGAGCAGATCCTCGGCGTCCGCGAGAACGGTTTTGATATCCGACATCAGTTTCTCCTTGTTGATTTCCGACATTGCAACTCCCTTCATGCTGTCATGCTGCAGGTTCACATCGTAGCGAAACCCCTGCCGGCTGGCGAGCCGGGAAGACACGCGGCGGCGGTGCAAGACCACATGGTAAACGACCCGTAAGTATTGACAGAGCCGCAAATGCTGCGAAAAGTTTCCCTTGTGGCCGTCCGTCCTGCCCCGATACCGGGTAAAAATGACAAAAAAGTATGAATATCAAACAGAATAATCGTTCGCACCGCCCATTGCTTCCCGTAAGCTGATGGACTGTCCCGCGCCGTCCAGCGCGCGGTTTCAACCAGCATCGTTCGAGGAGGGAACATCATGAGTCTGCGTCTTGGTGACATTGCACCGGATTTCGAGCAGGAATCGAGCCTGGGCCCCATCAAGTTTCACGAGTGGCTGGGCGACAGCTGGGGCGTCCTGTTCTCGCACCCGGCCGACTACACGCCGGTCTGCACGACTGAACTCGGGCTGACCTCGAAGCTGAAGGGCGAATTCGAGAAACGCAACGTGAAGGTGATCGCGCTGTCGGTCGACGGCGTCGAATCGCACAAGGGCTGGATCAACGACATCAACGAAACGCAGTCGACGGTCGTCGGTTTCCCGATCATCGCCGACGCGGACCGCAAGGTGTCGCAGCTGTACGACATGATCCACCCGAACGCGAACGAAACGCTGACGGTGCGTTCGCTGTTCGTGATCGACCCGAACAAGAAGGTGCGGCTCACCATCACCTATCCGGCCAGCACCGGCCGCAACTTCGACGAAGTGCTGCGCGTGATCGACTCGCTGCAGCTGACCGACAACTACAAGGTCGCGACGCCCGGCAACTGGAAGGACGGCGACGACGTCGTGATCGTGCCGTCGCTGCAGGATCCGGAAGAGCTGAAGAAGCGCTTCCCGAAGGGCTTCAACGCCGTGCGTCCGTACCTGCGCCTCACGCCGCAGCCGAACAAGTAAGCAGCGGCTGCCACGTCGGCGGCGCGTGACGAACGCGTGCGCCGATGAAAACGGCCCGCCCGGCAGCGATGCCGGGCGGGCCGTGTCGTTTCAGCGGCGACTACGCGACGCGACGGGCGCCGCGTTCCGCACGCGAATGGTCAGAAGAATGCCTGGATGCCCGTCTGCGCGCGGCCGAGGATCAGCGCGTGGATGTCGTGCGTGCCTTCGTACGTGTTCACCACTTCGAGGTTCACGAGGTGGCGCGCGACGCCGAATTCGTCCGAGATGCCGTTGCCGCCGAGCATGTCGCGCGCGAGTCGCGCGATGTCGAGCGCCTTGCCGCACGAGTTGCGTTTCATGATCGACGTGATCTCGACGGCCGCCGTGCCTTCGTCCTTCATCCGGCCGAGACGCAGCACGCCCTGCAGGCCGAGCGTGATTTCGGTCTGCATGTCGGCGAGCTTCTTCTGGATCAACTGGTTCGCGGCGAGCGGCCGGCCGAACTGCTTGCGATCGAGCACGTACTGGCGCGCGGTGTGCCAGCACGACTCGGCCGCGCCGAGCGCGCCCCAGGCGATCCCGTAGCGCGCCGAGTTCAGGCACGTGAACGGGCCGCGCAGGCCGCTCACGTTCGGCATCAGGTTCTCCTCGGGCACGAACACTTCGTCGAGCACGATCTCGCCGGTGATCGACGCGCGCAGCCCGACCTTGCCGTGGATCGCGGGCGCCGACAGGCCCTTCCAGCCCTTCTCGAGGATGAAGCCGCGGATCGCGTCCTTGCCGTCTTCTTCCAGTTTCGCCCACACGACGAACACGTCGGCGATCGGCGAGTTGGTGATCCACATCTTCGCGCCGGACAGCGAATAACCGCCGGGCACCTTCTTCGCGCGCGTGACCATGCTGCCCGGATCGGAGCCGTGGTTCGGCTCGGTCAGGCCGAAGCAGCCGATCCATTCGCCGCTCGCGAGCTTCGGCAGGTATTTCTGCTTCTGCGCGTCCGAGCCGAATTCGTGGATCGGCACCATCACGAGCGACGACTGCACGGACATCATCGAGCGGTAGCCGGAGTCGACGCGCTCGACTTCGCGCGCGATCAGCCCGTAACTCACGTAATTGAGGCCGGGGCCGCCGTATTCTTCCGGAATCGTCGGGCCGAGCAGGCCGATCTCACCCATCTCGCGGAAGATCTCGGCGTCGGTGCGTTCGTGGCGGAACGCCTCGGTGACGCGCGGCGCGAGCTTGTCCCGCGCATACGCGTGCGCGGCATCGCGCACCATCCGCTCTTCCTCGGTCAGTTGCTGGTCGAGCAACAGCGGATCGTCCCAATGAAAAGTTGCAGCGCTCATCGTGTCATCTCCTGTTGGCCAGGGTGGGCGCTTCAGCGCTTGCCCTGATCCCATGCTTGGCGGTCGGTCCCGGGCTGGCGCTTCGCGGCCTGCCCCGATGTCTAAAGTTCGCTTGACTCAAGTTCCGCTGTGCGGAACAATGTTTTGCAAAACGAACCCAGTGTAGCATCACATGACGCTTTCAACCATCGACGAAACCATGATCGACGAACGCAAGTTCGTCGTTGCGCTCGCGCGCGGGCTCGACCTGCTGCGCGCATTCCGGCCCGGCGAGACGATGCTCGGCAATCGCGACTTCGCGGAGCGCACCGGGCTGCCCAAGGCGACGGTGAACCGGCTCGCCTATACGCTGACCGTGCTCGGCTATCTGCGCTATGACGAGACGCTCGGAAAGTATGCGCTCGACGCCGGCGTGCTGTCGCTTGGCTACGCGCTGCTGTCCGGCTCGGGGACGCTCGATCTCGCCCGGCCGCACATGCAGGCGCTCGCGCGCGAGATCGGCGCGGCCGTGTCGCTCGGCTGCCGCGACGGGCTCGACATGATCTATCTGGAGACGATCCGCAGCGAAACCGCGCTGACGCTCGGGCTTGCGCCCGGCTCGCGGCTGTCGATGCTGACGAGCTCGATGGGGCGCGCGTACCTGGCCGTGCAGCCGGAGGACGTGCGCCGCGCGCTCTATGCGGATCTGCACCGGGCGGCCGGCGGCGCGGCCGACGCGGATGCGCTCGTCGCGGCCGCGCAGGACGCGGTGGCCGAGTTCTCCGCGGGCGGATGCTGCTATTCGTTCCGCGCGTGGCACATGGACGTGAACGCGGCGGCCGTGCCGTTTCGCGAACCGCGTGAAGGGCGCTGGCTGATCCTGAGCTGCAGCGGGCCTGCGTCGTCGATGGACGAGGACGTATTCCGCACGCAGGTCGGGCCGAAGCTGAAGGCGCTCGCGCAGCGGCTCGGGCAGACGGTCTGAAACGGGCGCCGCGAGCGGCGCGTCGCCGGGCCGACCGGGCGCCAGCGTGGCGGCCGCTGCCGGTTGCGTCGCGCGCGAGGCGCGCTCATCATCATCCACCGGTTCCCCGACGATGACGAGGTTCGCGATGTCCCACCCGGAAACCATGGAAGGCGGTTGCGCATGCGGGGCGATCCGCTACCGGATCGCCGGCATTCCGGCCGACGCAGGCTTCTGCCATTGCCGGCTCTGTCAGCGCACGACGGGGGCGGCGGTCGTCGCGTCGGCATCGGTGCCGCTCGACGCATTCGAATACCTGCAGGGCGAGCCGACGGTCTATGCGTCGAGCGCGTGGGGCGAGCGGCGCTTCTGCGGCCGCTGCGGCGCGCAGTTGGAGTATCGGCTGGCCGATGCGCCGACGACCGTGGAAATCAACTATGCAACGCTCGACGAGCCGGCGCGGCTGCGTCCCGCGTGGCACGTCTGGTACGGGGATCGCTTCCCGGGCATCGAGATCAACGACGATCTGCCGAAATTCGACGATGGCGGAAGGGCCTAGCGACGTGCCGGCGTCGAATCCGCGCACACGCGCGTTCGACCTTTCACGCATGAACGGAACAGGAACCGGCCATTATCGGGCGACGATGCACGCCGCCCCCGACTCCCGACGCAATACCAATACCGACAGCGGATTCCGCCATCCGCCGTGCCGCGCCCCGCGGGGGCCGGCCATTCGCCCGCTCAGGCCGGGACGACCTTCGAGAACACCGGCCCCTGCATGAACCGCACGTCGTGCTGGCGCAGCAGCTCGCACTGCGTCTCGTCGACGACGCCGTCGAAAATCAGCGGAATCCGCACGCGCTGCGCATATGCGACCAGCGCCTTCACCATCCCGTCGCGCAGCGCGATGCCCGCATCCATCTTGATGTAGTCGGGCCGCGCCATCTCCGATTCGACCGCGAGGATCCGGCCCGGGTCGGGCAGCTTGTCGGCGACCTTGAAACCGTGATGCTGGTAGCTGCGCGTCAGGTAGCCGAGGAAGGTCTTGTGCGCGACCGCGACCGCCGGCAGCTCGATCACGATCCGCTCGGTCGGCAGCCCGAAGCGCTGCAGCACCGACGAGAAATGCTTGCCGTGGTCGTACTTCACGCTCTTGAGCAGCCGTTCGTGCACGCGCAGGAACAGCAGCCCGTGGCGTTGCGCGCCGAAGAAGTTGATCGCGTGCAGCGCGCGAGACAGCCGGTCGATCGCGACGAGCGTCTGGTCGTCGACGGCCGAGTCGACCGGATCGTGCGGCGCGCCGGTGACCAGCGTGACGGCCTGGAAGCCGAGTTCGTCGCCGTAGCGCTCGATCGCGTCGGCGAACGACGTCGACTGCGGCGCGCCGGGCATCGTCACGTCGTAGATCGGTTCATAGGCGCTCGCGAGCGTGCGCTCCGGCAGATTTGCGCACGCGGTGCCGCCCGCTGCAAGCGCGAGGTGTTCCCGCAGATACGGCAATTGCCCGGCACGGACGACCAGCTCGGGAATGTTGGGCGGAATCATCGGCGTAGGAAGGAAAAATGGCGGCCGAAACGGCCGCCTCATGTCTTGATATTAGCAGCGCCCGTCCGGCTCGGCTTGGCGTTTCGCTCATATGGTTATCCCGTTCTCGCGCGGATGGCTAGGGTTTACGTTGATTTCACTATTCGTAATTGGTTTTACTATTCGTAAATCCAAAGATTTGTCGCCGATCAAGAAAAGCGGCGTTCGGGCGCCCGGAGCGGCGCCGATTCCCGAATCGGATCAACAGGAAGCAAGGAGCGAGACGTGGCGGTTGACAGCAAGTGGGCGAGGCAGGGCGGGCCGCGGCAGTGGCGGGCAACGGGCATGAGCGGGACGACGCAGCGCGCGTCGGCGCGCGGACGGCAGGGCTGAGGAGCGGATGGCGACCATGAGCATCGATTACCAGACGCTGAAGTTCGACTACCAGCCGCGTGCGACGCGGGCCGCCGGCGATGACGCCGCCATCCACCCGGTGGTGGTGGTCGGCGCGGGCCCGGTGGGCCTGTCGGCGGCGATCGACCTCGCGCAGCAGGGCGTGCCGGTCGTGCTGCTCGACGACGACGACACGCTGTCGACGGGCTCGCGCGCGATCTGCTTCGCGAAGCGCACGCTCGAGATCTTCGACCGGCTCGCCTGCGGCGAGCGTTTCGTCGACAAGGGCGTGAGCTGGCACGTCGGCAAGGTGTTCCTGCAGGACGAGCAGCTGTATGCGTTCGACCTGCTGCCGGAGGAAGGTCATGCGCGTCCCGCATTCATCAACCTGCAGCAGTACTACGTCGAAGGCTATCTGGCCGAGCGCGCGTTCGCGCTGCCGAACATCGACATCCGCTGGAAGCACAAGGTGACGGGCGTCGCGCAATCGGCGGAACACGCCACGCTCACCATCGAGACGCCGGAAGGCATCGAGACGCTGCGCGCGCAGTACGTGATCGCGGCCGACGGCTCGCGCAGCCCGATGCGCGCGGCAATGGGCCTCGAGAGCCGCGGCCGCACGTTCAAGGACCGCTTCCTGATCGCCGACGTGAAGATGAAGGCGGAATTCCCGACCGAACGCTGGTTCTGGTTCGATCCGCCGTTCCACCGCAACCAGTCGGTGCTGCTGCATCGCCAGCCCGACAACGTGTGGCGCATCGACTTCCAGCTCGGCTGGGACGCCGATCCGGTCGCCGAGAAGCAGCCGGAGCGCGTGATCCCGCGCGTGCGTGCGCTGCTCGGGCCGGATGTCGAGTTCGAGCTGGAATGGGTGAGCGTCTATACGTTCCGCTGCCAGCGGATGGATACGTTCCGTCATGGCCGCGTGCTGTTCGCGGGCGATTCCGCGCACGGCGTGTCGCCGTTCGGCGCGCGCGGCGCGAACAGCGGCGTGCAGGATGCGGACAACCTCGCGTGGAAGCTGAAGCTCGTGCTCGACGGCCGCGCGGACGATCGCCTGCTCGACACCTACGCGAGCGAGCGCGAGTTCGCGGCCGACGAGAACATTCGCAACTCGACGCGCTCGACCGATTTCATCACGCCGAAGAGCGCAGTATCGCGCGTGTTCCGCGACGCGACGCTGAAGCTCGCGCGCGACTGCGAGTTCGCGCGCAAGCTCGTGAACAGCGGCCGCCTGTCGGTGCCGGCCGTGCTGGCCGATTCGCCGCTGAACACGCCGGACCGCACCGGCGACACGTTCGCGTGCGCGATGCGGCCGGGCGCGGCGGCGGCCGATGCGCCGGTGCGCGCGCACGGCACGTCGGGCTGGCTGCTGCGGCATCTGAGCGACGGTTTCGCGGGCGTGCTGTTCGGGCTGCCGGGCGACGCCGCCGCGCTCGCGCAGGCGCTCGACGGCCTGGCGCTGCCGGTGCGGCCGGTGCTGGTCGTGCCGGCCGGGCACGCGCAACCGGTGGCCGGCGTCGACGTCGTGGAGGACGTCGACGGTCTCGCCGCGCAACGCTACGACGCGAAGCCTGGCACGTTCTATCTGCTGCGCCCCGACCAGCACGTCTGCGCGCGGATGCGCACGCTCGAGCGCCAGGCGATCGCCGACGCGCTGGCGCGCGCGACCTGCGCGCGCGGAACATCGCATTGAACACGACAACGATACCGGAGACACCCGTCATGCCCCGACTCGACACCCGCCCGCGCCTGGCCGATCCGGACGCGTTCTACGAAGCGCTGATCGACATGCATCGCGATCTGTCCGACGCCGACAGCCAGCTCGTCAACGCGAAGCTGATCCTGCTGCTCGCGAACCAGATCGGCGATGCCGACGTGCTGCGCGAAGCGATGGCGCTCGCGCGTCAGGGCGTGACGCCGCCCGTGCATCCGGCCGCCGAGGTGGCGCAATGAGCGCGGCGCCGGCCGACGCGCGCGTGCTCGAAGTCGAGCGCGTGATCGACGAGACCCATCGTCCGGGCTTTCACTGGATGCTGCTCGCGTTGTGCGGGCTGTGTCTCGTGATCGACGGCTTCGATGCGCAGGCGATGGGGTATGTCGCGCCCAGCGTGATCGCCGAATGGGGCGTGCCGAAGCAGGCGCTCGGGCCGGTGTTCAGCGCGAGCCTGTTCGGGATGCTGCTCGGCGCGCTCGGGCTGTCGGTGCTGGCCGACCGGATCGGGCGGCGCCCGGTGCTGATCGGCTCGACGCTGTTCTTCGCGGTGACGATGCTCGCGACGCCGTTCGCGGGTTCGATCCCGGTGCTGATGGCGCTGCGCTTCGTCACGGGCCTCGGCCTCGGCTGCATCATGCCGAACGCGATGGCGCTGGTCGGCGAATTCAGCCCGGCCGCGCATCGCGTGAAGCGGATGATGATCGTGTCGTGCGGCTTCACGCTCGGCGCCGCGATCGGCGGCTTCATCAGTGCCGCGCTGATTCCGGCGCTCGGCTGGCGCTCGGTGTTCTTCGTCGGCGGCGCGGTGCCGCTCGTGCTGACGCTCGCGATGTTCGCGCGGCTGCCCGAGTCGCTGCAGTTCCTGGTGTTGAGAGGGCGCGACGCGCAGGCACGCGCCTGGCTCGCGCGCTTCGCGCCGCAGGCCGGCATCGACGCGAGCACGCGCCTCGTCGTGCGCGAGCGCGCGGCGAGCGGCGCGCCGGTCGCGGAGCTGTTCCGCCATGGCCGCCTGCCGGTCACGCTGCTGCTGTGGGCCATCAGCTTCATGAACCTGATCGACCTGTACTTCCTGTCGAACTGGCTGCCGACCGTGATGCGCGACGCGGGCTATTCGCCGGGCACGGCGGTGATCGTCGGCACGGTGCTGCAGACGGGCGGCGTGATCGGCACGCTGTCGCTCGGCTGGTTCATCGAACGCTACGGCTTCGTGCGCGTGCTGTTCGCGTGTTTCGCGTGCGCGGCCGTCTCGGTCGGGCTGATCGGCTCGGTCGCGCATGCGCTGCCGTGGCTGCTGATCGTCGTGTTCGCGGGCGGATTCTGCGTGGTCGGCGGGCAGCCGGCCGTGAATGCGCTCGCGGGCCAGTATTACCCGACGTCGCTGCGCTCGACCGGTATCGGCTGGAGCCTCGGCATCGGCCGGATCGGCTCGGTGCTCGGGCCGCTCGTCGGCGGCCAACTGATTGCGCTCAACTGGACCAACGACGCGCTGTTCCACGCGGCCGCGGTGCCCGTGCTGTGCTCGGCGCTGTTCGTGCTGGGACTGGCCGGCGTAACGCGGCGCAGCGGCGCGCAGGCGCCGAACGCCGCCATGAATTGATGGAGAAAGGAAACGATGACGCTTGACCTGTCGAAACCGGCGCGAGCCGGCTACCTGAGCGGTTTCGCGAACGAATTCGCGACCGAGGCGCTGCCCGGCGCGCTGCCGCACGGTCGCAACTCGCCGCAGCGCGCGCCGTACGGCCTGTATGCGGAGCAGCTGTCGGGCACCGCGTTTACCGCGCCGCGCAGCCACAACCGCCGCTCGTGGCTGTACCGGATCCGGCCGGCGGCCGTGCACCGGCCGTTCGAGCCGTTCACGGGCACGCAGCGGCTCGTGTCGGAATTCGGCGACTCGGCCGACGTGCCGCCGACGCCGCCGAACCAGCTGCGCTGGGATCCGCTGCCGATGCCGGTCGAGCCGACCGATTTCGTCGAAGGGCTCGTGACGATGGCCGGCAATGGCTCGGCGGCCGCGATGAACGGCTGCGCGATCCACCTGTACGCCGCGAACCGCTCGATGCAGGACCGCTTCTTCTACAGCGCTGACGGCGAACTGCTGATCGTGCCGCAGCAGGGGCGGCTCTTCATCGCGACCGAATTCGGGCAGCTCGACGTCGAGCCGTTCGAGATCGCGGTGATCCCGCGCGGCGTGCGTTTTTCCGTCGCGCTGCCGGACGGCGATGCGCGCGGTTACATCTGCGAGAACTTCGGCGCGCTGCTGCGCCTGCCGGACCTCGGCCCCATCGGCTCGAACGGGCTCGCGAACCCGCGCGATTTCCTCACGCCGCAGGCCGCGTACGAGGATCGCGAGGGCGCGTTCGAGCTGGTCGCGAAGCTGAACGGGCGCCTGTGGCGCGCGGACATCGGACATTCGCCGTTCGACGTCGTCGCGTGGCACGGCAACTACGCGCCGTACAAATACGACCTGCGCCTGTTCAACACGATCGGCTCGATCAGTTTCGACCATCCCGATCCGTCGATCTTCCTCGTGCTGCAGTCGCCGAGCGACACGCCGGGCGTCGACTCGATCGACTTCGTGATCTTCCCGCCGCGCTGGCTCGCGGCCGAGGATACGTTCCGGCCGCCGTGGTTCCACCGCAACGTCGCGAGCGAGTTCATGGGGCTCGTGCACGGCGCGTACGACGCGAAGGCCGAAGGCTTCGTGCCGGGCGGCGCGAGCCTGCACAACTGCATGTCGGGCCACGGGCCGGATGCGGACACGTTCGAGAAGGCGTCGGCGAGCGACACGACGAAGCCGCACAAGGTCGACGCGACGATGGCGTTCATGTTCGAGACCCGCACGCTGATCCGGCCGACGCGCTATGCGCTCGACACCGCGCAGCTGCAGGCCGACTACTTCGAATGCTGGCAAGGCATCAAGAAACACTTCAATCCGGAGCAACGATGAGCGATACCCAAGACTGGCGCGCAACGCTCGACCCGGCCCGCAAGAGCTGGGTCGAGACGGCGAACGATCCCGCCTGCGATTTCCCGATCCAGAACCTGCCGTTCGGGATCTTCAGCGATGCGAAGCAACCGGCGCGCCGCGCGGGCGTCGCGCTCGGCGACCAGATCGTCGACCTCGCCGCGCTCGCGCGTGCGGGCCTCGTGACGCTGCCGGCCGGCGCCGACGTGTTCGCCGCGCCGACGCTCAACCCGTTCATCGCGCTCGGCCGCGACGCATGGCGCAGCGTGCGCGTGCAGCTGTCGGGCCTGTTCTCGCGCGAGGACGCGCGGCTGCGCGATGACGCCGCGCTGCGCGCGAACGTGCTCGTCGCGCAGCGCGACGCGACGCTGCACCTGCCGGTCGACATTCCCGGCTATACCGATTTCTACTCGTCGAAAGAGCATGCGACCAACGTCGGCTCGATGTTTCGCGATCCGAAGAATGCACTGCTGCCGAACTGGTCGGAGATGCCGATCGGTTACAACGGCCGCGCGTCGTCGGTAGTCGTGAGCGGCACGCCGGTGCGGCGCCCGAACGGCCAATTGAAGCTGCCCGACCAGGAACGTCCGGTGTTCGGCGCATGCCGCAAGCTCGACATCGAGCTGGAGACGGGCTTCATCGTCGGCCGCGGCAACGCGCTCGGCGAGCCGATCGCCTGCGAGGATGCCGAAGCGCACATCTTCGGGATGGTGCTGCTGAACGACTGGAGCGCGCGCGACATCCAGCAGTGGGAATACGTGCCGCTCGGCCCGTTCAATGCGAAGACCTTCGCGACGACGATCTCGCCGTGGATCGTCACGCTCGACGCGCTCGAACCGTTCCGCGTCGAGCAGCCCGAACAGTCGCCGCAGCCGCTCGCGTATCTGCGGCACGCGGGCAAGCATGCGTTCGACATCGCGCTCGAAGTGACGCTGCGCGCGGAGGGCGCCGCCGAAGCGACGTCGATCTGCCGCACCAACTTCAAGCACATGTACTGGACGATGGCGCAGCAGCTCGCGCATCACACGGTCGCGGGCTGCAACACGCGCGTCGGCGACCTGATGGGATCGGGCACGATCAGCGGGCCGACGAAGGACTCGTTCGGCAGCCTGCTCGAACTGACGTGGAACGGCAAGGAGCCGCTCGCGCTGAACGGTGGCGGCAGCCGCGCGTTCATCGAGGACGGCGACGAGCTCACGCTCGCGGGCTGGTGCCAGGGCGACGGCTATCGCGTCGGTTTCGGCGCATGTGCCGGCAAGATCCTGCCGGCGCGCAGCGTATGACGGACTGCACCGCGACTCGTTACGCGTAGTCCGGATGCAGAGGGCGGCCCGCATTGCGCGGGCCGTTTTCATTTCGGCGGCGGGTGGCGGGCGGCGGTACGCAAGCGCTGGTGCGTGACGCTGCGCACGAGCGTCGGCGCCAACATCTGCGTCGGCGTCAGACCGCGCGCTGCAACGTGGCGCGTCGTTCCCACAACGCGGCTGCGACGAACGCGGCGACGCAGACGACCAGTACGCCGATCAGCGCGTTGCTGCCCAGTTGCTCCATCAATGCGCCGGCGACCAGCGGACCGCCGAAGCTCGCGGCGCTCCACGATGCCGACACGAGCGAGCTCGCGGTGACGAGCGCCGCGCCGCGGAAGCGTTCGCCGCATGCGACGAGCGACAGCGTGTAGATGCTGCCGGCCGCCGCGCCCAGCACGAACAGCAACGGCCAGCACAGCCACGGGTTCACGATAACGAACGGCAGCAGCGGCAGGCCCGCGAGCACGATCCAGCCGGCGCCGAGGTGCACGCGTTCGCGGCCGAGCTTGTCCGCGAGCCAGCCGATCGGGAACTGCATCGCGGTGTCGCCGAACAGCATGATCGACGCTAGCAGCACGGCGGTCGCGCTCGCGACGCCGTGATCCATCGCATAGAGCGGCAGCAGCGACAGCGCGAGCGTATCGAACAGCGCGAAGAAGCCCGTGCCGATGATCAGCGCCGGCATGCGCGGCAGCACGGCGAGCCAGCTGTCGTGCGCTGCGTGGTGCGCGTCGTCGCCGGCGAGCGGCGCGCGGCGGATCGTCGCGAGCGTCGGCAGCGCGAGCAGGAACAATGCGCCGCACAGCGCGAAGCGGATGCTCGTCGCGCCGGCGATCTGGCTGACGAGCACGGGGCCCGCCATCTGGAACAGCGTGAAGTTGGTCGCGTAGATCGCGACCACGCGGCCGCGCGTCGAATCGTCTGCGAGCTGGTTGACCCATGCCTCGCCGATCGTGAACAGCAGCATCAGCGCCGCGCCGCACAGCACGCGCAGCACGCCCCATACGATCAGGTTCGACGTGAACTGCATCAGCGCCGTGGCCGCCGCGAGCAGCACGACCGACACGACGATCGCGCGGCGCGAGCCGATGCGCCGCGCGAGTGCGGTGACGAACGGGACGATCGCGAGGCCACCCAGGGCCTGCGCGGCCGTCAGCATGCCGACGACGTTGGTGCCGTGTCCGGCTTCGGTCAGGGCGAGCGCGGTGAGCGGCATCGTCGCGCCGGTGCCGAGACCGACGACCGCGACGCTCAGGATCAGCGCGAGGAAATCACGATTGAGAATGGCTTTCATCGGCCGCGATGCTACACCGCGGACCCTGAAAGGTCCATGAAGGCCATCAGGTTCGCATGGCGTTGCGCGCGCAACGAACGCCGCGGCACGCGGCCCGGCCGCTGCACCGCCGCACCGCCACGCGTCGCCGCTGCGCGCGCGTCACACGTATCCGGTCGGCCCGCTCACCGGACGGCGCTCGAGCGACGCCGACCACAGCGTGAGCGCGAGCGCGGCGACCGCCATCGCGGCACCGACCCACGGCAGGTTCACGAGCGACACGCCGGAGCCGATCGCCATCCCGCCGAGCCAGGCGCCCGTCGCGTTGCCGAGGTTGAACGCGCCCTGGTTCAGCGTCGACGCGAGGTTCGGCGCGTCGCTCGCGCGATCGACGATCAGGATCTGCAGCGGCGGCACGATCGCGAACGCGAGGATGCCCCACACGAAGATCGTCGCAAGCGCCGCGAACGGCAGGTGCATCGTGCCCGCGAACAGCGCGAGGACGATGCCGATCAGCGCGAGCGTCGCGATCAGCGACGGCATCCGGCGCCAGTCGGCGAGCTTGCCGCCGAGCGTGCCGCCGACGGTCAGGCCGAGACCGAACAACAGCAGCACATAGGTGACCTGGCGCGGCGAGAAGCCCGTCACGTCCTCGAGGATCGGCGTGATGTACGTGAACACGCTGAACAGGCTCGCGGACGCCAGCACGCTGATGCCGAGCACCATCAGCACCTGCGGATGCTTCAGCACGCTGAATTCCCGCGTGATGCTGGTGTCGGGCATCGCGAGGTTCCTTGGCAGGCACACCGCGAGCGCGGCGGCCGCGGCGATGCCGATGCCGGTGACGGCCCAGAACGTCGCGCGCCAGCCCCAGGCCTGGCCGAGCGCGGTGCCGAGCGGCACGCCGAGCACGTTCGCGAGCGTGAGGCCGGTGAACATCAGCGCGATCGCCTGCGCGCGCCGGTTCGGCGCGACGAGGTTGCTCGCGACCACCGAACCGATCCCGAAGAACGCACCGTGGCAGAACGCGGTGACGACGCGCGCGGCCATCAGCACCGCGTAGCCGGGCGCGATCGCGCAGAACAGGTTGCCCGCGATGAACAGCCCGATCAGGCCCATCAGCGCGCGCTTGCGCGGCATTCTCGCGGTGACGATCGCGAGGATCGGCGCGCCGATCGTCACGCCGAGCGCGTAGCCCGACACGAGCATCCCGGCGGCCGGGATCGACACGCCGAGGTCGCGGGCGACGTTGGGCAGCAGCCCCATGATCACGAACTCGGTGGTACCGATTCCAAATGCGGCGACGGCAAGGGCGAAAAGAGGTAATGGCATCGCGGTGGGCTACGGAAAGGCCGCGGCCCGAGGCCGGCGCGGGATGCGCGCGGCGGGCGGGGCGGGGGGACATCAGCCGCGATTCTACTTCAGTGAAAACCCCTATGCTCGGGGCCAAAACGGATGTTGCCGGTGTGCGACGCGGTAGCAGCCGCGGCGCGTCACAGTGTGGGATTGAACGATGTCCGATGTCGGCAACGCGGCAAAATTCGGGTCGAAGCGACGCCGGTGGAGCGGCGCTTTTCGCGCGCCGCGGGCTCGATTAGCGCTCGGGCAGGGCGCCGGCTGATGTCGAGTCGGAGCGGTCGGCCGGTGCTGCCACCTCGGGCGACGGCGATGACGACGGCGACGATCCGCCTGTCGTGCCGGCGTTTGCCGTGCAATCGGCGGTCTGCGTCGCCGGTGCATCCCACCCGTTTTCGAACAGGCATGCCTCGATCGGCATCCGCGCGGCCCAGCGCTCCTCCTCGAGCATCGGCTTCGCATAGAACGCATCGACATGCCCGACGCACAGCACGGCGATCGGCTTCGCGCCGGCCGGCATGCCGAGCAGCGTGCGCAGCGCGTCGACATCGAACAGCGACACCCAGCCCATCCCGAGCCCTTCGGCGCGCGCGGCGAGCCACATGTTCTGGATTGCGCAGGCGGCGGACGCGAGGTCCATCTCCGGCAGCGTGCGGCGGCCGAACACGTGGCGCTCCCGATCGTCGGTCAGCGCGACGACCAGCAACTCGCCGCATTCGCGCACGCCTTCGACCTTCAGCCGCATGAATTCGTCCTGCCGCTCGCCGAGCGCGTCGGCGGTCGCGCGGCGCTCGGCCTCGACCAGCGCGTGGATCGCGGTGCGCAGCGCGGGATCGGTGATGCGGATGAAGCGCCACGGCTGCATGAAACCGACGCTCGGCGCGTGGTGCGCGGCGCGCAGGAGCCGCGCGAGCGTGGCCGGATCGACGGGCGCCGGCGTGAAGTGGCGCATGTCGCGCCGTTCGAAGATGGCGCGGTAGACCGCGGCAATGGCGGAGTCGTCGAAACGCATGAGCGGCAGAAGCAAGGGGGAAGTCGGCGCAACGATAGCAGACGCCGGCCGCGCGGCGTTACATCAGTCAAAACAAAATGATGAATCGTTGACGGATCGCGTGCGCCGCGCGCCGTGGATCAGCGCCCCGTCGTGACGACGTTGGTCGGCGTGCCGGCGTGCCATGCCTCGATGTTCAGCAGCGTCGTATGCGCGATCTCGGCGAGCGCCTCGCGCGTGAAGAATGCCTGGTGCGACGTGACGATCACGTTCGGGAATGTCAGCAGGCGCGCGAGGACGTCGTCCTGCAGCGGCAGGTCGGAGTGATCCTCGAAGAACAGGCCGCTTTCCTCTTCGTACACGTCGAGCCCGAGATGGCCGAGCTGCCCGCTCTTGAGCGCGTCGACCAGCGCCTGCGCGTCGACGAGGCCGCCGCGGCCGGTGTTGATCAGCATCGCGCCGTGCTTCATCCGCGCGAGCGTCTGCGCGTTGATCAGATGGTGCGTCGACGGCAGCAGCGGGCAGTGCAGGCTGACGATGTCCGATTGGTGCAGCAACTCGTCGAGCTCGACGTAGCGCGCGCCGAACGCGATCAATTCGTCGTCGTAAGGCGGCATCGAGTGCGCGAGCACGTGCATCCCGAAGCCCATCATGATCTTCGCGAACACGCTGCCGATCAGGCCGGTGCCGATCACGCCGACGGTCTTGCCGTGCAGGTCAAAGCCGAGCAGGCCGTTCAGCGAGAAGTCGCCTTCGCGCGTGCGTGCGACCGCGCGCGGCAGCCGGCGGTTGAGTGCGAGGATCAGCGCGACCGCGTGTTCGGCGACCGCGTGCGGCGAGTACGCCGGCACGCGCACGACGGCGATGCCGAGCCGCTCGGCGGCCGCCAGGTCGACGTGGTTGAAACCCGCCGAGCGCAGCGCGATCAGGCGCGTGCCGCCGTCGGCGAGCCGTTCGAGCACGGCCGCGTCGACGGTGTCGTTGACGAACGGACACACGACCTCGTAGCCGTGCGCGAGGATCGCGGTTTCCGCGTCGAGGTGCGACGGCTGGAAGTGCAGCCGATAGCCGAATTGCCGATTGGCGGCGGTAAACGATTCGTCGTCGTACTGTCGGCTGCTGAACAGGATCACACGCACGCTGCACCTCCGATGGCTGTCGCGTGCAGTTTACTGCAGGCCCGTCTGCCGGCCGGTGACGATGTCGGCGCGATCGGGCGAGCGCAGGAAGCCGTAGCCGGTCCGCTCGCGGGCCGCCTGCGCGCCGAAGTGCTCGAGCGCATGCTCGACGAAGCTGCGCGTGCGGGCCGGCACGTACTGGCGGTTCGGGTAGACGAGCGACAGTTGCGCGTCCGGGTCGTCGATCCGGTAGGCGGGCAGCAGCCGCACGAGCGTGCCGGCGGCGAGCGCGTCGGCGATGCTCGGCTCGGGCAGCACCGCGATGCCGGACCCGGCGACGGCCGCTGCCTGCACGAGCGCCAGCTGGTTGACCGTGCAGGTCGGGCGCACCGTGATCGAATGCGTGACGCCGTCGTGGCCGACCAGCCGCCACGCGGGCGCATGCTGGTGCGGCGCGAGCGCGACCCAGTCGTGACCCGGCAGGTCGTCGGGTGCGCGCGGCTCGCCGCGCCGTTCGAGATACGCGGGCGCCGCGCAGGCGACGAACGGGCTCGGCGCGAGTGCGTGGCCGATCAGGGTCGGGTTGCCGTCGAGCCGGTTGCCCGTCGCGATGCCGACGTCGTAGCCGGAATCGAGCACGTCGAGCGGCCCTTCGGCGACGGTGAGCTGCACGCGCAGTTCGGGGTAGCGGTGCCGGAAACTGCTGACGAGCGGCGTGAGCGCCAGCGGCGACAGCAGGCCCGACGCGACGACGCGCAGCGTGCCGGCGGGCTCGCGCACGGCGTGCGCGACGGACGCCTCGAGGTGGTCGAATTCCTCGAGCAGCGCACGGCAGCCGTCGAGGTAGCGCAGGCCGGCCTCGGTCAGCGACAGGTTGCGCGTGGTGCGGTGGATCAACCGCGTGTTCAGGTGAGACTCGAGCATC
Organism: Burkholderia sp. BCC1640; assembly: GCF_902833125.1. Classification (NCBI taxonomy): domain Bacteria; kingdom Pseudomonadati; phylum Pseudomonadota; class Betaproteobacteria; order Burkholderiales; family Burkholderiaceae; genus Burkholderia; species Burkholderia sp. BCC1640. Next base: position 325,556 of record NZ_CADFEF010000003.1, on the reverse strand, counting down.
GCGATCGAGCGCGTGACGAGCGCATTGGACACGCCTAGATGGTGCGCCGCGCGCCGGAAGCTCTGCTGTTCGGCGACGCAGACAAACACACGCATGGTCTGAATCTGGTTCATGGCTCGCGGATTTCTGGCCCGGTTGATTGATTTTGGTTGTGATTTTTCGTTGCGCGACCTGGAAAACCGTCGCGTGACACCGGGGTTCTGGCCCGTATCGAAAAATCGGTTTTCGATTCTGCAGACGATTGTTCATTACAGAACCGATATCCGTCAACCTGAGAAAAAGGGCGGGTTGCGTAAAATCGAAATCGCGGGTATCGATTTAGCGGGGCAGTGTCGTGTGTGTATGCGGGGGATAGCCGGAAGTGAATTGGGTGAAACTGCCGGTGGTTTGAATGTTTACCATTTAAATCAATGCATTGTGCGTGATCGTGTGTGGCCTGGTGCGGTAATGGGTGAAATCGCTCACCAATTGATGCCGCGATAATGGATGTTTTTTACCGGGCCCGGTTTTCGTGGACCGATTCCATTCGCGCGATTTTTATCGTGATGGCCGGTATTCCGGCCGATGCATGTATCGTGCAGAACGCGGGCATCCGGAGCGCGTCGCGCATACTGCGCGAGAAAATCGCGAACATCGAACTGCGGATGGAACCGTTACGCATCCGCACGGCAATGCCGCGGCATGGCGAAATCCGCTCATGCGGCGCAGGCGCGGCCGGCTGGCCCGGTCCGTCGACCGGGCCAGCGTCGCGCTGTCCGGCGGCGCGTGCCTCTTGCGCGCGGGCGCGGAACGGGGAATGATCGATCAGTTCGCCATGCCGTGCGGCGAACGATGTCCGAGCGTTTTCTTCCTTCCTTCTTGATCTGCCATGTCCATCGATTACTCGCCGATTCCCTGTCCCGTCGTCGTGCCGCTCGACGCGATCCTGCCCGAAGAACCGCTGCTGATGATGGGGGCCGGCCCGGTCCCGATCCCGGCCGCCGTCGCGAAGGCGAACACGATCGTGATCAACCACCTCGGCGCGACGATGGCGAAGATCATCGAGCAGGTGAAGGAGATGGCGCGCTACGTATTCCAGACCCGCTCGAAGTGGGTGCTCGGCGTGGCCGGCCCCGGCTCCGCCGCGATGGAGATGGCGATTTCGAACCTCGCGTGGCGCGGCACGCGCGTGCTGTCGATCCGCAACGGCTTCTTCAGCGCGCGGATGGCCGAGATGGCCACGCGCGTCGGCGCCGACGTCGCCACGCTCGAGGTGGCCGACCGCTCGGTCGCGAGCCTCGACGAGATCGCGGACGCGATCGCGCGCGAGCGGCCCGAAATCGTCACGATCGTGCAGGGCGAGACGTCGAACACCGTGTGGAACCGCGATCTGCGCGACATCGCCGCGCTCGCGAAGGCGGCCGGCGCGCTGGTCGTGGTCGACGCGGTGTGCACGCTGTCGACGATGCCGCTCGAGATGGACGCATGGGGCATCGACGCGGTGATCACGGGCGGCCAGAAGGGGCTGTCGTCGATCCCCGGTGTGTCGCTGATCGCATTCTCCGACGCCGCGTGGGAGCGCATGAAGCAGCGTCCGGAACCGAACGCGCACTGGTGCCTCGACATGGCGCTCGCGGAGAACTTCTGGCACAACGCGGGCTATCACTACACGGCGCCGGTGTCGGGCGTGCTCGCGCTGCACGAGGCGCTGCGGCTCGTCTGCGCGGAGACGCTCGAAAGCCGCTTCGCGCGCCATCTGCGCTGCTCGCTCGCGCTGCAGGCGGGCGTCGAGGCGATGGGGCTCACGCTCTATGCGCCGAAGGACTGCCGGCTCAACTCGGTGGTCGGGATCGAGACGCCTGAAGGGCTCACGCCGGGGATGGTGTGCGGCCATATCTCGAAGCAGTACCAGGTCGAGATTTCGGGCTCGTTCGGGCTGCCGATCGTGCGGATCGGGCAGATGGGCGAACAGTGCCGCGAACACAACCTGTTCCGCACGCTGCACGCGTTCGGCCGCACGATGGACGACCTGAAGGTGCCGGTCGACCTGCCGGCCGGCGTGGCCGCGCTCGAGCAGGAACTGTCGCGGCGCGGTACGTAAGCGGAGAGCGGAGAGTGGCCAGGCGGGTGCGCTGCACGAAGCCGCCTCGTCGACGGCCGCGGCGCGTGGCGTGGCGTTCAGCCGCCCTGCATCGCGCGCCGGTACGCGTTCGGCGTCGTGCCGTGCGCGTCGCGAAAGCGATGGCTGAAGTGGCCGGCGTTCGCGTAGCCGCATTCGGCCGCGACCTGCGCGAGCGGTAGCGTCGTCGTGCGCAGCAGCAGCCGCGCCCGCGCGAGCCGCTGCTCGGCCACCCACGCGTGCGGCGCGCGGCCGAACGACAGCCTGAACATCCGCGAGAAATGGTATTCGGACAGCGCGGCGACGTTCGCCAGTTCGCCGAGCGTCAGCGGCTGCGACAGGTAGCTGTCGATATAGTCGCGCACGCGGCGGCGCACGGCCGGCGCGAGCCCGCCGCGGAACGGCACATCGGTGCGCGTCGTGCTCTGGCCGCGCAGCAGCAGGCTCAGCACGTCGTGCGCGGCTTCGTTCACGCGCAGCCGTCCGTCGGCATCGTCCCAGCGTTCGAGCGCGAGCGAACGGAACTGCGCCGCGACGCGCGCATCCTCGAAATAGGTGCGGTCGGCGAGCTTCAGCTCGCGCGGCTCGCGATCGAGCTCGCGGATCGCGCGCTGCGTGAAGTGCTCGGGCAGGAAGTACAGGTGGATGAAGTGCATCTCGCCGCGCACCCACCAGCGCGATTCATGGTCGCCGGGCAGGGCGCACAGCAGGCTCGGCGCGCCGTAGCGCGGCACGCGTTCGCGCTCCGTCCGGTAGCCGCCGTCGAGATAGCACGACAGCGTATGGTGGCCGGGCTGTTCGTAGATCGTCTCGCTTTCGTCGGTGATGCGCGTCCATTCGGCGATCGCGAGATGGTCGCCGAGCCACGCGAAGCGTTCGAGCGTCGCGTTCGCCTCGGCGAGCGTGCGGCACACCGACTGCAGGCCGAACGGCATCGCACCGCCGGCAAGGGCGGCCGCGTGGTCGGCGGGCGGGGCGTACAGGGGCGAACTCATGATGGGGCGAGTATAAGCGCGCGCGAAGCGCGCCGTGCGGACGCCCGAAAAAGACCGCAATTCCGGACAATCCGCGCCGGCAGGGTGGCGGCACAGTCGAAGTCCGTCTCACTCGTTCCGCTTCGTTGCCGCCATGAACCTGTCGCTTTATTTCGTCACCGTGCTGATCTGGGGCACCACCTGGATCGCGATCAAATGGCAGCTCGGCGCCGTGCCGCCGCCCGTGTCGATCGCGTGGCGCTTCTGGCTCGCGGCCGCCGTGCTGTTCGCGCTGCTGCGCGTGATGCGCCGGCCGGTGCGCCCGCCGCGCGAGGCGTGGCGCTACCTCGTCGCCCAGGGCTTCGCGCTGTTCTGCCTGAATTTCCTGTGCTTCTACTATTCGGAGCAGGTCGTGCCGAGCGGCCTCGTCGCCGTGATCTTCTCGACCGCGCCGCTGCTGAACTCGATCAACGGCCGGCTGTTCATGGGCCGCCCGCTGCGGCCGTCCGCGATCGCCGGCGCGCTGCTCGGGCTGACCGGCATCGCATGCCTGTTCTGGCAGCAGATGGCCGGTCACCTCGACGATCACGCGACCTGGACGGGCCTCGCGATCGCGTTCGCGGGCACGATGTGCTTCTCGGCCGGCAACCTGCTGTCGAGCCGGATGCAGTCGATGGGCCTGCACCCGCTCGCGACCAACGGCTGGGCGATGCTGATCGGCGCGGCGATCCTGACGATCGGCAGTGCGGTGGCCGGGCTGCCGTTCATGATCGACCCGAGCCCGCGTTATCTCGGCGCGCTTCTCTATCTGGCCGTGCCGGGCTCGGTGATCGGGTTCACGGCCTACCTGACGCTCGTCGGACGGATCGGGCCCGAGCGCGCCGCGTACTGCACGGTGCTGTTCCCGATCGTTGCGCTGGCCGTGTCGACGGTCTTCGAGGGCTACCAGTGGTCGCCGCTCGCGGTGCTCGGGCTGCTGCTCGTGCTGGCCGGCAATCTCGTCGCGTTCGACCTGACTCGCCGGTTGTTCCTGCGCACGGCCTGACCGGGGCGGCCGCCGCGATCGCCGCCGGAAACAAAAACGCCCGCGCGATGCGGGCGTTTTCCTTTGGGCCGCCAGGGCAGCGGCCGCCTGGCCGGTCGGCGAGCGGCTCGCTCAAGCCGCCGCGCCGCTCCCCGCGACCCGCGCCTGCCGCTGGTACAGCATCATCGACAGCGCGACGCCCGCCGCCGCGGCCACCGCCGCGAACAGGAACACCTGCGGATAACCGAACTCACCGGCCACATAGCCCGCGAGCGGGCCCGTGATGCCGAGCGACAGGTCGAGGAACACCGAATACGCGGACAGCGCCGCGCCACGGCTTGCCGGCGGCACCAGCGCGACCGCCTCGACGCCGAGCGCCGGGAAGATCAGCGCGAAGCCGAAGCCGGTCAGCGCGGCGCCGACGAGCGCGACGTGCGGCACGGGCGCGAGCCACAGCAGCACGAGGCCCGAGCATTCGAACGCGAACGACACGATCGCGACGCGGAAGCCGCCGTAAGTCTTGATCGTGTTCGCGAACAGCAGGCGCGCGCCGATGAACAGCGTGCCGAACACGGTCAGCGACAGCGCGGCGTTCGGCCAGTGGCGCGCCGCGTAGTACAGCGTGACGAAGGTCGCGATCGAGCCGAAGCCGGCGGAGCCGAGCGCGAGACCGAGGCCGTGCGGCAGCACGCGCGTGAACACGCTCGCATACGACATCCGTTCGCCGTGTACGAGCGGCACGGAATCGATCAGGCGTGCGAGATAAAAGCCGGTCGCGGCGAGCGCGATCACGATCACGCCGATCAGCGCCGGATTCAGCGTATGCGCGATCGCGACGCCGACCGGCGCGCCGAGCGCGAGCGCGCCGTAGGTCGCGATGCCGTTCCACGAGATCACTTTCGCGTTGTGCGCGACGCCGACCCGCCCGATGCCCCACAGGATCGCGCCGGTGCCGCACAGGCTCTCGCCGACGCCGAGCACGAGCCGGCTCGCGACCAGCAGCACGAGGCTCGCGACCGGCCAGTGAGCCAGCAGCAGCGCGACGAGCAGCAGCACGCCCGACACGCCGCAGCCGATCAGCCCGCGCAGCACCGTCTGCTTCGGCCCGAGCGTGTCGGCGAAGCGCCCGGCGAGCGGGCGCGACGCGAGCGTCGCGAAATACTGGACGCTGATCGCGCCGCCCGCGACGATCGCGGAAAAGCCGAGGTCGTCGTGGACGAAGCCCGGCAGCACGGCGAGCGGCAGGCCGATGGTCAGGTAGCAGATGAACGTGAAGCAGACGACGGACACGATTTGCAGCGTGACGGCAAACCCGCTGCGCGGCGATGTGGCGGAATCGGTGGACATGGGGTCGGATCGAATGGGCGAAACGGAACGGAAGACGGCGAAAAACGGAATCGGGATTTTCCCATGGAACCGGTTTTCCCGCAGGGACCATTTAGTTAATCGCGCCCCGTTTCCGTTGCCGAAGAATCGCTGACGGCGCGGTGCCGGCAAGCGCGGAATCCAGATGGAGCAAGGCGCGCGCCGCCCGCCGGGCAGCCTCGCCGCCCATATCGCGACAGTTATATGGGCCCCATGCGTGATGGGCTATGGGTTGCGGAATTTGATGGTGATAGCGTGCAAACTGTCAGAGAAACGTCGGTCGAGCGCCCCGCGCAGGCCGCCTTGCCCCCACTTGAAGAACGATAGAGACATGAGTGAGCCGATCCGCTTCTACCATCGTCACGCGGTCCGCGAAGTCAGCGGCGCGGACGTCACCCGCACCGTGCTGCAGTATCTGCGCGAGGATGCGCACTGCACCGGCACCAAGGAAGGCTGCGCGGAAGGCGACTGCGGTGCGTGCACGGTCGTCGTCGGCGAGCTGACCGACGCGGGCACCGTCGCGTTCAAGGCCGTCAACGCCTGCATCCAGTTCCTGCCCACGCTCGACGGCAAGGCGCTGCTGACGGTGGAAGACCTGCGCCAGCCGGACGGTTCGCTGCATCCGGTGCAGCAGGCGATGGTCGACTGCCACGGGTCGCAATGCGGGTTCTGCACGCCCGGTTTCGTGATGTCGATGTGGGCGCTGTACGAGAAGCACGGCCACGAAGGCTGCGGCAGCGCGTGCGCAAAGGCGAAGGACGTGCCGACGCGCACCGAGATTGCCGATGCGCTGACCGGCAACCTGTGCCGCTGCACCGGCTACCGTCCGATCGTCGACGCGGCCGTGCAGATGTTCGATGCGACCGGCGAAGGTGCGCCGGCGTCTACCGCGCCGGTCGACACGGCCGCGCTCGCCCGTACGCTCGCATCGCTCAAGCGCGACGACACGTTCGACTACACGACGCCCGACGGCGCACGCTTCGCGGCGCCACGCACGCTCGACGCGCTGGCCGCGCTCAAGGCCGAGCGTCCCGCCGCGCGGATCCTCGCCGGCAGCACCGACATCGGCCTGTGGGTCACCAAGCAGATGCGCCGTCTGGACGACCTGATCTACGTCGGCCAGATCGCCGAACTGCAGAACGTCGTGCACGGCGACGACTGGATCGAGATCGGCGCGGGCGTGACGGTCGAGAACGGGTATGCGGCGCTCGCCGGCACGTATCCGGAACTGACCGAAATGTGGAAGCGCTTCGCGTCGCTGCCGATCCGCAACGCGGGGACGATCGGCGGCAACGTCGCGAACGGTTCGCCGATCGGCGACTCGATGCCGGGCCTGATTGCGCTCGGCGCGCGGGTCGTGCTGCGCGGCGGCGACACGGTGCGCGAGCTGCCGCTCGAGGCGCTCTACACCGGCTATCAGCAAAAGGACATGGCGCCGCACGAATTCGTCGTCGGCCTGAAGGTGCCGACCCGCACCGGCGCGCGCGCGAAGCTGCAGTTCCGGACGTACAAGCTGTCGAAGCGGTTCGACTCCGACATTTCGGCGGTGTGCGCGGCGTTCGCGTTCATCGCGGACGGCGAGCTGATCCGCGAGCCGCGCATCGCGTTCGGCGGGATGGCCGCGACGCCGAAGCGCGCGACGCACACGGAAAGCCTGCTCGACGGCGCGCCATGGCACGAAGCCACCGCGCAGGCCGCGATGCAGGCGCTCGAGCGCGACTACCAGCCGCTCACCGACATGCGTGCGACGAGCGCGTATCGCCTCGATACCGCGAAGAACCTGATGTACCGATTCTGGCTGGAGACGCGCCCGCACGACCCGCTGCCGCCGCAGGCGCTGAACGTGCGTGAAGTGGCCGCCGAAGTTGCCAACGACGCGGCGCGCGTCTGACGAGGGAGAACACCGAACATGAACCAGCAAGCAGAACCGTTCCTGAACACCCTCGACCCGCAAGCCGACGCCGCGCAGGTGCACGTCTCGCGCGCGCACGAATCCGCGCACCTGCACGTGAGCGGGCGCGCGACCTACACCGACGACATCCCGCTCGTCGCGGGCACGCTGCACGCGGCGCTCGGGTTGTCCGCGAAGCCGCACGCGAAGATCCTGTCGATGAACTTCGACGCGGTGCGCGCGACGCCCGGCGTGGTCGCCGTGTTCACGGCTGACGACATCCCCGGCGTGAACGACTGCGGCCCGATCATCCACGACGACCCGGTGCTCGCGAAGGGCATCGTGCAGTTCGTCGGCCAGCCGATGTTCATCGTCGTCGCCACGTCGCACGAAATCGCGCGGCTCGCCGCGCGCCGCGCGCAGGTCGACTACGAGGAGCTGCCTGCGATCCTGACCGCGCAGGATGCGCGCAAGGCCGAAACCTACGTGATCCCGCCGCTGAAGCTCGCGCGCGGCGACGCGGCCGCGCGCCTGGCCGCCGCGCCGCATCGCGAGTCGGGCGAGATGCTGCTCGGCGGCCAGGAGCAGTTCTACCTGGAAGGGCAGATCGCCTACGCGGTGCCGAAGGACGACGACGGGATGCACGTGTACTGCTCGACGCAGCACCCGAGCGAGATGCAGCACCTCGTCGCGCACGTGCTCGGCGTCGCGTCGCACAACGTGCTGGTCGAATGCCGCCGGATGGGCGGCGGGTTCGGCGGCAAGGAATCGCAGTCGGGCCTGTTCGCGTGCTGCGCGGCGCTCGCCGCGTGGAAGCTGCTGTGCCCGGTGAAGCTGCGCCCTGACCGCGACGACGACATGATGATCACCGGCAAGCGGCACGACTTCCACTACCGCTTCGACGTCGGCTACGACGACGACGGCCGCCTCGACGGCGTCGCCCTCGACATGACGTCGCGCTGCGGCTTCTCGGCGGACCTGTCGGGCCCGGTGATGACGCGTGCGGTGTGCCATTTCGACAACGCGTACTGGCTCGGCGACGTCGACATCGCCGGCTACTGCGGCAAGACCAACACGCAGTCGAACACCGCGTTCCGCGGTTTCGGCGGCCCGCAGGGCGCGTTCGCGATCGAGTACATCCTTGACGACATCGCGCGCTCGCTCGGCCGCGATCCGCTCGACGTGCGCTACGCGAACCTGTACGGCAAGACCGAACGCAACGTGACGCCTTACGGGCAGACGGTCGAGGACAACGTGCTGCACGAACTGCTCGGCGAACTCGAGACAACGAGCGATTACCGCGCACGGCGCGCGGGCGTGCGCGAATTCAACGCACGCAACGCGGTGCTGAAGAAGGGCATCGCGCTCACGCCGGTGAAGTTCGGCATCGCGTTCAACGTCACGCACTTCAACCAGGCCGGCGCGCTGGTGCACATCTACACCGACGGCTCGGTGCTCGTGAACCACGGCGGCACGGAGATGGGGCAGGGGCTCAACACGAAGGTCGCGCAGGTGGTCGCGCACGAGCTCGGCATCCGCTTCGGTCGGATCCGCGTGACGGCGACCGACACGAGCAAGGTCGCGAACACGTCCGCGACGGCCGCGTCGACGGGCTCCGACCTGAACGGCAAGGCCGCGCAGGATGCGGCGCGCCAGCTGCGCGAGCGCCTCGCGGCGTTCGCGGCGAAGCAGTTCGGCGACGGCAAGGTCGATGCGGCCGACGTGAAGTTCGGCAACGACTTCGTCTGGATCGGCGGCGCGAGCGTGCCGTTCGGCGAGGTGATCGCGAAGGCGTATCTCGCGCGCGTGCAGCTGTGGTCCGACGGGTTCTACGCGACGCCGAAGCTGTACTGGGATCAGTCGAAGCTGCAGGGGCGGCCGTTCTACTACTACTCGTACGGCGCGGCCGTGTCGGAAGTCGTGATCGACACGCTGACGGGCGAGATGCGCACGCTGCGCGTCGACGCGCTGCACGACGTGGGCGCTTCGCTGAACCCGGCGCTCGACATCGGCCAGGTCGAAGGCGCGTTCATCCAGGGGATGGGCTGGCTCACGACCGAGGAGCTGTGGTGGAACGCGGGCGGCAAGCTGATGACGCACGCGCCGTCCACGTACAAGATTCCGACCGTCAACGACACGCCGCCCGAGTTCAACGTGCGGCTGTTCCAGAACCGCAACGTCGAGGACAGCATCCACCGGTCGAAGGCCGTCGGCGAGCCGCCGTTGTTGCTGCCGTTCTCGGTGTTCTTCGCGGTGCGCGACGCGATTGCCGCGGTCGGCGACTACCGGGTGAATCCGCCGCTCGACGCGCCGGCCACCGGCGAGTCGATCCTGCGTGCGGTGAATGCGGTGCGCGCGGCGAGCGCCGCGCGGGCAGGCTGATATGAAACGGCCCGCCGGCTCACTGCACTCGCCGCATGCCGCGCCGGATGCGCCTGCCACCGGTTGCGACGGCGCGTGCGGCAACACGCCGTCGCCGATACAGACGTTCGCGCCGGGCACCGGCCGGCGCCCCCGCGCGAATGCCGCGCCGCCGCCGATGCACATCGTGCTGTTCGGCGCGGGGCACGTCGGTCATGCGCTCGTCACGCTGCTCGGCGCACTGCCGTGCGTCGTGCAGTGGGTCGACACGCGCGACGAACTGTTCCCGGACGAATGTCCGCCGAACGTGCAGCCGGAGCCGACCGACACGCCGGAGGCCGTCGTCGACGCGGCGCCGCCCGGCGCGTACTTCCTCGTGATGACGCACAACCACGCGCTCGATTTCTCGCTCGCCGCGCAGATCATGCGGCGGCGCGACTTCGCATACTTCGGGATGATCGGTTCGCGCACCAAGCGCGTGAAGTTCGAACGCCGGCTCGCGGCGCGCGGCGTCGATCCGGCGCGGCTCGCGGAGATGGTGTGCCCGATCGGCATCGCGGGCATCGTCGACAAGGCGCCCGGCGCGATCGCGGTGGCCGTCTGCGCGGAACTGCTGCAGGCCCGCTCGGGCATGGCGGTGGCCGACACGAAGGCGGCCGCGGCGGAACGCGTGCGCGACGACGTGAGCTGCGCGCGGTAACGACGGGTAACGACGCAGGTCGGCACGCCCGACGCACGTCCGCGCGTTTTTGCCTACACTGCACGGATCGCGCGGCATCGGGCCGTGCGTCATTTCGTGCAGGCACCATGTCCGATCCCCAGGTCTATCTCGACGCACTCGATGCAAGCCTCGTCGACATCGAGCGCTGGCTGTCCGGCACCGATACTTCACCCGCGGCGCTCGATGCGCTGATCGCAGCCTTTTCCGCCGATTTCACGATGATCATGACCGACGGTCGCGCGCTCGACCGCGTCGGCACGCGCGCGCTGTTCGCGACGCTCGGCGGCGCGAAGCCGGGGCTGCGCATCGCGCTGTCGGACATCCGCGTGCTGATGGCCGACGCATCGCACGCGGTGCTCACCTATGTCGAAGCGCAGCAGGCGGCATCGGGCGAACTGCCCGCGCGTCGCGCGACCGCCGTGTTCGCGCGCGACGCGGCAGGCATCGTGCGCTGGACCCATCTGCAGGAAACCTTCTGCACGGCCTGAGCGCCGGCGCTGCGTCGTCGCGCGCCGGCAATGCCGCGCGGCGTCAGCGCTTGCGGCCGCGTGCGGCGGTCAGCTCGTCGGACACGCTCTGCATCAGCGCGCACAGCCACGCGATGTCGGTCGGGCGGTCGGGGTGCGGGTGCGTGAGCAGATAGCTCTTGATGCGCGGGAACGGCACGGGCGGCGTGACGACCACGAGCGGCAGCAGCTGCGCATAGTGCGTCGCGAAGCGGCGCGTCGTCGTGAAGATCAGGTCCGACTGCAGCAGCACCTGCGGCACGATCCCGAAATACGGCAGCGTCGTCACGATCCGCCGCGTGAGGCGGGCGCGCGCGAGGCCGATCTCGATCGCGTTGCGCTTGTCGCCGGTGTACGGCGTCGGCGCGACGTGCGCGGCCGCCGCGTAGGCTTCGCGCGTGAGCGGTTCGCGCGCGAGCGGATGCGCGTCGCGCATCAGGCACACGATCGTGTCGGAGAACAGGTCCTGGCGCGCGAACTGCGGGTCGGGCTTCGGCCAGTTGCCGATCACGAGATCGAGCGCGCCCGATTCGAGCGCCTCCGCGTGATCGAGCGCGGGGTTCAGCGAGTCGATTTCCAGATGTGCATGCGGCGCCGCGTCGCGAAAGCGCTCGATCAGCGTCGGCATGAAGAAATCGTTCAGGTAGTCGGGCGCGGCGACGCGGAACGTGCGCCGCGCCGACGACGGATCGAAGTCGCCGTGCGGCGTCGCGATGAAGTCGACCTCGCGCAGCGCACGCGACGCCGCCCCGAGCAGCGACGCGCCATACTCGGTCGGCACCATCCCGGACTTGCCGCGCACGAGAATCGGGTCGTTCAGCGTCTCGCGCAGCTTGCGCAGCGCGGTGCTGATCGCGGGCTGGGTCTGGTTCAGCCGCAGCGCGGCCTGCGTGACGCTGCGCTCGAGCAGCAGCGTGCGCAATACGCGCACGAGCCAGATATCGAGCGAGGCGGTACGGTCGTCGTCTTCCATCGGTGCGCGGTGATTCGGCAGAAGCGTAACCTTACCGCAGCCACGCGTCGCGGTGCGTGATACCGGCCATCACACGCGCCCCTTCGGCAGCGTGCTGATCCGCTTGACCTCGCGCGACTCGAGCCAGTTCGGCGTGCGCGCGCAGTACAGCACCATCGGCAGCGCGTCCTCGCCCCAGAACAGCTGCTGGTTCATCCAGAACGTCGGTACGCCGAACACGCCGAGCGCGATCGCGTCGTCGGTGTTGCGGCGCAACTGCGCGCTCGTTTCCTCGAATTCGATCAGCTCGTCGCCGTGTCCGACGCCGACGCGCTCGCACAGCGCGGCGAACCCGTTCGGCGTCGACGGATCGTTGCCGTCGTGCCAGATGAAGCGGAACATTTCCAGCACGGTCGCGATGTCGGCGCGCAGCGCGATCGCGAGGCGCAGCACCTTGTCGGAGTCGAACGGATGCGCGGGCGGCATCTTGAAGCGGATGCCGAGCTGTTCGGCGCGAAACAGCGCATGGCGGTACGTGAACATGCGCTTGGCCGGCACGTCGGCGCTCGGGCGCTGTCCCCAGTGGCGCTGCAGGTCGGGCAGCGACACGGCGACGGGGTCGAACGGCACGTCCGGCCACTTGTCGTGCTGTTCGAGCAGCAGGTAGGAGAACGGCGACACGAAGTCGAAGAACCAGGCAGGCTGGGCAGTGTCGAGGCCGGTTGTCATGGCGATCTCCAGAGTGTGGGGCGTGTGCGCCTCGCGGCGGCCTTCATGTTACGGGGCGGCGCGCGGACGCAGCCGCGCGGATGCAGCAATGATCGCGGATCGGCCGCTCATGCGGAACCGGGAGTCGCCCGAGGGGGCTCGCCGGCCGGCGGCGCCGCCGCGCCGCCGCGCGTCGCGGCGAGGCCGCCGGCGCCGGGTGTGCCCGACGTGCCCGATGCGGCGTCGTGGTCCTGCGCGGTGAGCCGCTCGCGCACGAAGCCGATGTGCTCGCGCAGCACGTAGAACTGCCCGGCATACGCGAGCGGCATCTTCATTCGATTCACGGCTTCCTCGATGTCGTCGAGTTCGTCGAGCAGATGGACGCGCTCCTCGGCCGTATGCTCGCCGAGCGCGCGGCGCTCGAGCGCGATCAGCGCGCCGTACCAGCGGTAGATACGCGAACGCACGCGCCAGCCGTACAGCGACGGCACCAGCCGCAGCCCGGGAATCAGCACGACGATCAGCGGCACCACGACGACCAGCAGCCGGTCGACGAGACTCGCGACCCAGAACGGCAGCCGCCGGTACAGGAAGGTCTTGCCCGACTTGTAATAGCGCGCCGCGTCATCCGACAGCGGGAAGCCGCGCGTGACGGCCGACGGGAATTCGCCCGCGTGCTGCAGGATCGTCGCGTGGCCGTGCACTTCGCGCGCGGCCTCGATCAGCAGGTCGGACAACGCGGGGTGCAGCGAATCGCGCGCGACCAGCTCGATCGTCGGCGCGACCGTGTGGATGTCGGCGGGCGGCAGGTTGCGGCCGAGATCGTAGACGCCCATCGGCAGCGTGATCGCGGTCAGGTACGGAAAGCGCCGCGCGTACGCCTCGGCCTGCGTGAACGAGTACACGTGCACGCCGGGCGCGCGGAACAGCTTCGCCATCACCGGGATCTGCGTCGAGTCACCGGACAGGAAGGCGGCGTCGATCGTGCCGTCGAGCAGCGCGGTCGCGGCGTCCTCGCCGGCCGTCGGCAGCAGCTCGGTCGAGCCGCCCGGCACGATGCCGTTCATCTTCAGCAGCGCCAGGCTCAATTCGCGCGCGCCGCTGCCTTCCGCGCCGAGCGCGAGCCGCTTGCCCTTGAAGTCGGACAGGCGCGCGACCAGCGGGCCGCGGTACATGATCGCGAGCGGCACGTAGCCGATGCTGCCGAGCGATACCAGATGCTCGTCGCGCTCCTTCGGGCCGATGCCGCTCTGCACGAAGCCGACGTCGACCGGCGCATTCGGGTTCGACAGCCGCGCGAGGTTCTGCGCGGATCCTTCGGATGACTGGACGTCGAGCGTGACGCCGTTCTTCGCGAGGATCGTCTTGTATTTCTGCGCGGCGTTCCAGTAGGTGCTGCCCGGCGGGCCGGACGAAATCACGAGCGTGGACGGCGGCGCCGGCTGGATCAGCTTGACCGCGAGCCAGACCGCCGCGACCGCGAGCAGCACGGTGGGGCCGATCGACAGCGCGAGATCGCGCCACGACACCGCGACGAAGCGGGCGAGGATGCGGCGGGGCGGGCGAGGGCGGGCTGGCTTCATGACGTGGCGGATGACACGGGCGTGACGCGTCGATGACGGGCGTCACGGACGATGTACGCGATGCAGGGTCTGGCGGCGATGGTACCCGGTTTCACCCGGCATGCGCGAGTTCGGCGCGGTGGCGCGGCGCGGGACGCGGGCGCGCGAGCCGGCCGCCGCCGGGCGCTCGCGCGTCAAAAGCTTTGCGCTTCGGCGGGCGCTGGATTACATTGTGCGTCGCAGCCGCGACCGATTCGCGCGCGACCCGGCACGCAATAGACCGGGCGCGTCCGGCCGGCGGCTGTCCGGCCCGGCCGGCCCGCATTCGCGTGCGCCGGTCGCCGGCCCGTGCCGCCTCTCTCGCATCGCCGTGGAAATCATCGGCCATCCCGCCCGTTCGCGCGCGGGCCGGCCGCCTTTGGGGGTATCCGGCCGTACTGTGCACGGCCGTTCCGAAGTCATAAGGAGATAGCATGAAGTCGATCGTGTTGAGAGCGTTGGGTGTTGCGGCCGTGGCGGCCTGTCTGTCGGGCAGCGTATATGCGCAGTCGAGCGACGCGGCGGCAACCGAGGCGCCGGCTGCGGCAGCGAGCTCGCCGAAGGCCGCGGCCAAGACCGCGAAGAAGGCGAACCGCCAGCTCGGCTACGCGGTGCGCAAGGCAATTACGAAGGCTGGCGGCATCGACGTGGCAAACCTCGTCGTGCGCTCGAAGGGCGGCGCGATCTCGCTGGAGGGCACGGTGCCCGACCAGGCACAGATCGACAAGGCGGAAGAGGCAGCGAAGAGCGTGAAGGGCGTGACGTCGGTCTCGAACAAGCTGACGGTCCAGCAGCAATGATGCTGGGCGGCGGCGCGCCAGCGCCGCGCGCCCGCTTGCGGCGGGCCCCGGTGTACCGGGGCCCGTTTGCGCTTTAGAATGCCTCGGGCCTGCCGCTTTGCGCCAGGCCCCCCCGAACGGGTATCCCCAAGGGTCTTCCTTCGGGACGGAAAGTGCTGGACGGCCCGGCGTTTCTTCTGAGGCCGTGAGCCGCGCACGACGCAGCGGCGGACCGATAACGATATCGAGAGGTCGGCAATGACGACGCACGGGTGGGGCAGTCGGATTCTCTTGGGCGCGGCGCTGGTCGCGGTCGCGATGCTCGGCGCCTGCAACGGCGACGATTCGGGCGAGCGCAACCGGCTGCCCGGTTTCGTGTCCGGCAGCGTGCGCACGACCGCTTACGACGGCTCGAGCGACGATCTGCTGACGGCTGGCCTCGGCAAGACCGGGCTCGCCACGGCCACCGCGCCCGCGTTCGCGAATCCGTCCCGGCCGACGAGCGCCGAGTTGCGCCGGGTCGCGATCTGGTCGAACTACCGCGCGCTCGTCGACATGAGCGCCAATGGCGGCTACGGCCGTTTTTGGGGGCCGAACGTCGACCTCGACGGCAACGACACGCTCGGCGAGGGCAAGATCCCCGGCACCGAATATCTCGCGTATTCCGATGACGGTAGCGGCCGCAAGAACGTGACGCTGCTCGTGCAGGTGCCCGCGAGCTTCGATCCCGCTCAGCCATGCATCGTCACCGCGACGTCGTCCGGTTCGCGCGGCGTGTACGGCGCGATTTCGGCGGCCGGCGAGTGGGGCCTCAAACGCGGCTGCGCGGTCGCATACAACGACAAGGGCGGCGGCAACGGCGCGCACGAACTCGGCACCGACACGATCACGCTGATCGACGGCACACTCGCCGACGCCGTGCTCGCCGGCAACGCCAGTCTCTTTACCGCCAACGTGACGAGCGGCGACCTGGCCGCGTTCAACAGCCGCTTCCCGAACCGCTACGCGTTCAAGCACGCGCATTCGCAGCAGAACCCCGAGCAGGACTGGGGGCATGTGACGCTGCAGTCGGTCGAATTCGCATACTGGGCGCTCAACGAGCAGTTCGGGCCGCTGCTCGACGGCTCGCATCACGGCGTGCGGTACCGCCCGGGCGACATCACGACGATCGCCGCGTCTGTCAGCAACGGCGGCGGCGCGGCGCTCGCGGCGGCCGAGCAGGACACGCGCCGCTGGATTACCGCGGTCGTGGTCGGCGAGCCGCAGGTCAACGTGCGGATGGCGCCGAACGCGGTCGTGCGCGAGGGCGGCCAGCCGGTGCCGTCGTTCGGCCGGCCGCTGGCCGACTATGCGACGCTCGCGAACCTGCTGGAGCCGTGCGCGGCCGCATCGGCGTCGCTCGGGGGCGCGCCGTACCTGAGCGCGCTGCCTGCCGCCACCACGCAGTCGATCCGCGCGCAGCGCTGCGCGACGCTCGCCGCGGCGGGGCTCGTGTCGGGCGCCGATACGCAAAGCCAGGCCGCCGACGCGCTCGCGCAACTGCATGCGGCCGGCTATCTCGCCGATTCCGACCTGCTGCAGGCGCCGATGTGGGATTCGCAGGCGATCCCGGCGATCGCGGTCACCTATGCGAACGCGTATACGCGCTCGCGCGTGACCGACAATCTGTGCAATTTCAGCTTCGCGACCACCAGCGCGGCGACGGGCACGGTCGCGCCGCCCGCCACGTCGCCGATGCCGGCCGTGTTCGGTCTCGGCAACGGCGTCCCGCCGACCGCCGGCGTCAGTCTCGTGTTCAACACCGGCGCGGGTGTCGACCACCGGCTCGCGACGCCCGATGCGAGTTTCGCGGGCGCGCTGTGCCTGCGGCAGCTGTGGACCAACGGAATGCTCGACATGCCGGCGAACGTCGACGCGGTGCGCGTGAACGCGAACCTGCAGGGCAAGCCCGCGATCATCGTGCAGGGCCGCAGCGACGCGCTCGTGCCCGTCAATCACGCGTCGCGCGCATACGTCGCGCAGAACGGCATCAGCGAAGGCGGTCGCAGCCAGCTCGTGTTCTACGAGGTGACGAACGGACAGCACTTCGATGCGTTCCTGCCCGTCGCGGGCTTCGACACGCGCTTCGTGCCGGTCCACTACTACAACCTTCAGGCGCTGAACCTGATGTGGCGGCACCTGAAAAGCGGTGCCGCGCTGCCGCCGTCGCAGGTGATCCGCACGGTGCCGCGCGGCGGCACGCCGGGCGCCGCGCCGGCGTTGACGAACGCGAACCTGCCGCCGATCTCGGCGTCTCCTGGTGCGAACGCGATCACGACCGGCGCTGGCGCGATTGACGTGCCGCTCTGACGGCGCACGCCGCGCCGCGATACGGAAGCCGGACAGTCGTCCGGCTTTTTTCTTTTCAGCGCCTGGAATCCGTCCCCGCACTGGCCTTTATCGGAATGGCGCGCGCTGTAACAAATTATTACTTTACGGCGGAAAACCCGGAATTTATTATGCGCCGATATTTTCACTTAATTTAATAAATTCCCGTAAAGACAATATTCCTTTCCGTATAGTTAATCGATCCTTTCGATCTTATTAAATCGGCTCGAACTGCGATTGGTCGCCGTTTGGCGATTGATCGGCATTTCGCCGAGGGGGATTGTTCGTCTGTTGGAAGCGAAGGCGCCTTGTCTGGCGGGCTTTGCGGGGAATGCTTTTGCTTGCTGTTTCTCGCGCATGCGGATGATGGGGCTGAATTCGCATTGCCGCGCATTATTGAATCGTCGTTTGCAATGGAATTGATTCCATTGCGCGGTCGCAGAATATGGGTGGGGTAAATCGTGCCGATCGGTATTCGCCGATCCGGTAAAAAACTCGGAGTGCATCGCAAAACGAATGCGCTCCCGGTGCGGAGCGCCGGCGCAAATGATCCTTTGCGACCGGCGGTATTTATCGTTCTGTTCGAGAGGCAATAATGACGACACTGAAGTCCTTGAAAGACGGTTTCGCGCTATTTGGAACGACACTGAGCCTGCCGCTCGCCGCAGCCGCGGCCGCGGCGCTGCTCGTCACCGGGTGCGGCGGCGACGACGGGTCCGGCCCGACCGCCGCCACCGCGGCGGCCGCGACGACGTCGAACGGCAGCACGGCGGCTACCAGCAATGCCACGGCCGCCGTCCCGGCCGACCAGCCGTACGTCGACAACGACGTGTACGGCACCGGGCCGAACGACGCGGTCACGGATTCGACCGAAGGGGCCGCGGTCGTGCACCGCCAGGTCACGATCGGCGGCAAGACCGTCCAGTACACGGCCACCACGGGCCACCTGACCACCATCGATCCGATCACGTCGGCGCCGAACGCGAAGATGTTCTACGTCGCGTACACGCAGGACAACCCGGACCCGTCGAAGCCGCGCCCGGTCACGTTCTTCTACAACGGCGGCCCCGGCTCGTCGTCGGTCTACCTGCTGCTCGGCTCGTACGGGCCGAAGCGCCTGCAGTCGTCGTTCCCGAACTTCACGCCGCCGGCCCCGTACAAGCTGCTCGACAACCCGGACAGCCTGCTCGACCGCACCGACCTCGTGTTCATCAATCCGGTCGGCACCGGCTACTCGGCGGCGATCGCCCCGGCGAAGAACAAGGACTTCTGGGGCACCGACCAGGACGCGCACTCGATCGATCGCTTCATCCAGCGCTACCTGACCAAGTACTCGCGCTGGAACTCGCCGAAGTTCCTGTATGGCGAGTCGTACGGCACGGCGCGTAGCGCGGTCGTGTCGTGGGTGCTGCATGAGGACGGCATCGACCTGAACGGGATCACGCTGCAATCGTCGATCCTCGACTACGCGAACGCGCTGTCCGCGCCGGGCACTTTCCCGACGCTCGCGGCCGACGCGTTCTACTGGAAGAAGACGACGCTCAACCCGACGCCGACCGATCTCGACGCGTACATGGTGCAGGCCCGCAACTACGCGGACAACACGCTCGCGCCGCTCGCGCAGAAGCCGAATCCGCAGGACGGCGGCTTCGTGAACGTGCGGCTGAACCTGAACCTGCAGACCGCGCAGCAGATGGGCTCGTACATCGGCACGGATCCGACGTCGCTGATCCAGACGTTCGGCAACCCGGCCGCGCTCGGCAACGTGCCGTCGTCGGACGACAACCCGCCGTACACGTTCTTCCTGACGCTCGTACCGGGCACGCAGATCGGTCAGTACGACGGTCGCGCGAACTTCACGGGCAAGGGCATCGCGCCGTACATCCTGCCGAACTCGGGCAGCAACGATCCGTCGATCACGAACGTCGGCGGCGCGTACACGGTGCTGTGGAACAGCTACATCAACACCGACCTCAAGTACACGTCGACGTCGTCGTTCGTGGACCTGAACGACCAGGTCTTCAACAACTGGGACTTCAGCCACACGGACCCGACCGGCGCGAACAAGGGCGGCGGCAATACGCTGTACACGGCCGGCGACCTGGCGGCGACGATGAGCGTGAACCCGGACCTGAAGGTGCTGTCGGCGAACGGGTATTTCGATGCGGTCACGCCGTTCCACCAGACCGAGCTGACGCTCGCGCAGATGGCGCTCGATCCGACGCTCAAGGCGCAGAACCTGACGATCAAGAACTACCCGTCGGGCCACATGATCTACCTGAACGACGCGTCGCGGACCGCGTTGAAGGGCGACCTCGCCAACTTCTACGACGGGATCCTCGCGAATCGTACCGCGCTGCAGCGCGTGCTGAAGCTGCAGGCGCGCACGCAGCAGCTCAAGCAGCAACAGTTGAAGCAGCAGGGGCAGTAAGCATCGCGTTGCGGCCCGCACGGTCCGGCCTTGCGCCGGGCGGTGCGGGTTCGCGAGGCCCCGGATGGACGACAGCCCGATCGGCGCAGGCCGGTCGGGCTGTTTTTTTTCGGAGGATGGCGGTGCCGGCGGCCGAGGCGGCGCCCGGCGGTGCGCCCTACGCGAGCACGAGCCGCACGCCGACCGCGACGAGCGTCGCGGCGAGCAGGTTGCGCAGCAGCCGTTCGGGCGCGCGCGCCGACAGCAAGCTGCCGAGCACGATGCCGGGCAGCGAGCCGAGCAGCAGCGACAGCAGCATCGACCAGTCGACCGAGCCGAGCAGCCAGTGGCCCATGCCCGCGACGAGCGTGAGCGGCACCGCGTGCGCGATGTCGGAGCCGACGATGCGCGTGGTCGCGAGCATCGGGTACAGCAGCAACAGCACGGTGACGCCGATCGCGCCGGCGCCGACCGACGTCATCGACACGAGCACGCCGAGCACGGCGCCCGTCAGCACCGTCGACCACAGCGTGCGCGCGGGGCTCGGCGCGAGCGGGTTGCGCGCGGCGAGCGCGGTCAATTGCGGACGGAAGATCAGCGCGAGCGACGTGAGCAGCAGCGCGACGCCGAGCACCAGCTGGATCAGCCGCGCTGTGCCGGGCGAATTCATCCCGTGCGTGTGCAGCACCCACAGCGTGACGGCTGCGGCCGGGACGCTGCCGGCCGCGAGCCGGCCGGTGATGCGCCAGTCGATCGACCCCTTCAGCCCGTGGACGAGCGTGCCGGTGGCCTTGGTCGCGGCCGCGTACAGCAGGTCGGTGCCGACCGCCGTCGCGGGGTGGACGCCGAACAGCAGCACGAGGATCGGCGTCATCAGCGAACCGCCGCCGACGCCCGTCAGGCCGACGAGAATGCCGACGAACAGGCCGGACAGGGAGTACAGCAGATCGATATGGGGAAGCGACATCGGAAGCAGGCGGTTATGCGGCGTTCGGCGGCGGCGCGCGGCCGCGGCGCGCGCATCAAAGTCCGCCATTGTCGCAAAAGTGGCGCGTCGGTGTACGACTACGTTAAAAATCGGCCGGGAAGGCTTGCTGGACGGGCCGTTGGTGGCGGGTGAAACGGTCGTTTGAATGAGGCCGGGCCTGACGTGGCCGTGCGCCGGCGTCGGCGGGTGTTTCGCCGATGGTTTGCTATCGGGCATGACGGGGGCGACGCGCGCCCCCGGTTCAGGCACGGACGGCCGTCAATGCATCGCGGGACCGACGCCGGCAACGGCGTCCTGGCGGCGGATGCGCAGCGCGAGGCCGAGCAGCCCGGCCGCGGCCGCAAAAGCCGCGCCGACCGCGAACGCGGCGTGGTAGCCGCCGTTCAGCGCGTCGAGCGGCGTGGCGTGCGCCGCCGCGAGCGCATCGGTGCGCGCGGCGGCGAGGCTCGCGAGCACGGCGAGGCCGAGTGCGCCGCCCATCATGAACGCGGTGTTGACGATGCCCGACGCGAGCCCCGAATCGGCCGGGTCGACATCGCTCATCGCGGCGAGCAGCACCGGATTGAACGCGACGCCGGCGCCGATGCCGAGCAGCGTCATGCCCGGCAGCACGTGCCAGATGAAGCTGCCGTCCGCCGGCGCGCGGGAGAACAGCGCAAGGCCGCACGCCGCGATCAGCAGGCCGGCCGCGATCGGGCCGCGGATGCCGAAGCGCATCACGATCCGCGCCGACAGCCCGAGCGAGAACGCGGCCATGATCAGGTTCGCCGGCAGGAACGCGAGCCCGACCTGCAGCGGCCCGTAGCCGAGCACGCGCTGCATGTAGAGCGCGGACAGGAAGAACCACGCGAACATGGCCGCCGCCCACAGCACGCCGATCACGTTCGCGAGCGCGACGTTGCGCGCGGCGAACAGCGTGAGCGGCATCAGCGGATGCGCGACGCGCGCCTCGATCGCGATGAACAGCGCGAGCAGCACGACGGCCGCGCCGATCAGCACGACGGTCTGCGTCGACAGCCAGCCGGCCTCGTTGCCGCCGACGATCCCGTAGACGGCGAGCATCAGCGACGCGGTCACGGTGATCGCACCCGCGACGTCGAGCCGCGCGGCGCCGGCCGGCGCGCGCATGCGCGGCAGCAGCGCGACGCACATCGCATAGACCGCGATGCCGATCGGCAGGTTGACGAGGAAGATCCAGTGCCACGACAGCGTGCTCGTCAAGAGCCCGCCGAGCAGCACGCCGATGCTGCCGCCGCCCGCGCAGACGAAGCCGTAGACGCCCATCGCGCGCGCCCGTTCGCCCGGTTCGGTGAAGAGATTCATGATCAGCGACAGCGACACGGCCGACACGATCGCGCCGCCGAAACCCTGCACCGCGCGCGCGGCGATCAGCATCGCCTGCGATTGCGCGAGGCCGCAGGCGAGCGATGCGAGCGTGAACACGACGAGGCCGGCGAGGAACATGCGTCGCTGGCCGTACAGGTCGCCGAGGCGGCCGCCGAGCAGCAGGCAGCCGCCGAACGTCAACAGGTACGCGTTGACGACCCACACGAGGGCCGTCTCGGTGAAGTGGAGGTCGGTGCTGATCGACGGCAGCGCAACGTTCACGATCGTGCTGTCGAGCACGATCATCAGCACGCCGAGGCAGAGGACGATCAGCGCATACCAGCGCTTCTCGCCGTGGATCCCGTGGGTCATGGGTTGGCCGCCTTCTCTCTGATAGTTATTTGAAAGGCTGCATTGTAGGCGTCATTCGCGCGCGCTTCCTGCCGGTTTATGGCAGGAGCGACGCGTAGCGGCGGCGCGCGTCGCGCGGCGCCGGAGGTTATCCGCGCGGCGGCAGTTCGCAGCCGTCGGGGCCGCACGCGGCGGCGTCGTCGCCGGCGAATTCGACGATGGCGCCGTCGCGCCACGCCTGCTCGAGCGCCTGCGCGAACACGTCGGCCGGCTGGGCGCCCGATACCGCGTAGCGGCCGCCGAACACGAACAGCGGCACGCCGCGTCCGCCGATCTGCGCCGCGCGCGCGATGTCGGCCTCGACTTCGTCGCGGTACGCGTCGCTGCGCAGCACGGCTTCGATGGCCGAGCGCTCGAGCCCCGCTTCGACCGCGAAGTCGATCAGCGACGCGTGGTCGAACAGCGAGCCGTGCTCGCAGAAATAGGCGCGGTACAGCCGCTCGGTCAGCGCATGCGCACGGCCGGTCGCCTCCGCGAGTTTCACGAGCCGGTGACCGTCGAGCGTGTCGCCGACGAACGTGCCGGGCAGGTCGTAGCTCAGCCCGACGCTCGCGGCCGCATCCGTCACCTGACGCAGCATCTGGTCGACCTGCGCGGGCGACATCCGGTACTTGCCCGCGAGCATCGCCTCGACCGGTTCGACCGGCTGGCCCGGCATCAGCCGGTACGCGCGCAGCGCGACGTCGACGTGCTCGGCGTGCGCGAACGCGGCGAGCGCCTCATCGAAGCGGCGCTTGCCGATCCAGCACCATGGGCAGATCAGGTCGGACCAGATTTCGACGGTCAGGATCGGGCGGGCAGTCGGGGCAGGGGTGGTCGTCATGAGCGGTCCGGGGCGGCAAATAAATGTAACCGGGACTATATCACTTTATGCTTCGATGCTTCGTCGGCTCGCCCGGGCGGAGCGGGGCGGCCCGGATGCTTCACGAAGCATAGACACGGACCGGGTGTACCGGTAGCGATTGTCGATGCCAGTGGCGCCGCCGCCCGCTGCGCGCGCCGCTTACACGTCGCCCTGCGTTTCCTTCAGATGTTTGAGGTGCTTGTAGACGGTCGCGCGCCCCATCCCGAGCACGTTCGCGACGTAGTTCGCGGCGCTCTTGCCGCGGAACGCGCCTTCCGCGTACAGCGCCTCGACGAGCTCGCGCCGGTGCTCGCGCGTGAGCCCGTTCAAGCCGACCTGCCGCTCGCGCAGCCAGCCGTGCAGGAACGTGTTGATGCGTTCCTGCCAGTCGTCGCGGAACAGCTCGTCCGGTTGCGCGACGATGCCCGCGCCCTTGATGAAGACGTCGAGCGTCGCGCGGACGTCGTCGAACACTGCGATGTTGAAGTTGATGCACATCATCCCGGCCGGGCGGCCTTCGTCGTCGAACAGCACGTTGCTCACGCAACGCATCCGCCGGCCGTCCCAGTTCAGCTTTTCGTACGGACCGATCACGCGCTCGCGCGCCGAATGATCGATTTCCTCGAGTGCGGAGTCGTCGCCGACCTCGCGCTTCGACAGGTTGTTCGCGAGATACAGCACGGTCTGGTCGTGCAGGTCGTGAATCACGACTTCCGCATACGGGAAGAACAGCGCCGCGATGCCGTCGGCGATCGGTGCATAGCGGGTGAGCAGCAGGTCTTTGACGGGGGATTGCTTCTTGCGCATCGGAATCGCCATCTCGGGTGAGCGGGGGCCGGGCGGTGCGTCGGCGCGGCGCGCCGGCGTGCCGTCGACCGGCTGCTCCGTGCGCCCGCGCGCTGCCGCCGCGGCGGTTGCGCCATTGTATCGGCCCCGCGTGCGCGCGCCGCTCATGCGCGCGTCAGATGCGTGTACAGCGCATGGGCGATCGCGATGTCCTCGAGCCCGAGGCCGATCGAGCGGAAGAATGCATGACGCGTGCGCGACGGCGCCGCGCAGGTGCCGGCGACGAGCGCGGGCAGGTCGCCGACGATCCGCTCGGGCGTCCAGCCGTGCCCGGCCGCCGCGATCTGCATCTCGCCCGCGCTCGCGGGCGTCGTGTGCCGGTAGTCGCAATACACGTCCATGTCGGGCAGCCACGCAGGCGGGATCTCGTGCGCGCGCGCGACGTTGGTGCTGATCGACGTGACGAGCGCGGGGCGCGTCAGCATGCCGTCGGCGAGCACCGGCGTGCCCGACGACGTGCACAGCATCACGACGTCCGCGTCGCGCACGCACGCCTCGATGCTGGCGGCCGCACGGGCCCGCGGATCGATCCGCGCGAGCGTCGCCCGCAGCGCCGGGTCGCCGGCGAGCGCGGGCGAATGAACGCTGATCGACGCCCAGTCGCGCAACGCCGCGGTGTGGCGCAGATGCGCGAGGCCGACCGCGCCCGTGCCGATCACGGCGAGCCGGCGCGCGTCGCGCGGCGCGAGGCAGTCGACCGCGAGCGCCGTCGTGCCGGCCGTGCGCTCGACCGTCAGCAGCCCCGCGTCGCACCACATCAGCGGTTGGCCGGTGCGCATCGACATCAGCGCGGTCCATGCGGTGACGATCGGTTTGCCGCCGGTCACGACATACGGCGACAGCTTCGCGCCGAACACCTGCTCGTCGGCGAGCGCGCCGAGATACGTGATGAAATCGCCGGCCTGCTCGGGGAACAGCGTGAGCGTCTGCGTCGGCTGCACCGCGCGGGCCGACGCGAGCGACGCGAACATGCGGCGCAGCGTGCCGAGCACGTCGAGCGACGGCAGCGCCGCGCGCACCGCGGCTTCGTCGACGGTCAGCGGCAGGGTCGGGGCGGGTTGCGTCATGGGACTTCTCCGGTCGGGGCCGGACAGGACAGTCTCCAAATAGCGCGTCCGGCGGTGTTCGTGATGGACTAAAAGTCTAATATAGACAAATTAAGTTTGGTGGATTTTTCTTTTCAGGAGCGGGAGGAGTCGATTCCTTCGGAAAAAACATCGATAAATCAACGACGCGGAGCATGGCCGACGGCATTTCACGGGACTGCGTGAGCGCCGGATTATCGTATCCCCTATAGTCTATAGTAGACTAAGAGTCTATATTTTCGCGTGCAGACCGGCGTGCCGTCGCACGATGACCGGTCTTCATCGCCTCAATCCGGAATCGAAGGACATCCGTCATGAACTGGAAGCTTTCCCTCTGCGCCGTCGCGGCGCTTGCGTGCGCGGCCGTCACGGCCCACGCGGAACAGACCACGCTGCGCTTCGGGATCGAAGCCGCGTATCCGCCGTTCGAGAGCAAGACGCCGGCCGGCCAGCTGCAGGGTTTCGACGTCGACATCGGCAATGCGGTGTGCGCGAAGCTGAACATGAAGTGCGTGTGGGTCGAGAATGCGTTCGACGGGCTGATCCCGGCGCTGCAGGCGCGCAAGTTCGACGCGATCAATTCGGCGATGAACATCACCGCGAAGCGCAAGCAGAGCATCGATTTCACGCCGGCGATCTACGTGGTGCCGATCGTGATGGTCGCGCACCGCGGCTCGCCGCTGCGGCCCGATGCCGCGAGCCTGCGCGGCAAGCACGTCGGCGTGCTGCAGGGCTCGTCGCAGGAGGATTTCCTGAAGGCGCACTGGGCGAATGCGGGCGTGGCCGTCGTGTCGTACCAGGATCAGGACCAGATCTATGCCGATCTCGTCGCCGGGCGTCTCGACGCGGCCGTGCAGGAGGCGCAGACCGCGCAGGACGGTTTCCTCGACAAGCCGGCCGGCCGCGACTATCAAATCGTCGGCGACGCGCTGAAGGATCCCGCGACGCTCGGCGAAGGCACCGGCTTCGGGATGCGCAAGGGCGACAAGGCGCTGCAGGCGAAGATCGTCGGCGCGCTCGACGCGCTGAAGAAGGACGGCACGCTGAGCGCGCTTTCGCAGAAGTACTTCAAGCGCGACATCGTCGCGAAGTAAGCCTGGCCGCGCGCCGGCCGCGGTGTCGGCGCGTGTCGCACCGAATCTCGACGCAGTACGGGGAAGCATGGATTTCGACGTCATCGTTCTGGGGGCCGGCATCGTCGGCGTGTCGTCGGCGCTGCATCTGCAGGATCGCGGGCTGCGCGTCGCGCTCGTCGACCGGCGCGCGCCCGGCGAGGAGACGAGCCACGGCAATGCCGGGCTGATCGAGCGCTCGTCGGTCGTGCCGTACGCGTTCCCGCGCCGTCTCGGCACGCTGCTGCGCTACGCACGCAACCGCTCGGTCGATCTCTACTGGGATTACAAGGCATTGCCCGCGTATGCGGGCTGGCTCGCGCGCTTCTGGCGCGAATCGTCGCCGCAGCGGCTCGCGGCCGCCGCGCGCGACATGCTGCCGCTCGTCGCGGCAAGCGTCGTCGAGCACGACGCGCTGCTCGCGCGCACCGACGCGCAGCCGCTCGTGCATGACGGCGGGTGGATCGAGGCGTTCCGTTCGCCGGCGCTGTTCGACGCGGAAACGCGCGCGCAGCAGCGGGTGGCCGACGCGCACGGGTTGCGGATGAGCGTCCTCGACGCGCGCGCGTTGCGCGAACGCGAGCCCGGCATCGGCGACGCATTCTGCGGCGCATTCCACTGGCAGGACCCGAAGACCGTGTCGAGCCCCGGGGGCCTCACGAAGGCGTACGCGCGGCTGTTCGAGCGCGACGGCGGCACGTTCGTGCACGGCGACGCGACGACGCTCGCGCAGGTGAGCGACGGCTGGCAGGTCAAAACCGAGCATGGGCCGATCGCGGCCCGCTCGGCCGTGGTCGCGCTCGGGCCGTGGTCCGATCACGTGTTCGCGCCGCTCGGCTACCGGATTCCGCTGCGCGCGAAGCGCGGCTATCACATGCATTACCGGCCGACCCGCGCGTCGCTGAACGTGCCCGTGTGCGATACCGAGGCGGGTTTCGTCGTCGCGCCGATGGAAGGCGGCCGCCTGCGGCTCACGACCGGCGTCGAGATCGCGTTGCGCGGCGCGCCGCCGACCGGCGTGCAGCTCGCGCGCGCCGAGCCGCTGGCGCGCGACGCGTTCGGCATCGGCGAGCGGCTCGATCCGGCGCCGTGGCTCGGGATGCGGCCGTGCACACCCGACATGCGTCCGGTGATCGGGCCTGCGCCGCGCCATCGTCATCTGTGGTTCGCGTTCGGCCATTGTCACCACGGGCTCACGCTCGGACCCGCGACCGGGCGTCTGCTTGCCGAGATGATGACGGGCGAGCCGACCTACATCGATCCACATCCATACCGACCCGCGCGCTTCGGCTGAGCGCGTTTCGATATGACGGCCGCCCCGGTGCGGCCGTCACATTTTTTCATTTGGTAATCCGCATTATCCGCGGTCGCGCGAATGGAAATTGTCTGCGTAATTGATCGGAAAGAAATCGCTAAATAAGAAAATCGGTAAACAAGCGATTTATTAATGCATTTTCATGAAAATGAAATGCGAAACAGGCGATTTGGCCGGGCAATCCGGCGGCGCTTTCGTGCCGGGCGTTCCGATGTGGCACGGAATGTACCGGAACACGTTACTTCGGGCCTCGCAAACGTTACGTTACATCCGCGCACCAGACGCCTGATTCATCAGATGATTATGGCTGTGCGATCAGCTTATTTGCCCTGAAATCCATATAAAACCGTTATTGGCTTGCAATGGGCCGACGAATCAATCCGCTTTAACCGGGTGGCACACTTCGTGCAATCCGTCCCCATGCTTTATCAACGTAGTGCCAACCGAGATGGGGTAAAGATGGGACAAAAGCTTAAATTGACGGGTGTGGCGCTGTCGGTCGCGACGGTGTTCGGGGTGCTGGCTTCCGGTTCGGCTATCGCGGGGACGCTCGATGCGCTGCCGCTTCCGCAGGTAATCGTGAATCCGCCGACGAACAGCGTCTCGATCGGGCTGGCCGCGACCGGCACGTCGCCGTTGGGTTCGGTCACCGTGGCGGCGGGCGGATCGGGCGCGATCCAGACGTCGCTCGGCAATCCGGCGCAAGCCTTGTCGGGCGCGGTGAACGCGCTGCAAGGCGCGCTCGGCGGCGCTGGCGGCACGGTGACGCCGCTCGCGCCGGTGCAAGGCGTGGTGAACCAGGTGACGGGGGCGCTTGGTGGCGGCAATCCGGCGGGGGCGTTGACTGGCGCGTTGGGCACGGCGACGGGGACGTTGAGCAATGCGGTTGGTACGGTGACGGGCGCGCTGGGTAGCGTCGGCGGTGGGGCGAATCCGCTGGCGCCGGTTCAAGGCGCGGTGAATCAAGTGACGGGCGCGCTCGGTGGCGGCAACCCGGCAGGTGCGTTGACCGGTGCGCTGGGCACGGCCACGGGCGCACTGGGTAGCGTTGGCGGCGGCACGAACCCGCTGGCGCCGGTTCAAGGCGCCGTCAACCAAGTGACGGGCGCGCTCGGCGGTGGCAACCCGGCAGGCGCCTTGACCGGCGCGCTGGGCACGGTCACGGGTGCGCTGGGTAACGTGGGCGGCGGTGCAAACCCGCTGGCGCCGGTTCAAGGCGTGGTGAATCAAGTGACGGGCGCGCTCGGCGGCGGTAACCCGGCAGGTGCGTTGACCGGTGCTCTCGGCACGGTCACGGGCGCGCTGGGTAACGTCGGCGGCACGAATCCGCTGACACCGATCCAGAACATCGTCGACCAGGTCACGGGCACGGTGGGCAGCGGCAATCCTGCCGGTGCGCTGAGCAATGCGGTCAATACGATCACGGGGACGCTCGGCAACATCGGTGGCGCGTCGAGCCCGCTGGCACCGGTGCAAGGCGCCGTCACGCAACTCGCCGGCACGCTTGGCAACGGTAACCCGGCCAGTGCACTGACGGACGCCGTAAACTCGATGACGGGCGCACTCGGCAACCTCGGCGGCACGAACCCGTTGGCGCCGGTGCAGGGCGTCGTGAACCAGGTCGTCGGCACGTTGTCGGGCGCCGGCGGCGGCGGCCCGATCGCGCCGATCACGAACCTCGTCAGCGGCCTGCAGAACGCACTGCCGACGGGTGGCAATGCGGCCGGCGCGCTGACCGGTGCGCTCGGTTCGGTCACGAGCGCGCTCGGCAATCTCGGCGGCACGAACCCGCTGGCCCCGGTTCAAGGCGTCGTGAACCAGGTGGTCGGCACGCTCGGTGGCAGCAACCCGGCAGCCGCACTGAGCAACGCGGTGAATTCGGTGACGGGTGCACTCGGCAATCTCGGTGGCACGAACCCGCTGGCCCCGGTGCAAGGCGTCGTGAACCAGGTGGTCGGCACGCTCGGCAGCGGCAACCCGGCAGCCGTACTGAGCAACGCGGTAAGTTCGGTAACGGGCGCACTCGGCAACCTCGGCGGTACGAATCCGCTGGCGCCGGTGCAGGGCGTCGTGAACCAGGTCGTCGGCACGCTGTCGGGCGCAGGCGGCAGCCCGATCACGCCGATCACGAACCTCGTCGGCGGTCTGACCGGCGGCAGCAACCCGGCCGGCGCACTGACCGGTGCACTCGGTTCGGTGACGGGCGCCCTCGCGAACGGTCCGGCAGCCCTCGGGCAGGCGGCCGGCGCGCTGTCGGGCGCGGCCGGTTCGACGGCTGCGGCGGGCGGCAGCCTGCTCGGCTCCGGCGCGAGCGCGGCCGGCAGCACGGCGGGCGCGACTGGTTCGCTGGTGTCGACGACCGGCAACGCGACGGCAACGGTCGTCAATGCCGTCGGCACGACGCTGGGCGCGGCGCTGGGTTCCACGCCGAGCCTGTCGGTTACGCCGCACTCGGGCAACGGCTCCGCGAACAACCCGCTCGCACCGGTGTCGACGCTGCTGCAGGCGGTGACTGGCGCATTGCCGAAGTAACCGGCCGGAACGCGCGGCGGCGATCCATCGCCTGCCGCGTGCAACGGGCCGTACGACGCGGCATGACAGCAATGTCATGCCGCGTTTTTCTTGGGGATCCCGAGGTGTTTCGTGCGAGGAATGGCGCCGCTTCGTGGGGCGGCATGGAATAACTGGCCGGATTCGTCCGTTTACATACCGAGTCTCGGCGCGGCCGGACAGCGGGATAATGGTCATCACGAAGTCGACGTCCCGTCCGGCGGCATCGTGCCGCGACGCCATGCCAAGGAGAACGGGAATGAAGACGATGCTGTTCGCCATCGCGCTGACGGCCGCGATCGCGCGGCCTGCGGCCGCCGAGCCGCCGCAGGCCGGTGACGGGAAACTGGTCGACGAAGATCACATGACGCTGTACGTGTTCGATCACGACGCGCCGGGCAAGAGCACCTGCACCGGCACCTGCGCGGCCAACTGGCCGCCGGCGCTCGCCGACGGATACGACAAGGCGTCGGGTGCGCTGAGCCTCGTCACGCGCGACGATGGGAAGAAGCAATGGGCGTACCACGGCCGTCCGCTGTATCGCTGGAAGATGGACCGCAAGGCCGGCGACGCGGGCGGCGACGGAATCGGCGGCATGTGGCACGTCGCGCGTCCCTGAACACCGACCGACGGACTGACGGCGCGGCGACGCGCGAGGCATCCGGATGAGCTACGAATCGGACCTGCTGGTGTGGTTGCCGCATCTCACGCGATATGCGCGCGCGCTGACGGGCGACCGGGCCTGGGCGGACGATCTCGTGCAGGACACGCTCGAGCGCGCGTTGAACCGGCCGCCGCGCGACGGCGGCAACCTGCGTGCGTGGCTGCTGACGTTGCTGCGCCACCGCTTCATCGACCAGTTGCGCGCGCGGCACGAGATCGCGGTCGACGATGCGACCGCGCCATGGCAGACGATGGCCGCGCCGACCGACGAGATCGGCGGCCTGCTGTTGCGCGACGTGCAGCGCGCGCTGTACCGGCTGCCCGTCGAGCAGCGCGAGGTGCTGCTGCTGGTCGCGCTCGAGGAATTGAGTTACCGCGACGCCGCGCAGGTGCTCGGCGTGCCGGTGGGGACGGTGATGTCGCGGCTGTCGCGGGCGCGTGAACAGATGCGTGCGCTGCTGTCCGACGAGCCGCCGGCGCGCGGCGCGGCCGCGTTACGGGTGATCGGGAAGACATGATGGACGACGATCCGCGCAAACCTTCGAACGATCGGGACGGCGGCGCCGACGCGTCGGCGCAACTGCTGTCGGCGCTGCTCGACGGCGAGCTGTCCGGGCAGGAGCGCCGCGAGGTGCTCGAACGGCTGGCGTCCGATCCGCGCGAAGCCGACCGGTTCGCGCATTACCGCGCGCAGCGCGACGCGCTGCAAGCGCTGTTCCCGCTGCCGGCCGCCGCACCCGCGCTGTTCGTGCAGCGGCGCGTGCCGCGTTGGCGCGGCGTCGCGTATGCATTCGCGGGGCTGGCGGCCGGGCTGGTGATCGGCGTCGCGCTGCACGCGGGCTGGACGACCTTCGGCGCCGAGCCGGCCTTCGCCGCGCACGCGGACGTCGCGTATGCCGTGTACGCGGCCGATCGCGAGCATCCGGTCGAGGTCGACGCACGCGATCCGGCGCGCCTTGCCGCGTGGCTGTCCGTGCGTCTCGGGCGGCCCGTGCGTGCGCCGTCGCTCGACGAATACGGCTATGCATTGCTGGGCGGCCGGCTGCTGCCGGGCGACGCCGGGCCGGCCGCGCAACTGATGTACCAGCGCGCGGACGGCAAGCGCGTGACGCTCTACATGACGGCCTATGATGCGCGGCGCTTCGCGCCCCGGGCGATGTCCGCCGGCGGTCGCGATACGTACTTCTGGTCCGATCGCGGCATGGGTTATGCGCTCTCCGGACACGCCGACGAACGACGGCTGCGCGAGCTCGCGATCGAAGCATGCGGCGCGCTCGGCGGACCGACCGACGCGTGGAAGGGCTGACGCGCGCGACATCGGCAGGGGGCCGACGATGAACACGAAGAAGGCGGTGATGGTGGCGGTGGCGCTCGTGGCGGGCGCCGGGCTCGCGCGGGCGGACGGCGATGCGCCGGTGCGCGTGCCGGTCGACGCCGACGGCGTGCAGCGGGTGGCGATCGTCGGCGGCAGCTATTTCTTTCGGCCGAGTCACGTGATCGTCCGCGCACACGTGCCGGTTGAACTCACCGTCTCGGCCGAACCGGGCGTCGTGCCGCACAGTTTCAAGATCGACGCGCCGCAGGCCGGCATCGCGGTGCATACCGAGCTCGGCACGACGCCGCGCACGTTGCGCTTCACGCCGACGGCGCCCGGCCGCTTCGCCTACTATTGCACGCATCGGCTGCTGTTCCTGCGCAGCCATCGCGAGCGCGGAATGGAAGGCGTGCTCGACGTCGAGGCGGCGCCGTGATAGCCGCGTTGCTGGCCGCGAGCCTGATAGGAGCGAGCATGACAGCCGATCCCGTGACCATCGCGCAGACGCATTTCGACCAGGTTCACTCGTATCGCGCGACGATCCGGTCGTCGGCGCGAAGCGGCGAGCATGCCGAATTCCACTATGCCTACTTGAAACCCGGTTTCGTCCGGATGGACTTCGTGTCGCCGCATCACGGCGCGGTGCTCGCGTACGACCCCGGCAACGGCAAGGTGCGGCTGCGTCCGTTCGGCGAGCATGCGCTGCCGGCGCTGACGCTGTCGCCGTCCAATCCGCTGCTGCGTGACCGCAGCGGCCATCGCGTCGACCGTTCGGACGTCGGCGTGCTGCTGCACAACGTGCATGCGCTGCAGCAGGGCGGTGCGACCGTGACGGAAGGCAAGGAAACCCTCGGCGGCCGCGCCACGCTGCGCGTATCGGTGACGGGCGCGCCCGCGCACGTGGTCGACGGCGTGCATCGCTATCGTCTGTGGCTGGACACCGAGGACGGCTTTCCGCTGAAGGTCGTCAGCTTCGGGGACGACGACGGCGCGCCGCTCGAAACGGTGACGCTCGACGACGTCGAGATCGACGTCGCGTTTCCCGCCCGCTTTTTCTCGCCCTGATCGCGCTTTTGACCCCGATTCTGATTCGCGCCGGAGGCAGCATGGCGGAATACCGGTTTTCGACGACGTGGCGCGTGGACGCGCCCCTCGCGGCTGTCTGGGACGCGATCTACCAGGTCGATCGTTGGCCGGACTGGTGGAAGAGCGCCGTGCGGACCGTCGAGATCGAGCACGGCGACGCGGGCGGCGTCGGCGCGCTGCAGCGATACACGTGGAAAGGCGCGTTGCCGTACCGGCTGACCTTCGACATGCGCGTGCTGCGCGTCGAGCGGCCGCATGTGCTCGAAGGTCGCGCGAGCGGCGCGATCGAAGGCGACGGCCGCTGGTCGTTCGCCGGCGACGGCGCGCGCACCGTCGTGCGCTACGACTGGCACATCCGCACGCGCGAGCGCTGGATGAACTGGCTGGAGCCGATCGCGCGCCCGCTGTTCGCGTGGAATCACGACGTCGTGATGCGCGAAGGCGCGAAAGGCCTCGCGCGGCTGCTCGGCGCGACGGTCGAGACCGACGGCCGGACGTTTCAGCCGGTCGTGGGCTGTCCGGACATGTGACGATCCCGTGGCCGCAGTTTGCGCCCTTGGCACGTCCGCGCAGCCTTGTTCATGCGATGCCGGACGACTGCGGGAACTCGGTGCTCGCCCCGTGTCAAATTGGGGCGAGGTCGGGATATCCCGTATCTCGTCCGCGTCCGATGTGCAGGAGCGATGTTTATGTGATTGTTTTTAATGAAATTTTTCAATCAATCCCCGTTTTTCCATCGTTCCGCCCCGCACGAAAAAACCTCTGGCTCCCCTTCTTGAATTTGTCAAAACCCGTCCATATAATTAGCACTCGCTGCACGAGAGTGCTAACAATTCTCTGCCGGGCGACCCGCCGGGCAGATTCCCTAAGCGTTCTTCAATCTCAGTCAAGAGAGGAGTGAATATGAACCTTCGTCCTTTGCACGATCGCGTGATCGTCAAGCGCCTGGATCAGGAAACCAAGACCGCCTCGGGCATCGTGATCCCCGAAGCTGCTGCTGAGAAGCCGGATCAAGGCGAGATCCTCGCGGTTGGCCCGGGCAAGCGCGACGACAAGGGCGCGGCGATCGCGCTCGACGTGAAGGTCGGCGATCGCGTGCTGTTCGGCAAGTACGCTGGTCAGACCGTCAAGGTCGACGGCCAGGAACTGCTGGTCATGCGCGAAGAAGACATCATGGCCGTGGTCAACGCGCAGTAAGCGTCCACCGACGGTACATATTCCCAAGAATTCAAGGAGTTAGAAGATGGCAGCTAAAGACGTCGTATTCGGCGATTCCGCCCGTTCGAAGATGGTCGAAGGCGTGAACATTCTCGCCAACGCAGTCAAGGTCACGCTGGGTCCGAAGGGCCGCAACGTCGTGCTCGAGCGCAGCTTCGGCGGCCCGACGGTCACCAAGGACGGTGTGTCGGTCGCGAAGGAAATCGAGCTGAAGGACAAGCTCCAGAACATGGGCGCGCAAATGGTCAAGGAAGTGGCTTCCAAGACCAGCGACAACGCAGGCGACGGCACGACGACGGCAACCGTCCTCGCGCAATCGATCGTTCGCGAAGGCATGAAGTACGTCGCATCGGGCATGAACCCGATGGACCTGAAGCGCGGCATCGACAAGGCAGTCGCAGCGGCTGTCGAAGAGCTGAAGAAGATCAGCAAGCCGTGCACGACGAACAAGGAAATCGCACAGGTCGGCTCGATCTCGGCGAACAGCGACACGTCGATCGGCGATCGCATCGCTGAAGCGATGGACAAGGTCGGCAAGGAAGGCGTGATCACCGTCGAAGACGGCAAGTCGCTCGCCGACGAACTCGACGTCGTCGAAGGCATGCAGTTCGACCGCGGCTACCTGTCGCCGTACTTCATCAACAACCCGGACAAGCAAGTCGCCGTCCTCGACAACCCGTTTGTGCTGCTGCACGACAAGAAGGTGTCGAACATCCGTGATCTGCTGCCGGTGCTCGAGCAAGTCGCGAAGGCTGGCCGTCCGCTGCTGATCATCGCTGAAGACGTCGAAGGCGAAGCGCTCGCAACGCTGGTCGTCAACAACATCCGCGGCATCCTGAAGACCGTTGCGGTCAAGGCGCCGGGCTTCGGCGATCGCCGCAAGGCCATGCTGGAAGACATCGCGATCCTGACCGGCGGTCAAGTCGTCGCGGAAGAAACCGGCCTGACGCTCGAGAAGGCAACGCTGGCAGAACTGGGCCAGGCGAAGCGCATCGAAGTGGGCAAGGAAAACACGACGATCATCGACGGCGCAGGCGAAGCCGTGAACATCGAAGCGCGCGTCAAGCAAGTTCGCACGCAAATCGAAGAAGCGACGTCGGACTACGACCGTGAAAAGCTGCAAGAGCGCGTGGCCAAGCTGGCCGGCGGCGTGGCAGTGATCAAGGTCGGTGCTGCGACCGAAGTCGAAATGAAGGAAAAGAAGGCACGTGTCGAAGACGCACTGCACGCAACGCGCGCAGCTGTGGAAGAAGGCATCGTGGCAGGCGGCGGCGTTGCGCTGATCCGCGCTCGCACCGCGATCGCAGGCCTGACCGGCGCGAACGCCGACCAGAACGCCGGCATCAAGATCGTGCTGCGCGCAATGGAAGAGCCGCTGCGCCAGATCGTCACGAACGGTGGCGAAGAAGCGAGCGTCGTGGTGGCGGCAGTTGCTGCAGGCACGGGCAACTACGGCTACAACGCAGCAACGGGCGAGTACGTCGACATGGTTGAAGCCGGCGTTGTCGACCCGACCAAGGTCACGCGCACCGCACTGCAGAACGCAGCTTCGGTTGCAGGCCTGCTGCTGACGACGGACGCAGCTGTCGCAGAACTGCCGAAGGAAGACGCACCGATGCCGGGCGGCATGCCGGGCGGCATGGGCGGCATGGGCATGGACATGTAATCGACTTCGGTCGATGGTGTCCGGAACGCGCAGTGATGCGCGTTCCAGCCAAAGAAAAAGACCCGCAGCGATGCGGGTCTTTTTTTATGCGTGCGAAAAGGGGCGGACATGGGACGGACATGCCGCCCCGAAGCGAGCGCAGGCCGCGCAACGGCGGCGCAGGGCCGCCGCGCGGGCGTCAATGCCGGGCGATTCGCGGCGAGCTTTTGCTGCTTTCCGTCACCGGACGCCCGCCTTCCTCGTCGTTGCTGCGCGCCCAGAAGAACCGGTCGGGCAGGTACGCGCCCATGCCGGGCCGGAACGCGTCGCGGACGGCCTGGTACAGGTATTCCTGCGCCTCGCGCACCGCTTCGGGCGGCTCCTGGCCGTTCGCGAGCAGTGCCGCGATCGCCGCGCCGAGCGTGTCGGTGATGCCCATCAGCCGGTGCGGCGAGCGATCCCACATGTCTTCGCGAAGCTGGCCTTCCTCGCCGTACAGCGTGTTGACGAGCCGGTGCGAGCCCGTTTCCGACGATAGGATGTACTCGCAGCCCTGCGACAGCAGGTGCGACACGGCCGCGTCGAGATTCGGCGCCTCGGCATCGCCGTCCGGCTGCGCGAGCGCGATCAGCGTCGCGTGGTCGGCGACCAGCAGCGTCGTCTGCGGCGCGAGCAGGTCGGCGATCGATTCGCGCAGGTCGTCGGCGGCGAGCACGTGCTCGTCGTCGAGCGTGAAGTCCGGTGCGAGCACGAGCGGCACGCCGTCGTAGTCGGCGACCACTTCCGCGATCGCGCTCACGACTTCCGCGCGCGTCGCGGCGCCGATCTTGAACGCGGCGACCGGCATGTCCTCAAGCAGCATGCGCGCCTGGGCGGCGACGACATCGGGATCGAGACCGGTCACTTCGTCGCAGGCGGCGGAGTCGCGCACGGTGTAGCCCGTCAGGACGGACACGCCGTGACAGCCCATGCTCGCCAGGGTCATCAGATCGGCTTGGAGGCCGGAGCCGCCGGTGGGATCGGACAGGCCGAAGGTGAGGACGATCGGAGGGGCGTTGCTGGACATGTAAAAATGGGGCAAGAAAAAAACGGGGGAGCGACAGAGCTGCGGACGGCGAGGCGAATCGGGCGTTTGGGCCCCGTGTTGCCCGGCAGGCCGCACTTTTCAGCCATTATGCGGCGGAATCCGGCCCGCACGACGGAATTTTTAGCGCAGCGCAACGTAGTCGTCGGACTCCAGTGCGATTGCTAGGCAGTCCGGCCCCGACACGGTACCATCATGGCTCCCGAATTTACCGACTTTTCCCCGACGCGGCTTAAGATGGAATACAAGAGCTGGATGTGCCTGATTTGTGGCTGGATTTATGACGAAGAAGCCGGGCTGCCCGAAGAGGGCATCGCCCCGGGCACGCGCTGGGAAGACGTCCCGATCAACTGGACGTGCCCCGAATGCGGCGCTCGCAAGGAAGACTTCGAGATGGTCCAGATCTGACCGGACCCTTGGCCCACGGACACACCGCTTCGGCCTCGCGGTTGCCCGGCGCTCGCGCGCCGCGGCCGGCGCGAGCGACTTGACGATGACAGGCGCGCGTGTCCATGACGTCCGATCCGGCGAACGTTTCCCACCCTGACGCACTGCCCAACCCGCGTGGCGGGGCCGTGCGCGCGGCCGACGCGTGGCTCGCGGCGGCCGCCGATGCATTCGAGCAGCGGGACGACGCGGCCGCGCCGCTGTCGGCCGCCGCGGCCGTGCTGGCGGAGGCCGGCTGGCTGCCAGCCGCTCGTTTCGCCGGGCAACTGGCCGCCGCGGTGCCGCTGGTCGCCGACGAACCGGCTTCCGCCGCCTGGCGCCTCGCGCTGCGCGATTTCCGCGCGGCGGTCGAGCGCCACAATCTGCGCGAGCTGGCCTGCTCGCCCATCCTGTTCGAACATTTCCGGGCGCTGCGTGCGCAAAGCGCGGCCGACCTGCACGCGAGCGTGCCGCTCGACGTGCTGGCGCTCGTCGGGCGCGCGACACCGCCGGCGACGCTGCGCGCGCTGCCAGACGCATTCGCAAGCCGGGCGCGGGCTCGTTACGAGCAGGCGCTGCTCGGCGTGCTGCGCGCGCCGCACGGCACGCCGGACGCAGCGCTCGACGAACTCGACACGATCCTGACCGCGCTGGCCGACGGCGCGCCGTACGATTTCTGGCGGCTCGCCGCCGCGTGCCTGCGCGCGCTGCGCGCTAGCGCCGCGCCCGAACTGAAGCGTTTCCTCGCACGCACCAACCTGCTGCTCGGCGAGCACGCGCAGGGCAGGCGCAGTGCGCCGCCGGCGCTCGTGCGCGAGACGGTGGCGCTGCTGTGGCGCGATTTCGCGCTGTTCGGCGCAGCCGCGGAAGACGTCGCGCTCGTCGACGTGCTGCACGACTATGGGCTGACCGTGGACTGGCACGTCGCCGGCACGCCCGCGTCCGAGGCGCTGTGGGAGGCCGACGCTGCGCGCGCCGAGCGTGATGCGGTCGCGGCGGCGCCCACCCGCATGCTCGGCGTCGTGACCGTCAACGCCCATGCGTATGAGGATTTCCTGCAGACGGCTGACGCATCGATGGCGGATCTGGCCGTCGACCCGGCCGCGGCCGATGCGGGGGCCGCATGGCGCGCGTCCGCGGCCGCCTACCGGGTTGGTACGGCTGCATGCGCGCTCGGGCTCGGTCATGCGGCGCTGCTGGCCGACACGCTCGGGCTGGCATGGCGCCGTGCCGCGCACGGCATGCCGCTCGCCGAAGGCGGGCTCGACGCACACGCCCGCGCGTCCGACATGTTGCGCGCCGCGCTGCTGAAGATCGCCGCGGGGGTGGCGCCGCCGGACCTGACCGCCGCGTCCGGGGCGCTCGGCGCGGCGCTCGGCCGGACCTGATGCGCAACGGGACGCGACCGTGGCGGCAGCCCTTGTCGCACGGGCCGGCAACACGCTGCCGACAGCACCCGCGCGCGTGTTAGAGTGCCGTGTGATCCGCGCGCGTCGTTGCCAGCGTCGCGCGGCGTTGCTTGTTGATCGCGGCCCGGTCAGGTCGCGGCGTCTTTGCTAAAATTCAAACCATGTCAAAGCCTTCCGATCGCATCAATCTCACCAACCAGTTCCTGATCGCCATGCCGAACATGGCGGATCCGACGTTTTCGGGAACGGTGGTCTATCTTTGCGATCACAGCGAGCGCGGCGCGCTCGGCCTCGTCATCAATCGTCCCACCGACATCGACCTCGAATCGCTGTTCAACCGCATCGACCTGAAGCTCGACATCGAGCCGCTGCTGCACATCCCCGTGTACTTCGGCGGCCCGGTCCAGACCGAGCGCGGCTTCGTGCTGCACGAGCCGGTCGAGGGCGCGAACTACAACTCGTCCATGTCGGTCGAGGGCGGGCTCGAGATGACGACGTCGAAGGATGTGCTCGAGGCGGTCGCGACGGGCACCGGCCCGAAACGCTTCCTGCTGACGCTCGGCCATGCAGGCTGGGGCGCCGGGCAGCTCGAGGAAGAAATTTCCCGCAATGGCTGGCTGACCGTGGCCGCCGATCCCCGCATCGTGTTCGACACGCCGGCCGAGGAGCGCTTCGAAGCCGCGCTTGGCCTGCTCGGCGTCAGCTCGTCGATGCTGTCCGGCGAAGCAGGGCACGCATGAGTGGCGCGAGCGCGCGCGATGCGACGCTCCTGGCGTTCGACTATGGCGAGAAGCGGATCGGCGTCGCGATCGGCAACGCGCTGACGCGCTCGGCCCGCGCCCTCGTCGTGATCCCCAACCTGAACCGCGAGCACCGCTTCAAGGCGGTCGGCGAACTGCTGGCCGAATGGCGGCCGGACGCGCTCGTCGTCGGCCTGCCGATGCATCCGGACGGCACGCCGCACGAGATGACGCAGCAGGCGAAGCGCTTCGGCAATCAGCTGAACGGCCGCTTCGGGCTGCCCGTCACGTGGGTCGACGAACGCTATTCGTCGGTCGAGGCCGAGGCCGGGCTGCGCGAGCGCAACGTGCGCGGGCGCGCACGTGCCGAGATGCTCGACGCCGAGGCCGCGCGCGTGATCCTTCAACAGTATCTCGATCAATTGTCCGACCATGAGCACCATTGACGCCGACGCGCTCTACCGCGTCCTGCTCGACCAGATAAGCGACGCATACGGCACGGCCTTCGCCGAGCCGGGCGGCCCGCGGCTCGCCGGCATTCACAGCGGCGGCGCCTGGCTCGCCGAGCGCCTCGCGCGCGATCTCGGCGCGCCGGGGTTCGGCGTCGTGAACGTCGCGCTGCATCGCGACGACTACGCGAAGAAGGGGCTGCACAGCCAGGCGAGCCCGACGTCGCTGCCGTTCGACGTCGACGGCGCGCGCATCGTACTCGTCGACGACGTGCTGTACACCGGCCGCACCGTGCGCGCCGCGCTCAACGAACTGTTCGACTACGGCCGTCCGGCCGCGGTCGAGCTCGCGGTGCTCGCCGATCGCGGCGGCCGCGAGCTGCCGGTTGCAGCGCGCTTCGCGGGCGGCACGCTCGACGTGCCGGCCGATGCGACGCTCGTGCTCGCGCGCGACGAGGCCGCGCAGCTGACGCTGCGCATCGAGGCGCACGGCGCCTGACCGAACCGCGAAACCGTATCCCGGGCCGCCGGTTCGTGCCGCGGCCCGTTTGCATAGTTGGAATCACGCACACCATGACCACCGACACCACTGGCCGCACCGGCAATCCCGCTGCGGCCGCGAGCCCCGAGCGGTTCCGCTACGGTTTCCTGAAGGGCAACCCACAGCTCACGAAAAACGGCGAGCTGAAACACCTGCTGTCGATCGAGGGGCTGCCGCGCTCGATCGTCAATCACATTCTCGATACGGCCGAGCAGTTCGTCAGCGTGACGGACCGCGAGGTGAAGAAGGTGCCGCTCCTGCGCGGCAAGTCGGTGTTCAACCTGTTCTTCGAGAACTCGACGCGCACGCGCACGACCTTCGAGATCGCCGCGACGCGCCTGTCGGCCGACGTGCTGAACCTGAACATCAACGCGTCGTCGACGAGCAAGGGCGAGTCGCTGCTCGACACGATCAACAACCTGTCGGCGATGCATGCCGACCTGTTCGTCGTGCGCCACGCATCGAGCGGCGCGCCGTACCTGATCGCCGAGCACTGCGCGCCGCACGTGCACGTGATCAATGCCGGCGACGGCCGTCATGCGCACCCGACGCAGGGCCTGCTCGACATGTACACGATCCGTCACTACAAGCGCGACTTCACGAAGCTGCGCGTGGCGATCGTCGGCGACATCCTGCATTCGCGCGTCGCGCGCTCGGACATCCACGCGCTCACCACGCTCGGCGTGCCGGAAGTGCGCGCGATCGGCCCGCGCACGCTGCTGCCGGGCGGTCTCGAGCAGATGGGCGTGAAGGTGTTCCACAACCTCGACGAAGGGCTGAAGGGCGTCGACGTGATCATCATGCTGCGCCTGCAGAACGAGCGGATGAGCGGCGCGCTGCTGCCGTCCGCGCAGGAATACTTCAAGACCTGGGGCCTGACGCCCGAGCGCCTCGCGCTCGCCGCGCCCGACGCGATCGTGATGCACCCGGGCCCGATGAACCGCGGTGTCGAGATCGACTCGCAGGTCGCCGACGGCCCGCAGTCGGTGATCCTCAACCAGGTCACGTTCGGCATCGCCGTGCGGATGGCGGTGATGGGCATCGTCGCCGGCAACAGCGACTGAGCCTGCCTTCGCGCATCCTTATTCACGCAATCAACGCATTCACAGACAGCGCATGAAGATTCATATCCAAGGCGGCACGCTGATCGACCCGGTCGCCGGCACCGAACGGCAGGCCGACGTATTTGTCGCGGACGGCAAGATCGCCGCGCTCGGCACGGCGCCGGCCGGTTTCAACGCGGAGAAGACGGTCGACGCGGCGGGCCTGATCGTCGCCCCCGGTCTCGTCGACCTGTGCGCGCGGCTGCGCGAGCCGGGCTACGAGCACAAGGCGACGCTCGCGTCTGAGATGGCCGCGGCCGTCGCCGGCGGCGTCACGACCCTCGTATGCCCGCCGGACACCGACCCCGTGCTCGACGAGCCGGGTCTCGTCGAGATGCTCAAGTTCCGCGCCCGCAACCTCCACCAGGCGAACGTCCATCCGCTCGGCGCGCTCACCGTCGGCCTCAAGGGCGAAGTGATCACCGAGATGGTCGCGCTGACCGAGTCGGGCTGCGTCGGCTTCACGCACGCGAACGTGCCGGTGCGCGACACGCAGGTGCTGCTGCGTGCGCTGCAGTACGCGAGCACCTACGGCTACACGACGTGGCTGCGTCCGCTCGACGCGTTCATCGGCCGTGGCGGTGTCGCCGCGAGCGGCGCGCTCGCGTCGCGGCTCGGGCTGTCCGGCGTGCCGGTCGCGGCCGAGACGATCGCGCTGCACACGATCTTCGAACTGATGCGCGTGACGGGCGCGCGCGTGCACCTCGCGCGCCTGTCGTCGGCGGCCGGCCTCGCGCTCGTGCGTGCGGCGAAGGCCGAGGGGCTGCCCGTGACGTGCGACGTCGGCGTGAACCACCTGCACCTGATCGACGTCGACATCGGCTACTTCGATTCGCAATTCCGGCTCGACCCGCCGCTGCGCGGCGAGCGCGATCGCGAAGCGATCCGCGCGGCGCTCGCCGACGGTACGATCGACGCGATCTGTTCCGATCACACGCCGGTCGACGACGACGAGAAGCTGCTGCCGTTCGCCGAAGCGACGCCGGGCGCGACGGGGCTCGAACTGCTGCTGTCGCTCACGGTGAAGTGGGCCGATGAAACGAACACGCCGCTCGCGCAGGCGCTGCGTCGCATCACGGCGGCGCCGGCCGACGTGCTGCAATTGCCGGCGGGCCGTCTGGCCGAAGGCAGTGCGGCCGACCTGTGCGTGTTCGACCCGCGCGCGCACTGGCGCGTCGAGCCGCGCGCGCTGAAGAGCCAGGGTCACAACTCGCCGTTCCTCGGCTACGAACTGCCGGCCTGCGTGCGCACGACGCTCGTGGCGGGGCAGGTCGCGTTCGAGCGCCACTGAACCACGCCGGATCCTCGCCATGAC
Organism: Burkholderia sp. BCC1640; assembly: GCF_902833125.1. Lineage (NCBI taxonomy): Bacteria > Pseudomonadati > Pseudomonadota > Betaproteobacteria > Burkholderiales > Burkholderiaceae > Burkholderia > Burkholderia sp. BCC1640. Next base: position 282,328 of record NZ_CADFEF010000003.1, on the reverse strand, counting down.
CGCTCTTCGCAAGCTGCGTCTCGTCTTTCACCTGTTGCGCGGCATGGCGATCGTCGCGCTGCGCTTTTCGCACGTATCGCCCGCGCGCCGCGCCGAGATGACGCGCCGCTGGTCGCTCAAGATGCTGCGGATCTGCGGGATGCGCCTCGTCGTCCACAACGACGGCGCGCGGCTCGACGCGAGCGCGCTCGTGGTCGGCAATCACGTGTCGTGGCTCGACATCTACGCGATCAACGCGTGGCGGCCGACGCCGTTCGTGTCGAAGGCCGAGGTGCGGCAGTGGCCGGTCGTCGGCTGGCTCGCCGAGAAGCTCGACACCGTGTTCCTGCAGCGCGAGAAGCGTACCGAGGCGATGCGGATCATGCACGAGATGGCCGAGCGCCTGCGCAACGGCGGGTTGATGTGCGTGTTTCCGGAAGGCACGACGTCGGACGGGCAGTCGCTGCTGCCGTTCCATGCGAACCTGTTCCAGGCGTCGGTATCGGCCGGCTGCTCGGTGCAGCCGATCTGCCTGATGTACGAGGACGCACAGCGGCGGCAGTCAGTCGCGCCGGCGTATACGGGCGAGCTGTCGCTCGGGATGTCGCTCGACATGGTGCTGCGCGGCGGCCCGCTGGTTGCGCACCTGTACGTGTGCGAGCCGATCGCGCCGGGCGGTGACCGCCGCACGACTTCGGCGGCGGCGCGCGACGCGATCGCGGCTGCGCTCGAAGCGATGCAGGCGAAGGTCGGCAAGCCGTCGCCCGAGTCGCTGGCGGAGCTCGAGCGGCACGCGTATCCGGCGATCGAAGTCGGCGGCGGTGCGGCGGGCGATGCGGCTGCCGAGGAGCCGGTGCCGGGGCGCGAGGGTTGATGCTTCATTCCGCCCGCGCGTCTCGCGTGCGGGCTACTCGCCGCCCGGCGTGCGGCACGCTTCGCACTGCACCTGCGTGACCGTGCGCTGCGCCGGGTCGGCCGTCAGTCGTACGGCCGACAATTGATTTCCCCATACGCACCCCGAATCGAGTGCGACGACGTTGTCGCGCAGCATCAGGCCGAGCGCGGCCCAGTGGCCGAACACGACCGTCACGTTTTCGGTGCGGCGGGCCGGTACGTCGAACCACGGCAGGTAGCCGGGCGGTGCGGTGTCGGGGCCGCCGTTCGCTTTGAACTCCATCGTGCCGTCGGGCGTGCAGAACCGCAGGCGCGTGAACGCGTTGAATGCGACGCGCATCCGGTCGCGTTTTTTGAGGTTCGGACTCCATTGGTTCGGCTCGTTGCCGTACAGGCCCTGCAGGGTGTCGCGCCAGTCGGGTGCGCGCAGCGCGCGTTGCAGCTCGTCCGCGAGTTCCAGTGCGAGCGTGGCGTCCCATTGCGGCAACACGCCTGCGTGGACGAGCAGCATATCGTTTTCGAAATGGGCGAACGGGCGGTGGCGCACCCAGTCGAGCAGTGCGTCGGCGTCGGGCGCGTCGAGGATTTCGCCTATCGTGTCGCCCGGGCGTTCGGTGCGGATGCCGGCTGACACCGCGAGCAGATGGAGGTCGTGGTTGCCGAGCACGGCGGTCGCGCGTGGGCCGAGGTCGACGACCGCGCGCAATGCGGCGAGGGAGCTCGGGCCGCGGTTGACGACGTCGCCGGCGATCCAGAGCGGGGTGTCGGCGGGGGCTGAAAGTTTTTCGGAGAGCGACTGGAAAGCTGAATGACAGCCTTGGATGTCGCCGATGGCGATGGGGGTAGGCGGCATGAGAGGCAGTTGTTACAGGTTTTGATACAGAATGGAAAAAGGCGCGATGGCGAAAGCGCGCACATGCACAACATTGTGCTAGTTTAACGTATTGATTTAAAACATCATTTCATTCGTGATGCCGAGTGCGGATCACTGTTTCAAGTTGTTAGCAGCATGGCTTTTGCGGAGGCTTGCTTCCTATAATTGCCGCTTCCTCGACAAAATTAGCATTTCATGACTTTGACGGTCACGGTGAGAAGTTAGAATTCCCGCCTTGAGCGACGCGTACGTTGATGCCGTCGCTGTTCGAAATGATGGCGGCTCGTGCTTGAGGCCCGCCGCGTATGATTAGAGGGAGCCTCATGATCCTGGTGACGGGTGGCGCGGGTTTTATCGGTGCCAATTTTGTACTCGACTGGCTGCGTCAATCCGACGAGGCCGTGCTTAACGTCGACAAGTTGACCTACGCCGGCAACCGTCGCACGCTGCAGTCGCTGGACGGGAACCCGAAACACGTGTTCGTACGCGCCGACATTTGCGATCGCGCTGCGCTGGATGCGCTGTTCGCGGAACACAAGCCTCGCGCAGTCGTGCATTTCGCTGCGGAAAGCCACGTCGATCGCTCGATTCACGGGCCGGCGGATTTTGTTCAGACAAATGTGGTCGGCACGTTCACGCTGCTTGAAGCCGCCCGGACATACTGGAGCGGCTTGGGCGAAGCAGAGAGATCGGCCTTTCGTTTTTTGCACGTGTCGACGGATGAAGTGTTCGGCTCGTTGTCGGCGACCGACCCGCAGTTCTCGGAAACCACGCCGTATGCACCGAACAGCCCGTATTCGGCAACGAAGGCCGGCTCCGATCATCTCGTGCGTGCCTATCATCATACGTACGGCCTGCCCACGCTCACCACAAACTGCTCGAACAACTACGGCCCGTACCAGTTTCCCGAGAAACTCATTCCGCTGATGATCGCCAACGCGCTCGCCGGCAAGCCGTTGCCCGTGTACGGCGACGGCCAGAATGTACGAGACTGGTTGTATGTGGGCGACCACTGCAGTGCGATCCGCGAGGTACTCGCGCGCGGCCAGACCGGCGACACGTACAACGTGGGCGGCTGGAACGAGAAAACGAATCTCGAGGTCGTGCACACGCTGTGCGACCTGCTTGACGAACTGCGACCGAAATCGGCGGGTTCGTATCGCGACCAGATCACTTTCGTGACCGACCGTCCCGGCCACGATCGCCGTTATGCGATCGACGCACGCAAGCTCGAGCGCGAACTCGGCTGGAAGCCCGCCGAGACGTTCGAAACCGGTCTCGCGAAGACGGTGCGCTGGTATCTCGACAACCAGGTGTGGGTCGATGAGGTGGCCTCGGGCGAATACCTCAAGTGGGTTGAAACCAACTACGCAGAACGCGCTTGAGGAGTCGATCGATGGCACGTAAGGGCATCATTCTCGCCGGCGGTTCCGGCACGCGTCTGTATCCGATTACGCACGTCGTATCGAAGCAGCTCCTGCCGGTGTATGACAAGCCGATGATCTATTACCCGCTATCGACGCTGATGGTCGCGGGGATTCGCGACGTCCTGATCATTTCGACGCCGCAGGACACCCCACGCTTCGAGTCGATGCTCGGCGACGGCAGTCAGTGGGGCATGAACATCGAGTATGCGGTACAGCCGTCGCCGGACGGTCTTGCGCAGGCGTTCATCATCGGTCGGGATTTCGTCGGCAACGATCCGTCGGCGCTTATCCTCGGCGATAACATCTTTTACGGGCACGATCTCGCGAAGCAACTCGAGCGCGCATATGCGGCAGAGGCAGGGGCTACGGTGTTTGCCTATCACGTGCACGATCCCGAACGTTATGGCGTCGTCGAATTCGATGCGTCGTTCCGTGCATTGTCCATCGAGGAGAAGCCTGTGAAGCCGCGTTCGAACTATGCGGTCACGGGGCTGTATTTCTACGACAACCGCGTGTGCGACATCGCGGCCGACATCAAGCCGTCGGCGCGAGGCGAACTGGAAATCACCGACATCAATTCGCAATATCTCGCGGATGGTGCGCTGAATGTCGAGATCATGGGACGCGGCTATGCATGGCTCGATACGGGAACCCACGATTCGCTGATCGAAGCGGCGAGCTTCATCGCGACGCTGCAGAAGCGGCAGGGACTGGTCGTGGCGTGCCCAGAAGAGATTGCGTACCGCAGGCACTGGATCGACGCGGAGCAGGTGCTGAAGCTGGCACAGCCGCTGTCGAAGAACGCCTACGGGCAGTACCTCCGGAACCTTCTCACGAATCAGGTCGCATGGCTATCCAAGTAACGGCAACGGCGCTACCCGAAGTCAAGGTCATCGAACCGAAGGTATTCGGCGACGCGCGCGGTTATTTCTACGAAAGCTTCAATGCGCGCGAGTTTGCCGAGCAGGTGGGGCTGGGCATTGTGTTCGTGCAGGACAATCACTCGCGTTCGTCGAAGGGCGTGCTGCGTGGACTGCACTATCAGGTCCGGCATGCACAGGGCAAGCTTGTGCGCGTGGTGGAAGGCGAGGTGTTCGATGTTGCGGTCGACATCCGCAAGCGCTCGCCGAATTTCGGCAAATGGGTCGGCCTTGTGCTGTCGGCCGAAAACCACCGGCAGCTGTGGATTCCGCCCGGCTTTGCGCATGGTTTCGTCGTCCTGTCCGATGCCGCGCAGTTTCTGTACAAGACGACCGACTACTGGTTCCCCGAACATGAGCGATGCATCGTTTGGGACGACCCGGAAATCGGGATCGAGTGGCCGATCGATGCGGCACCGATACTGGCGCCGAAGGATGCGGCCGGCAAGCGTCTGAGCGAGGCCGAAGTCTATGCGTGAGGGCGGCGTGCATCCTGAATCGACGATCCTCGTGACCGGCGTGAACGGCCAGGTCGGATTTGAATTGCTGCGGGCGCTGCAGGGGCTCGGGCGTGTGGTCCCGTGCGACAGATCAATGCTGGACCTGACCGATCTGGATCGTGTGCGTGCGTTTGTCCGAGAGGTGAAACCATCGCTGATCGTGAACCCGGCCGCCTATACGGCGGTGGACAAGGCCGAGACCGACGTTGACGCCGCGCGGCGATTGAATGCAGACGTGCCGCGCGTCTTCGCCGAGGAGATGGCGCGTACCGGCGGCGCGTTGATTCATTATTCGACCGATTACGTGTTCGATGGCACGAAGCCGGTCGCGTATACGGAAACCGACGCGACGAACCCCGTAAACGCTTACGGCGCGACGAAGCTTGAAGGCGAGCAGGCGATCGCGGCAACGGGGTGCGCGCATCTCGTGCTACGGACGAGTTGGGTATATGGTCGCCGCGGCAAGAACTTCCTGCTGACGATGCTGAAGCTCGGCCGCGAGCGGCCGGAACTGCGGGTCGTCGCGGATCAGATCGGCGCGCCGACCTGGGCGCGGACGATCGCCGTGGCTACCTCGCACATCGTCGCGCAGCAAATCGTCGCGGAGGATGTCGCCGCGTGGTGGGCGGCGCGTTCCGGCATCTATCACCTGACTTCGTCCGGCGAGACGTCGTGGCACGGCTTCGCGCAAGCCATTTTGGGCACGGCGATGGGCGAACTCGCGCCGAAGGTATTGCCGATTTCCGCGAGCGAGTATCCGGTTCCGGCGAAGCGGCCCGCGAACTCGCGAATGGCGCTGGAAAAGCTGGCGCAGACGTTCGGCGTGAGGATGCCGGCATGGGACGACGCGCTGCGGCTCTGCCTGGGCGAGTAGGGTGCGTCGGCTATAATTCTGTCCCAACTAAGTTGGCCTAAACGGCTGATATTTTTTGCTGACGGACCGTTGAATCAGACGGCGAAAGGCAGTGAAAGCCTTCCTTTCGCGGTTGGAAAACCAAATCTGGAGTGAAAGTGATATTGATCCCCGTCATCCTGTCTGGTGGCGCAGGCACGCGACTTTGGCCGGTCTCCCGTGAAGGACACCCCAAACCGTTCATGAAGCTTGCGGACGGCGAGAGCCTGCTCTCGAAAACCTATCGCCGGGCGGCAGCCGTGGTCGGCAATGAGGCGGGGGCGCAGCGCCGGGAAATTCTCACGGTCACCAATCGCGACTACTACTTCATGAGCAAGGACGAGTTCGCGGGCGTGAAGCTCGGCGAATCCGTGTCCGGTGCATTCATGCTCGAACCCGCGGGCCGCAACACGGCACCTGCTGTTGCAATGGCTGCCCATCACGTCGCGGAAAAGTACGGGCGCGATGCGCTGATGCTGATTCTCGCGGCCGATCATCTGGTTCAGGATCAACAGGGTTTTTCCGCGGCGGTTGCGAACGCCGTCGAACTGGCGAACCAGGACAAGCTGGTGACGTTCGGCATCGTGCCGACGCGTCCGGACACCGGCTTCGGTTACATCGAGGCAGGGGAGACGATCGGCGCGGGTCGGGCCGCCCTGCGCTTCGTCGAAAAGCCGGATGCCGACAAGGCGGCCGAATATCTTGCTGCGGGCAACTATCTGTGGAATTCCGGGATGTTCTGCTTCAAGGCAGGCGTCATTCTGGAAGAAATGGCTCGCCATGCCCCGGACGTCGCCAAGGCAGCCGAGGCATGCTGGTCGTTGCTGAAGGAGAGCAACGCGTCGGCGCAGATGCTCGAGATTCCTTCGGAGTCTTTCGCGAAAATGCCCGATATCTCGATCGACTACGCGGTAATGGAGCGTTCGACGAACGTGACGGTCGTGCCGTCCAGTTTCGGGTGGAGCGATATTGGCTCGTGGGGTGCGGTCCGCGACCTGGTTTCGCCTGACGCGGACAGTAACCGTGCGATCGGCGACGCGATCTTCATCGACAGCCGGAATACCTATGTGCAGAGCCAGGACCGTGTGGTCGCGGCCGTGGGTGTGGCTGACCTGATGATCATCGATACGCCGGATGCGCTGCTGGTCGCGCATCCCGATTGCGCGCAGGACGTGAAGCAGGTCGTGGCTCGCCTCAAGAAGCAGAATCACGAAGCATACAAGTTGCATCGCACCGTGAGTCGCCCGTGGGGGACTTACACCGTGCTGGAAGAAGGGCCTCGCTTCAAGATCAAGCGCATCGAGGTCAAGCCGGGCGCCAGCCTGAGTCTGCAGATGCATCATCATCGCAGCGAGCACTGGATCGTCGTGTCCGGCATGGCCAAGGTCGTGAACGGGGATCGGGAAATCTTCGTGCGTACCAATGAGTCGACTTACATTCCGGCAGGCCACAAGCATCGGCTCGAGAACCCGGGTGTGCTGGATCTCGTGATGATCGAGGTGCAAAGCGGCGAGTATCTCGGGGAAGACGACATCGTTCGTTTCCAGGACGTTTACGGGCGGGCGTGATGCTAGGGATGTTGAAAGTCCTCTGGGACTATCGCGGTTTCATTCTGGGTAGCGTCAAGCGGGAGTTCCAGTCCAAATACCGCAATTCCCTGCTCGGCGCGGCGTGGACCGTGCTCAATCCGCTTGCGATGATCGTCGTCTATACGGTGATCTTTTCGCGAGTCATGCACGCCCGTTTGCCTGGGGTCGACAGCACATTTGCGTACAGCATCCACTTGTGTGCCGGTGTGTTGCCTTGGGGAATGTTCGTTGAAATCGTCAGCAACGGCCAGAACACTTTCGTCAACAACGCGAACCTGCTCAAGAAGCTGAGTTTTCCGCGACTGTGTCTGCCGATCATTGTCGTGATCAATGCGCTGGTCAATTTCGCGATCGTGTTCGGGCTGTTTACGGTGTTCCTGGTGATTACGGGCAATTTCCCTGGTCTGGCCTATTTCGCCGTCATTCCCGTGCTGACACTGATGACGTTGTTCGCCATCGGACTGGGCATCACGCTCGGGGTGTTGAACGTGTTCTTTCGCGACGTGGGGCAGTTCTTCGGGATCGTGCTGAATTTCTGGTTCTGGCTGACGCCGGTGGTGTACGCAGCCAACATTTTGTCCAAGTCCGCACAAGAGGCTTTGCGCTTCAATCCGATGGCGCCCGTGATCGAAGCCTTCCAGGTGATGATGGTGCAACACGTATGGCCGGACTGGTCGATGCTGCTGTATCCGCTCGTATTGAGCATCGGGCTGTGTCTCGCCGGCTTCAGTTTGTTCCGCAAACATGCGGGTGAAATGGTGGATGAACTCTGATGGGCACCATTACCGTTACCAATCTTGGCAAGGCGTACAAGCAGTATCCGACGCGGTGGTCGCGTCTTCTCGAGTGGCTGGATCCGCGTCGCAAGCCTCATCACACGCTGCACTGGGTGCAGCGTGACGTCAGTTTCTCGGTTCGCTCCGGCGAGGCGCTGGGTATTGTCGGCATCAACGGTGCCGGCAAAAGCACGCTGTTGAAAATGATCGTCGGCACCACGCAGCCGACCGTCGGCAGCGTGACGCGGACTGGCCAGATCGCCGCATTGCTCGAACTGGGAATGGGCTTCCATCCCGACTTCACCGGGCGCCAGAACGTGATGATGGCGGGGCAACTGCTCGGTTACAGCGTCGAGGAGATTGTCGCGTTGATGCCGGCAATCGAGGCGTTCGCCGAAATCGGCGAATACATCGACCAGCCGGTGCGCGTGTATTCGAGCGGGATGCAGGTGCGTCTCGCGTTCAGTGTCGCGACGGCCCGCCGTCCGGACATCCTGATCGTCGACGAGGCGCTCTCGGTCGGTGACGCCTATTTTCAGCACAAGAGTTTCGATCGCATCCGGGAGTTTCGGAAGCAGGGCACGACGTTGCTTATCGTCGCGCACGACAAGGCCGCGATTCAGGCCATCTGCGATCGCGCAATACTGCTGAATGCCGGGCGGCTGGAGATGGAAGGCACGCCCGAGGCGGTCATGGATTACTACAACGCGATGTTGGCGGACCACCAGGACCAGGACGTTCGTCAGGAAGTGCTCGAGAGCGGCAAGGTCCAGACGATTTCAGGTACGGGCGAAGTCACGATCGACAAGGTCACGCTGCTGAATCGAGACGGCAGGCCGATCGATGTCGCTCAGGTCGGACAGCCGGTGACGTTGCGGATATCCGCCGAATGTCGCGCGTCCGTGCAGGATCTGGTCATGGGCTTCATGATCAAGGACAGGCTGGGGCAGACGGTCTTCGGTACCAACACGCACAATCTCAAGTCCGACATCGGCGATGTAGCTGCGGGCGCGAATGCGACGGTCGATTTTGAGTTCCCCGCGAATATCGGCCCGGGCAGTTATTCGGTTGCCGTGGCGTTGCATACGGGCAGTACGCACATGCAGAACAATTTCGAGTGGAGGGATCACGCCCTCACATTCAATATGGTGAACGGCAACGTGAGCGAATTCGTCGGACTGACTTGGATGCCGACGCAGGCGAGGGTGGTGTCGTGAGTGACAATTTCTACCGGGCCTTTGAAGAGCGCTATTACGCGCCCCGGGACCTCATCAAAAGCATTCGCAGACAATATCTGCCGTTCGTCGAGCCGCTGGCATCGATTTATCCGGGCGGCTGCACATTCGATCTCGGCTGTGGTCGCGGCGAGTGGCTGGAACTGATGTCCGAACAAGGTTTGACGCCTTTCGGCGTGGACCTGGACGCCGGCATGCTGCAAGCCTGCGAAGAGCGTGGCCTGCCCGCGACGCAGGGCGATGCGGTGGCCTATCTGAAGACGCTGGAATCAGACAGCCAGGTCGTCGTGTCGGCTTTCCACGTTGTCGAGCACATTACGTTCGAGCAGTTGCAGACTGTCGTGTCGGAGGCGTTGCGGGTGTTGCGGCCTGGCGGATTGCTGATCCTCGAGACGCCGAATCCGGAAAATATCGCTGTCGCGACCAACAACTTCCATCTCGATCCGACGCATCAGAAGCCGATTCCGTCGCTGTTGTTGTCTTTCGTTGTCGAGCATGGTGGATTCGAAACGGTGAAGACGCTCCGGTTGCAGGAGTCGCCGGCGTTGCGTAATCCTGATCATGCGGTGTCTCTGCTGGACGTGATACGGGGTGCGAGTCCCGACTACGCCGTCGTCGCTCAGAAGACTGCCGATCCGGAAACCAGGTCGAAGTTCGCACAGGTGTTCGCTGCCGAGTATGGTTTGTCGCTGGAGCAACTGGCGGATCGTTACGATGTACAAACCGAATCCGTGCGGATGCGGATGGAAAAGGCCGAGGCGGGCGTCGAGCGGTTGGACGAACTGGCTCGTGTGATCAGCGGGCAACTGCATCTGACCCAGGAGCGGCTTCAGTCCGTCGAAGCAGATCTTGATGCAGGGCAACGGCAGGTTATCGAAGACCGGCTCAAGCTTGCAGAGGAGCGGTGTCGGCATGCGGAGGAGTTGCGCCAGCATGCGGAGAACCAGCTTGGCGCCGTGGAGGCGCGGGCGCAACAAGCCGAAGCTCAGGCCCGGCATGCAAATGAAGTATTGCATGCCGTGCTGCACAGCACGTCCTGGCGCGTGTCGAAGCCGGTGCGCATGGTCGGCGTGCCGCTGCGCAGGCTGACGTCTGCAATCCGCGAAGGCAGGTTGATGTCAGGGGTCAAGACGCGAATCAAGGGCGTACTCAGAGTCGGAGCGGCTGAACTCGCAAAGCGTCCGGCATTGAAGCGTGCGGCCCTTCGGTTGGTGAGAATGAGTCCGGCCCTGGACCGTCGATTGCGCGCGGTCGTGACACAGTCGGCGAGCGTTGCGGCCAGCTCTCCTCTGTCTCAACGAGCGTTGCCGGAGTCGGTCCGTGAAGTGCTCGACGAGCTCCGGGCTGCCGCGCGCGCGTCCGAATCCCGGTGACGATGCTCGTAATCGAATAGATGGAACTGCCGTGCACGCGAAGAACGGCGTGCCGGCAACAATGCTAAGTGCTGCTTTGGAAAGAATATCCCCCATGCATAAACCCCAGCCCGCTAACGCGATCAGACCTCGAATCCTGGTGGTTGGCGACATCATGCTTGACCGCTACGTCATTGGTGGCGTCTCTCGCATTTCTCCTGAGGCACCGGTTCCGGTTCTGGCTGTCGGTCGCGAAGAGAATCGGCCAGGCGGTGCTGCGAACGTTGCGGCCAACGTCAGTGCCATGGGAGGGGACGCAACATTGCTGGCGGTGGTCGGCCACGACAGCGCGTCAATCGAGCTTCAGAAGTGCTTGCAGGGGTACGGCGTACGGACGATGTTCGTGTCCGACCCAGAGGGCGGCACGACGCAAAAGACCCGCTTGATGGCGGGTGCGCAACAGATCGCGCGCGTCGATCGCGACGTGCGGCCGACGGTGCGGACTCAGGCGCTACTGCTCGAAGAGTTCAGGCGAGTCGCGTCGGATCATGATCTGGTCGTGTTTTCCGACTATGCGAAGGGTACGCTGGACCACCTGCCGGAATTTCTCGCGGTGGCAGCGGCTTTGAATGTTCCGACGCTGGTCGATCCGAAGCGGACCGATCCTGCGTTCTATCGTGGCGCAACGTTGCTCAAACCAAACAATTCCGAGTTCATCGGACTGTTCGGCGACTACGCATCCGAGGATGAACTGCTGGAGCGGGCACATCACGCATTGAATGAGCTGGGCTTGCGGCATCTCGTCGTGACCCGCGGCGCGAAGGGCATGGTCTACGTGAGCACGGACGGCCATCAGGGCAGTATCCCCACGCACGCACGTGATGTCTTCGATGTATCGGGAGCCGGGGATACCGTACTCTCGGCACTGGCACTGGCGCTGGCCCGCGGTACTCCGGTATCCGAGGCGGTGCATGTCGCCAATGTGGCAGCAGGCATCGCGGTCTCCCATTCCGGCACTTACGTGGTCTCGGCGGATGAGGTTCGCGATCAACTGTATCCGTCGCGCCAGCGTGCCCTCAAGCTGGTGGATGAGGACACCCTCTGCAAGCTGCTGCAGGCGCATCGGCAACGAGGGGAAGTCGTCGTGTTCACCAACGGCTGCTTCGACACCCTGCACCCTGGCCATATCCGCTTCCTCAACGAAGCGCGTGCGCAGGGCGACATTCTGGTCGTGGGGCTCAATTCCGATGCTTCGGTACGCGCATTGAACGGTTCCGGGGATTCAGTCCATTCCTTTGGCGATCGCGCCGAAGTGCTGGCCGGCTTGGCAGCAGTGGATTATGTGGTGGGGTTCGATGCGCCGACGCCGTTGAAACTGATTGAATCGCTTGAACCCGACGTTCTCGTGAAGGGCGGCGATTACCAAGTGCATGACATCGTGGGTAATGACGTCGTAAGTGCCCGGGGTGGGCGCGTGGCCGCACTCGCATTCCATGATGGCTATCCGACCACGCGCGTCGCTCCGAAGCTCAGCGCGGTGCGTGATCAATGACCGTGCTTGCCGTGGATATGGAGTGGAGCCCGCGCGGGTTGTGCGAAGCCGGCATGTCGCGACGTGCAGTCCAGGGCTATGACTTCGGTCTGTGCCTGTTTCACCGGTGGCCCGGTTATTCAGTTCGTCCGCAGTACGAACTGCTTCGTCACCTGACGGTGCAATGCGGACGGCTCGACGTGATGAGCCGCACGCGTCGAAGAGGCTGGTTGGAGGGCAGTTCAGTGATTGAGCGAAGCTGGAGCAAGGTTCAGCGCCGCTGTTACCACTCGACGTTGCCCTTTGGATGCGTCTCTTCCGTCAGTGCGCCCCGACGCGCTGTTGCGCCGGATCGTTCCGGGGTCACGACGGCCTCGTGGGCGTCGGTAGGTCAAGTAAAGTAGGACAACCATGCGAATCGTTATTGACATGCAGGGAGCGCAAACCGAGAGCCGCTTCCGTGGCATCGGACGCTATTCCCTTTCCCTGGCGCTTGCCATTGCCCGCAATGCGGGACACCACGAAATCTACCTGGCCCTCAGCGGACTGTTCCCCGAGACCATCGGGCCGATTCGTCAGGCGTTTCGAGGGTTGGTGCCGCAGGAGCGAATTCGCGTCTGGCAGGCGCCGGGGCCGATGCGCTGGGTCGACCCGCAAAATGCGTTGCGTCGTGCCGTCGCCGAACGGGTGCGCGAGGCGTTTCTGGAAACGCTCGATCCCGATATCGTGCTGGTTACCAGTCTGTTCGAGGGATTGGGGGACGATGCGGTCATCAGCATCGGGGCATTGGGCGACCCGCTGCCGACCGCGGTCATACTTTACGACCTGATTCCGCTGATTAACCCGGATGAGCAATACCGGACGAACCCCATTTATCGTGACTACTACGCAGACCGCATTGAAAACCTGAAGCGGGCGCGGCATCTCCTTGCGATTTCGGAGAGTGCCCGGCAGGAGGCGTTGGGTGCGTTGCCTTTTTCGCCCGAGAAAGTGACCAACGTGTCGGGCGCCTGCGACGAGATGTTTACCCGTGTCGTGCCCGATGCAGACCTGTTGGCGACCCTGAAGCAGCGCCTGGGGGTAACCAGGCCTTTCATCATGTACACGGGGGGAGCCGATGCGCGCAAGAACCTCCCGCGGCTGATCGAGGCGTTCGCCGCCTTGCCCGATACGTCGCGCAACCACCATCAGTTGCTGTTTGTCGGTCGAATGCCGCAGTCGGAAGTGAGTGCGCTTCGTGCACATGCACAACGCGTCGGTCTCCGTGCCGACGAGTTGTTGTTCAGCGACTACATCTCCGATGGAGAACTGCTGGCGTTGTTCAGCACATGCCGCCTGTTTGTCTTCCCTTCCCTGCACGAAGGATTCGGCTTGCCGCCGCTGGAAGCGATGGCATGCGGCGCCGTGGTGATCGCTGCCGATGCAGCCAGCCTTCCTGAGGTCATGGGTAGCCCCGAGGCGCTCTTCGATCCGCAGTCGGTCCCGGCCATCAGCGGCAAGATGCATCAAGCCCTGACCGACGACGGCCTGCGCGCGCGGTTGCTGGAGAACGCCAGAACTCAGGCGCATGCATTCTCGTGGGATCGCAGCGCCAAGCTCGTGTTGCGGGCCATCGCTCCCTTCGAGCGGCCCCGTGAGTCACGGACGGCGCGAGCCGTGACCTTTGAGCGCACCACCCTGTTCGAGCCGAAGATCAAGAAAATCCTGCTGCTCAAACTGGATCACATGGGTGATCTGCTGCTGGCAGTGCCGGCTATCTCGCGTCTGCGCGCACGATATCCGAATGCCAGCATCGATGTCGTGGTGGGTAGCTGGAATCAGGCGTTGGCTCAAACCCTGCCGTTCTTCGACCGGGTGCTGACGCTCGACTACTTCAAGCGCAAATCGTCGTTGCAGGCAGAGCTGTCCGATGGTTCGTTGGTCGAATTCGTGAAGCAGCTGGGTTTCTACGACCTGGCTATCGATTTGAGGCGACAGCCCGATACACGGTTCGTCCTGGCACAAGTCGAGGCGGGGCTCAAGGTCGGCTACGGCAGCCTCAATCCAGCCATCGATACCAAGCTCGACATCGCGCTGCCCACGTATCAGGACCTGCCGTTCGTGGAAACGCCGCTGAATCGCATTTCGATCAGCGAGCAGATGCTGGCTTTGGTCGACGCACTTCCGGCTCATCCGTCCGACTACGTGATCTTGCCTCCGCTTGCGACCCCTTTGCAACAGCATACTCGTGCGGTTGCGCTGTTTCCCTATGCCGGTGGCGATGCGAAGGAATGGCAGGTTGAGCGATTCCACGAACTGGCACGCCGGCTGGCCGCGGATGCCACGGTGGAACACGTCAGCGTTTTCTTTGCCAGCGACAAGGAAGCCCGGCGTTTCAGCTTTGACGGCCTTGAAAAGGTGGTGATTCATGCGGGACTCAGCATCCCCGAACTGATGCAGCATCTCGCCGGTCACCAGTTGTGCGTCGCCAACAATTCCGGCGGCGCGCACATGGCGGCCTATCTGGGCGTGACGGCGCTTGGGGTCTATGGCGGCCTGGAAACCGCGCACGAATGGGCACCGGTATTCGGCAACAGCTATGTCTTGCATAATGAGGCCGCATGCTCGCCCTGCCACATTCCTGCGCGACGCGATTGTCCGCACAACTTCTTCTGTCTCGACGACATCACGGTGGACGAGGTGTATGCCCGCTGCCGGGAACTGCTTGCCCAGAACGGCGCGACGCCTCCGGCGACACAATCGCGTCCGAGCATCAAGTCGACGCGCAAGAAGCTGTTCCAGGCAATCGCACCTCTGGTGCGTCAATGCAGCGAAGATGAACTGAGTCAAGTTGCGCAGGGCATCGCGTTCAGCTTGCCCACGCGAACGCGCCGTGCGCTGTTCGTCGACGTATCGGAGCTGGTCAGCCATGACGCACGGACCGGAATTCAACGGGTCGTACGGAGTATTCTGAGCGAACTGCTCAAGGACCCACCGAAGGATTTCGAGGTGTGGCCTGTCTACGCGACGCATGACCGAACGGGTTACTTTTACGCGAAACGCTTGCGGTCGCGCTTCATGGGACAGGGTGACCCTGGCACGGTGCAGGAAGATCCCATCGATTTCCAGGCGGGCGACATCTTTTTGGGGCTGGATCTAAACCCGTACGGTACCGGCGTTCAGGAAGCGTTTCTCGATGAAATGTCGCGTCAGGGCGTTCGCATCCAGTTTGTGGTGTACGACCTGTTGTGCGTGCAGATGCCCAGCTACTTCGCGCCCGGGAGCGAGAAACTGTTCGGGGAATGGCTGAATACGATTTCCCGTTATGACGGTGTCGTGTGCGGCTCCCGGACAGTGGCGGATGAATTCAAACAGTGGCTGCGGGAGCATCAGCCTCAGCGCCAGGGCGCGCTTGAGGTGGGCTGGTTCCATTACGGCGCGGATGTGCAGAATTCTCACCCGAGCACCGGCATGCCGAGCGACGCGCCCCGTATACTCGAGGCACTGCGCGCGGCTCCCAGTTTTTTGATGGTGGGGACGGTCGAGCCGCGTAAAGGGCATGCCCAGGCATTGGCGGCTTTCGAGCAGCTCTGGCAGGAAGGTACGGCGGTCAATCTCGTGATCGTCGGCAAAGCCGGGTGGCTGGTCGAAAAGCTGGTTGCACGTCTGCGAGCGCATCCCGAGCTCGGAAAACGACTATTCTGGCTGGAGAGCATCAGCGATGAATACCTGGAGCAGGTCTATGGCGCATGTTGCTGTTTGCTCGCGGCTTCGGAGGGAGAAGGCTTCGGGTTGCCGCTGATCGAGGCGGGTCGCAAGCATCTGCCCATATTGGCTCGAGATTTGCCGGTGTTCCGCGAGGTAGCGCAGGACCATGCGCATTACTTCCATGGCACCAGTGGCGAAGCATTGGCGCAAGCCGTGGCGCACTGGCTCACGCTGTATCGGCAAGGCGCACAACCGAAGTCCGAGGGGATGCCCACGCTGACGTGGCAAGCTTCAGTCCAGCAATTGCTGGACAGCGTATTACCGACGCGCCAGGTCATCAAACCCATTATCCGCATGGAAGTTTCGGCGGAGACCGAGTGAGATTGCCGTCAATCATCCGATAAAGATTTTGCAAGAGAACTTAAGATGAATTCTCAAACTATGAAAGTTTCCATCATTACCGGCATCACTGGCCAAGACGGTGCCTATCTCGCCCAGCTCCTGCTCGAGAAGGGCTATCAGGTATATGGCACCTATCGCCGCACCAGCTCGGTGAACTTCTGGCGTATCGAAGAGCTTGGCATCGCCAAGCACCCGAACCTGCATCTCATCGAATACGACCTGACGGACCTGTCGGCGAGCATTCGCCTGCTGCAGACGACCGGCGCCACGGAGGTCTACAACCTCGCCGCGCAAAGTTTTGTCGGCGTGTCCTTCGACCAGCCGGTCACCACGGCGGAAATTACCGGCATCGGCCCGCTGAACCTGCTCGAGGCGATCCGCATCGTCAATCCGAAGATCCGCTTCTACCAGGCGAGCACGTCCGAAATGTTCGGCAAGGTGCAGGCAATTCCCCAGATCGAATCGACGCCGTTCTATCCGCGCAGCCCGTATGGCGTTGCCAAGCTGTATGCGCACTGGATTACGGTGAACTACCGCGAAAGCTACGATATCTTCGGCTGCAGCGGGATCCTGTTCAATCACGAATCCCCGCTGCGCGGCCGCGAATTCGTCACGCGCAAGATCACGGACTCCGTCGCGAAGATCAAGCTGGGTCAGCTCGACGTGCTCGAACTGGGCAACATGGACGCGAAGCGCGATTGGGGTTTCGCGAAGGAATACGTGGAAGGGATGTGGCGCATGCTGCAGGTCGATGAGCCGGACACGTACGTGCTCGCCACGAATCGCACGGAAACCGTCCGCGATTTCGTCCGCATGGCGTTCAAGGCGACCGGCGTCGACCTCGAGTTCAAGGGCAGCGACGTGGATGAAGTCGGTGTCGACGTCGCGACCGGCAAGACGGTGGTGCGCGTCAATCCGAAGTTCCATCGCCCGGCCGAAGTCGATCTGCTGATCGGCAACCCGGAGAAGGCGAAGCAGAAACTGGGCTGGGAGCCGACGACGACGCTCGAGCAGCTGTGCGCAATGATGGTCGAAGCGGATTTGCGTCGCAATGAACTCGGCTTCTCGTTCTGACGCGCCGCGGGCCCTGGTGACAGGGCTCGGCGGCTTTACCGGCGACTTTCTGGCGCAGTCGTTGCGGGCGGCCGGCTATCGCGTGTTCGGTACGACGCACGGTTCCGAAGTGACGGGGCCCGATATGTATCGAGTGGACCTGTGCGACCGCGCGGCGCTCGCACCGGTCGTCGCCGATGTCCGGCCGGACGTGGTCGCGCATCTTGCCGCGATTGCGTTCGTCGCGCACGGTGACGCCGATGCGATATATCGCACCAACGTGGTCGGCACGCGCAACCTGCTCGACGCGCTCGCGAATCTGGATAGTTGTCCGAAGGCGGTTCTGCTGGCAAGCAGTGCCAACATCTACGGCAACGCAGCGGTTGAAGTCATCGACGAGTCGGTCGAGCCCAACCCGGCGAACGACTACGCGGTGAGCAAGCTGGCGATGGAGTACATGGCGCGCCTGTGGTGCGACAAGCTGCCGATCGTTGTCGCGCGCCCGTTCAACTATACGGGCGTCGGTCAGTCGTCGCAGTTCCTGCTGCCGAAGATCGTCAGTCATTTCCAGCGTGGCGAACGCGTGATCGAACTCGGCAATATCGACGTCGAGCGCGATTTTTCCGACGTGCGTCGCGTCGTGGATGCCTATCGGCGCCTGCTGCAACTCGCACCGGCCGGCGGGGTATTCAACGTGTGCTCCGGCCGTGCGGTGTCGCTGAAGGCCGTGATCGCGATGATGGAGCAGATTGCCGGTTACACGATCGAAGTACGCGTCAATCCGGCATTCGTGCGCGCGAACGAAGTGCGCCGGTTGCAGGGCGACGGTACGCGGCTGCAGGCGGCCGTTGGTCCGCTCGAGGACATTCCGTTGGAAAGTACGCTGCGCTGGATGTTTGGCGGAGGGCGTGGGTGAAGGTCGGTTTCGGCACGACGGCCCTCGCGCGAAGCCGCGCGCACGGCGGCGTCGACGGCATTGGTTCGTATACGCGTGAATTGGGACAGGCGCTGATCGCGCGCGGCGGGATCGGCCTCGTTCCGGCCGGTTTTGGCGCGACCGTTGGCGACGACGTATTTCCGGGCGCCAGGCCGCCGGTGAATCTCGGTCGGCATGAAGTCGCGACGGTGCTGGGCGCCGTGACGCCGTGGACCTCCATCGACGAGAAGGCGCTGCGCGCGGAACGCGTGGACGTGTTTCATGCGACGGATCACCTGATTCCGAAGCTGTCCTCGACGCCGGTCATCGCGACGTTGATGGACGCGATTCCGCTGTCGCATCCGGAGTGGACGACGATCCGGTTGGCGGCGCTGCGTCGTTGGCTGCTGCGTCGGTCGGGTGCATGGGCCGACCACGTGATCACGATCTCCGACTACTCCAAGCAGGAAATCGTCGAGCATTTCGGCATCGCGTCGGAGCGGATTTCGGTGGTGCCGCTGGGTGTCCACCCTCGATTCTTCGAACGGATCGATCAGGCCGAGCGTGAGGCGGTATTGACGCGTCTCGGCTTGCCGGCGCAATTCTTCCTCTGCGTCGGAACCCTGCAGCCGCGGAAGAATCTCGAGCGCGTGGTTGACGCCCATGCGAGCTTGCCGGCCGGCTTGCGCCGCGATATCCCGCTGGTGATCGTCGGCCGGGCAGGGTGGGGCTGCGAGCAACTCGTTGCGCGCTTGCGCGCGGACGAGAGCGGTTGCGTTCGCTGGCTCGAGTATCTGCCTGACCATGACGTGCGCGCGCTGCTTCAGTCGGCAACTGCGCTTGTGTTCGCGTCACTGTGCGAGGGTTTTGGACTGCCCGTCGTGGAAGCTTTTGCGTCGGGGCTGCCGGTCGTGGCTTCCAGCACGACGTCCGTTCCGGAAGTCGCGGGCGACGCGGCTATCCTGGTCGATCCTTTCCGTACCGGCGATATTGCCGACGGCATGAGAATGATCGTCGAGCAGCCCGGCCGGGCCGACATGCTTCGCGCGGCCGGGCTGGCCCGGGCGCGAGCGCTGAACTGGCCGGCCTGCGCGGAGAAGACGCAGGCCGTCTATGAAGCCGTCCTGGGCGGAACACGTCGTCAATGAATCAATTCGCTTCGAGGAGCACCGCGTGAAGTTGGGGGTGGACATCACCTGGATGGTGGGCAACTACCGCGGCATGGGGCGCTTCGCCCGTCAACTGGTGGCGCCGATCGGCGAGTCGGTGCTGGGCTTCGCGCCAAGCGGAGTGAGCACCGACGACTGGCCGTGCGTCAGCGAAGGGCGTGGTTTCTTCCCGTGGTGGGAGCAGGTCGAGTTGCCGCGATTGTGCCGCGAGCACAAGCCGGACTATCTGCTGTGTCCATACAACACCGGGCCGCTGCGCGCCACGGGCAACACGCCGCTGATAGCAGTCATCTACGATCTGATCTACATGCAGCCGTGGAGCGTGCTGCCGCCGGCGCGGTCGCTATATCAGACCGCCGGGCGCGTGTACCGTCGGCATGTGGTGCCGCGGCTGGCGCGCCGGGCCGACATCGTGCTGACCATCTCGCGTTTTACGCAGCGGGAGTTGGTCGAGACGCTCGGGCTGAACGAGGCGGACGTACGCATCATCCCTTGCATGATTTCGGACGACTGGTTCGATGCGCCGGTGAGTGCGGCGGCGCGCCGGCCGTATATTTTCACGGTCGCGGGCGAGGTGCCGAGCAAGAACGTCGAGCGCCTCCTGCAGGCGTTCGCGGTCGCGCGCCCGGCGCTCGGCGATGACGCCACGCTGAGGATCGCCGGGATCAAGTCTGAACATCACGCGCATTTTCTCGGCAGGGCTGCGGCGCTCGGGCTTGCGGGTTCGGTCGAGTTGCTCGGCTACATTTCGCGGGACGAACTGCGCGAGCAGTACCGGCACGCGCGCGCGTTCATCTTTGCTTCGCTATTCGAAGGGTTTGGCATTCCGCTGCTGGAGGCGATGGCGTCGGGTACCCCCGTTGCGTGCAGCAATACGACCTCGATGCCCGAGGTGGTCGGCGACTGTGGTCTGCAGTTCGATCCTTTTTCGGTGGACGACATGGCGGAGCAGATTCGCAGGGTATGGACCGACGGCGCACGCTTCGACGTCGCGATTGGTGACGGTGTGGCCCGCGCACGGTCCTTCTCGGAGTCTGCCGTGCGTCCGTTGATTCAGGACTTCTGGGCGCATCTGCCATGAACCAGGACAAGAAGAAGCTGCTGGTGCTGACGCCGCGGTTTCCGTATCCGGTGATCGGCGGCGACAAGCTGCGGATCTACCATCTTTGCCGTGTGCTGTCCCGTCATTACTCGCTGACGCTGCTGAGCATGTGCGAGACCGACGAGGAGATGCACGCCGCGTTGCCGGACGATGGCGTATTCGACCGGGTCGAACGGGTCTATCTGTCCCGCCGGCGATCGTACCTGAATACACTGCTTGCATTGCCCACGCGCACGCCGCTACAGGTCGCGTACTACCGGAGCCGCGCGTTTGCTGCGGCGGTGGCGCGATTGCTGCCGTCACACGACGGTGCCTTCGTGCATCTCGTGCGTTGTGCCGAGTATGTGCGCAAGTCGGACAAGCCGCGCATCCTGGAAATGACCGATGCGATTTCGCTCAACTACAGCCGGGTGAAGCAGCTGAAGAACGCGCGCGGACTGAAGTCGCGCGTGTTCGGTATCGAGGCGAAGCGCTTGCTCGACTACGAGCGCACGATCGTCGACGATTTCGATCTGTCGGTGCTGGTGTCCCGGACCGATCGCGATTACCTGTTTCCGGGTGAGTCGGGCAAGAAGGTGATGGTGTGCTCGAACGGTGTGGACCTGTCGAGCCTGCCGTACTCGCCGCGCAGAATGGCGAGCAGGATCCTGATTTTCATCGGCGACATGCGCACGGTCCAGAACCAGGATATGTGCCACTATTTCGCGGAGGCCGTGCTGCCGTTGCTGCGCGAGCATGCCGACTATCGCTTCCGGATCGTCGGATCCATCGCGCCCGCGCTGGCAGAACGATTTCGCGCGTATGACGGCGTCGACGTGACCGGCCGGGTCGAGTCGGTTGCGCAGGCCGCATCCGACGGCGCGATCGGCGTCTGCCCGATGCGCATCGGCGCAGGTGTGCAGAACAAGATTCTCGAATACATGGCGCTTGGGCTGCCTGTGGTCACCACATCGCTGGGCCACGAGGGTTTGGGTGCGGAACGCGGCCGCGATCTGCTGATCGCGGATACGCCGGAGGAATTCGTCGATCGCATCGAGCAACTGGTTGCCGACGAGTCCGCTGCGATCGAGATGACGGCGCGAGCGCGAGCCTTCGTCGAGCACGAGCACGGGTGGGAGCGGATGCTCGCGCCGCTCGTCGACAAGGTCGGTACGCTGCTGGCCTGAGCGGCGGCGTCTCCAGCACTCGTAGACTCCGTGGTCGCGGGTGCGGGGCGCGCGGCTTGGTTGCTGCCGATCGGTAAGGTTACAATGTCCGCGCATCGATGCGGCACCATCGGCACGCGTGGCCAATGACCTTCGGTCGGGCTTGCGCGTTGGCGACGCCGCCGTCGTGCAACCCGACGAGCCGCGCCGCGTCACGCGGCGCTTTCATCCGCTTCGGAACCCGAACATCATCTTGTCTTTCCATCTGGTTGCATCTGGCCGCGCACGTCTTGATGCGCTGCCGAATGCTTGTCGCGCGGCGCCGATTGAAAACAGTGCCGGCGATCGACATGCTTTCCGCTTTCGAGATCCCGACGTGTTCGTGTTTGCCTCCCTTTCCGTTCTCGAGTTCCGGTCCAGTGTGCGTCGGCCCGCGCTGTCCGTCGGCGCGGCAGGCGAGCTCACCCCGCCTCGCCAAGTCGTCAGCCGACAAAGCCGGAGGGTGCGATGACCCATCTCGTCGTCACCGGCGCGAACGGCTTCGTCGGTCGAGCGCTTTGCCGCCGCGCGTTGCAGGCCGGTTATACCGTTACCGCACTGGTGCGGCGACCGGGCGGCTGCATCGACGGCGTGCGTGAATGGGTGCACGGCGTCGCCGATTTCGATCGCCTGGATGAGGCGTGGCCGGCCGATCTTGCTGCCGATTGCGTGATTCATCTTGCTGCCCGTGTGCACGTGATGCGCGACGAGTCGCCCGATCCCGACGCTGCGTTCGATGCTACCAATGTCGTCGGAACCATGCGTCTCGCCGAGGCGGCGCGCAATCACGGCGTACGCCGCATCGTGTTCGCGAGCAGCATCAAGGCGGCCGGCGAAGGCGATGACGGTGTGCCGCTTTCGGAAGTATCCGAACCCGATCCGCAGGATGCATACGGTCGCTCGAAGCTGCGTGCGGAGCGACAGCTCGCGCAGTTCGGCGCGTCGGCGGGGCTCGACGTCGTCGTCGTTCGTCCTCCGCTCGTGTATGGCCCGGCGGTCCGCGCCAATTTCCTGAGGATGATGGATGCGGTCGCGCGAGGAATACCGTTGCCGCTCGGTGCCGTCTCGGCGCGCCGCAGCATCGTCTACGTCGAAAACCTCGCGGATGCGCTGCTGCATTGTGCAATCGACCCCCGTGCGGCAGGCGAATGCTTTCATGTCGCCGACGACGAAGCGCCGTCGGTCGCGGGTCTGCTGCGTCTCGTAGGCGACACGCTGGGCAAGCCGGCACGGCTGATCGCGGTGCCGCCGATGCTGCTGCGTATGATCGGGACGTTGACGGGCCGCCGTGCGGTCGTCGACCGCCTGACCGGTAGCCTGCAGCTTGACACTGGCCGGATCACGCGCGTGCTCGGCTGGCATCCGCCCTATACCACCCGCCAGGGCCTCGAAGCGACCGCCGCATGGTATCGTTCGCGCGATACACAACAATAGTCGACATGCATCTCCCAATTTCCACATGGCCTTCCGCGGTCGTGGTGGCGCTGGCCGCCGCCATTGCATCGACGGCCATCCTGCGCATGCTGCTGGCGACCGGCCTAGCCTGGCGCCTCGCTACCGATATTCCGAACGATCGTTCGCTGCATACGCTGCCGACGCCGCGCGTCGGCGGGTGGGGTATCGTCCCGGTCTGCATTGTCGCGCTGCTAGCGCTTGCGCCGGCGTTGTGGCTGATTGCCGCCGCCGCCGCGGGGCTGGCCGCGATATCGCAGATCGATGACCGGCGCGGGTTGCCGGCCCGTGTGCGGTTCTCCGCTCACCTCGCGGCAGTGGTTGCGCTGATCGTCGTCTATCCGGCCGATGCGCCATGGTGGCTGCTCGTCGGTGTCGGCTTCGTGATGGTCTGGCTGACGAACCTGTACAACTTCATGGACGGTGCCGACGGCCTCGCGGGCGGCATGGCGCTATTCGGCTTCGGTGCTTATGCGATCGCGGCACTGACCGCTGCGAGTCCGTTGCCCGATCTCGCCATGGCCGGCGCGGCCGTGGCCGGTGCGGCGTTTGGCTTCCTGTTGCTCAACTTTCATCCGGCCCGCCTGTTTCTCGGCGACGCTGGCTCGATTCCGCTGGGATTCATGGCGGGTGCGGTCGGCTACTGGGGATGGCGCGCCGATGCCTGGCCGATCTGGTTTCCTGCGCTTGTGTTCGCGCCCTTTATTGCTGACGCATCTGTAACACTTTTGCGACGTTTGTTACGCGGCGAAAAGTTCTGGCAAGCGCACCGGGAGCACTATTATCAAAAGATGGTCCGCTCGGGGGTAGGTCACCGACGGACCGCGCTTTATTGGTACCTCATCATGCTCGGCGGCATTCTCGTCGCCGTATGGGCAAAGGGCCGCCCTGAACAGCAGCAATGGCTGTCGTTTTTCGCATGGTATGGCGTTCTCGCATGTATCGGATTGGTGATCGACGTGCGCTGGCGCCGGTTTCAGTCGACCACCGAAAACAACTCTTGAGGTTTCCTGCCGATGTTGCGATCCAAAGCATCGTGGCTGTCGCTGAGTGCTTTCCTGTTCGACCTGACGGCGGTTGTCGCGTCGTGGTTGTTCGCTTATCTCGTTCGTTTTAACGGTAGCGTTCCGTCCGATTTCCTGAGCGGCGCGATGACCGCGCTCGCCTGGACGCTGCCGGTCTACGCGCTGATGTTCCATGTGTTCGGGCTTTACCGCGGGCTGTGGGTGTTCGCAAGTCTCCCCGACCTGATGCGAATCTCCAAGGCCGTTGCCGGCGGCGGCGTGATCGTGATGATCGGGGCCGTGATGTTCCAGCCGTCGCCGATCATCCCGCGTTCGGTGCTGCTCGTATCGCCGCTGATGCTGTTCCTGTTGATGGGCGGCGCCCGTGCGCTCTACCGGGCGACCAAGGAGTTCTATCTGTACGGTGGCCTGGTCGGACAGGGCAAGCCCGTGCTCGTTCTCGGTGCCGGCACGGCGGGCGCGAGCCTCGCGCGCGAATTGTCGCGCTCGGGCGAGTGGCGCCTCGTCGGCCTGCTCGACGACGACGTCACGAAGCATGGGCGCGAGATCTACGGCTACAAGGTGCTCGGCTCGTTCAATGACCTGAAGCACTGGACCGACGCGATGAAGGTCGAATACGCGATCATCGCGATTCCGTCTGCGTCCGTCGAAACGCAGCGCCGCGTGGCGACGCTATGCGTGCGCGCCGGCGTGAAGGCGATGGTGCTGCCGTCGCTGACCGCATTGATGCCGGGGCAGGGGTTCCTGTCGCAGGTGCGCAATATCGACCTCGAGGACTTGCTCGGCCGAGATGCCGTGACGATCGACACGCCGCACGTCGAAGCGCTGTTGCGTGGCCGCGTCGTGATGGTGACGGGCGCGGGCGGTTCGATCGGCTCCGAGCTGTGCCGGCAAATCCTCCGTTTTGCGCCGGCACAGCTCGTCGCATTCGATTTGTCCGAATACGCGATGTACCGGCTCGCCGAGGAGTTGCGGGAGCGCTTCCCCGACCAGCCCGTCCTGCCGATCATCGGCGACGCGAAGGATTCGCTGCTGCTCGACCAGGTGATGTCGCGTTATGCGCCGCACATCGTGTTCCATGCGGCAGCATACAAGCACGTGCCGCTGATGGAGGAGCACAATGCGTGGCAGGCGCTGCGCAACAACGTGCTCGGCACGTATCGTGTCGCGCGCGCGGCGATTCGCCACGGCGTCCGTCATTTCGTGCTGATTTCGACCGACAAGGCCGTCAATCCGACCAACGTCATGGGAGCGAGCAAGCGTCTTGCCGAGATGGCGTGCCAGGCTCTGCAGCAGACAAGCGGCGGTACGCAGTTCGAGACCGTGCGGTTCGGCAACGTTCTTGGCAGTGCCGGCAGCGTGATTCCGAAGTTCCAGCAGCAGATCGCGAAGGGCGGGCCGGTGACGGTCACGCACCCGGAGATCACACGCTTCTTCATGACGATTCCGGAGGCGTCGCAACTCGTGCTGCAGGCGTCGAGCATGGGCCATGGCGGCGAGATCTTCATTCTCGACATGGGCGAGCCGGTCAAGATCGTCGATCTCGCTCGCGACCTGATTCGTCTCTACGGCTTCTCGGAGGGGCAGATCCGGATCGAGTTCACGGGGTTGCGGCCCGGCGAAAAGCTGTACGAGGAACTGCTCGCGGACGATGAGACGACGACCCGCACGCCGCACCCCAAGCTGCGGATCGCACGTGCGCGCGAAGTGCCGGATCACTTGCTCGACGAATTACTGCCGTGGCTGATGCAGAATCGCGTGCTGAGCGACGATGAAGTCCGGCGCGATCTGCGACGTTGGGTGCCGGAATACCAGTCGACGGCTGCGCCTGTGCTGCAGAGTGTGCCGGACGCGCGGGCGGTGTCGAACGAGTGAGCATCAGTGCCGCGTGCGTGTGTCGGACACGCCGAGAAAAAAGAGCGCCCTTGAGGCGCTTTTTTTATTTGCCGGGGAATGAAACGCGTTCCATAATTTCGCGTGAAGATTATTTTTAAATGCGGTGGGAAATGTCCGCGCTCGCGATGGTGAGTTTTTCGATTGGGCGGGAGAAGGCGACCTGGGCGATAATAAAAATATTCGAAAAATCTGTTCTCTTCCAAGGGTTTGTGATCAAATTAAATTGACATTAACTCCGGTGGAGAAAAAGACATGGCAATAAACGTCGTCGCTGTGCAAAATATATCCGCACTTCGGAGCACCGATCATACGCAGTTCGCAAGTGCCTGTGTTCAGGGGTATTATTCGATGCTGGATGGTGGCGGTGGTTTGTACCATTACGATGCAACTGATATCACTTCGCCTGATAACGGAGGTACTGTCATTGTTGCGAGCGACGGGGCGCGATGGAAATTGCAAGTCATCGGTGGATTCGTCGCGGTTGAGCAATTTGGAGCAAAGGGCGATGGAGCTGCAGACGACACGGATGCAATAAATCGCTGCCTAGCTGCGTTTGGGTTGTCTGGGGAAACGGCGGTCGCTGCCAAAATCTACAATGTTTCAACTATTAGTGTTCCTCAAAATTGCTGTCTTGCGGGGGAGTTGCAGAATCCGGAGCAGTCGCTCAGTGGTAGTGCTCAGAATTATTACACATGGGGATCACAAATAAGGCTTCAATCGAGCGGCGTTATCAATCTGGCTCGAGGCGCGTCATTGGACAAGCTGCTGATCATTCGAGGCGGACTATCGCTGCCAGTAACAAATGATACGCAGGCGACGGCGGTGGTCGGTCAGATGGTCGGGGTTGGGGTTTCAGTGGTCGATGCCGGTTGTTCGATCACGAATACGATGCTGCTCGGCCATGGCCAAGCGATCAACGTTCTAGCGAATCAGAGTAATACGCAAGGTCGTTTTTATATGAGCAATGTGCGCATCGATAGCAAGTACGGTGTGTACATCAATGGTGCGTACGATTTGTGCCGACTCTATAGCGTGCACTGTTGGCCGTTCCTTACCGTTCATGCATCCGGTGTGTCAGGTGCAAACCTGTCGCGTGCAGGCGTCGCATTTTCCCTCGAAAATGTGGATGACTGGTCGCAACTCGTGAGCTGCTTTTCGTATGGATATGGGATCGCTTACCAGTGTTCCTCAACCGCAAATATCGAGTTCCTCGCCTGCCAGGCCGATGGCCCCGGTGTCGGTCAGCAGACGGCGTTCAATATCATTGGAGCCAGCACATACACGCATATGGAAGGGTGTATGGTCAACAGTTACCAGACGGCTGTTTCAATTAATATTGAACCAATTGGCGGGAGTGGCGCGAACTGGCCGGAGGTCAGGTCTGTCAATGGTAACTACAACTGCATCGGCTCATGTATTAGTGTCGGCTCCGGTCAGTTGCGATCTGTAAACGACAGTTTTCATAGTGGCGCGGTTGGAGTTGCATTCGGGGCGGGAACGCTCCGCGGAAGTTCGATAAGTACCCCTTACTTCAATAATGGCGTGGGAATTCCATGGAATTTTGCGTCGGATGCGATCAAAAAGATTGTCAGTGTCGTTGCCCCCACTTTTTATGGCGGGGCTAGTTCGGCGAACCCGAGTCAGTTTCTCTCTGATTTCAATATCGTCAGTCAAAGCGGCGTTGCGCCTGGTGTTGGGCCGTCGTATCAATGGAGTGGTCCGTACTCGACATATACCGGTCTTTATGCAAGCGTTCAGGCGAGATTGGTAAGCGGCACGGCTGGCAATGAGGCATCCGATCTGGTTTTTTCTAGCTTTCGCGCAGGTGCAGTGATTGATCGTCTTGTAATCGACCACGACGGTCATCTCTACCCTGCAAAAGGCAGTGCCTACAATTGTGGTAGTCAACAAAATCCGTGGTTATCAGTCTATGTGTCAAGCGGAGTAGTCAATACCTCCGATGAGACTTATAAGGCCGACTTTCGAGAAATTGACGAAGTATTGCTGGACGCATTCGCATCGATCAAACCGGTTCAGTTTCGTTGGAAAGAGGGCGATGATATTCGCTGGCGTGTAGGATATCGCGCTCAGGACCTTGAGCGAGCGTTGCGACAGCGAGGGGCGGATCCTGCACTGTATTCGCTTTGGGTAAGGGACGAGATTGTCGAGGACGGGCAGAGGACAGACAGATTCATTCAGGGCTTGGACTATGACCAACTCGCGGTGCTGAGAGATGCGCTTGAACGTCGTCGGGGCATCGAAGAACGCTCATGACGTTTTCCCTACGGTAAGCGCCTCGATACCGGTATTTTCGCCTACCCCGTATGCGGTCGGACCCTTGGGGTACTCACTCGCTCAGTGTGTAGGCCGTGCCTGGCGAACGGCCACGAGTGATATATCACGAGTGGTATGAGGGGGCGGTGTTTGTTCGTCCCGTGATCGGAATGTCAACTCCGGCATATACGCGGCGCCATCGTCCCGATCGACACACCGATCGTTCCGTTCGCGTTCACCCATATCGACCCGCTTCGGTCATTTGACTACCCGTCGATTCCTTCCTATGTTTTCCTCAAGGTAGCCGTCCGATTGCCGTAAAGAACAAAGGTGAAAAGCCAAATACGAGATCAACGGTCCATACCAATCCGATGAAAGCGGAACATATTGCAAGGGGAATGAGCGCAGCACTCATGGTGTTCGCGCTCGCGGGGTGTGGCGGCGACGAGAGTCCGACGGCGTCGACCGTCACCGCCACTGCGCAGGTCGGCAAATTGTCGGCGCTGCGCGCCACCGGCAACGTGGTGAGTGCAGCGCCGATGAGTGCGACGGCGCCGGTCCATGTTGTGCTCATACTCAAGCCGAACGACGAAGCCGCACTGCATCGCTTCGTGCAGGACGCGCGAACGCCCGGCAGCGCCAGCTTCGGCGCCGTGCTGACCTCCGCGCAGATCGCCGCGCGCTACGCGCCCACTGCCGATCAGGTCGCCTTGGTGAAGGCCTATTTGGGAAGTAAGGGCTTCACGAACATCAACGTTGCCGGCAACAACATGATCGTCGAAGCCGATGCGCCGGCCGGCGTGATATCCGGCGTGTTCAAGACGACGCTGGTGCCCGTCGCGATGGCGGACGGCAGCCGCGCGCATATCAACACCGCCCCCGAGACGGTGCCGGACGCACTCGGCGGTGTCGTCCAAGCGGTTCTGGGGCTCGATACCGCGACGCGTCTGCATCCGCACTTCGTGCGCGCGTCTGTGGGCGCTCGTACGCCAACCGCAAACACGTCGCCGACGACCAATGCAATCATGGTGGGTCACAACCCGACGCAGTTTCCGGGCATCTATTCCGTCGGCAGCGCGCCGACGGCCGCCA
Organism: Burkholderia sp. BCC1640; assembly: GCF_902833125.1. NCBI lineage: Bacteria > Pseudomonadati > Pseudomonadota > Betaproteobacteria > Burkholderiales > Burkholderiaceae > Burkholderia > Burkholderia sp. BCC1640. The sequence continues at coordinate 253,107 of NZ_CADFEF010000003.1, read as the reverse complement.
ACACCACGGTGGGCATCATCGCGGAAGGGAACCTGACGCAGCCCGTCATCGACCTGACGACGTTCGAAACCAACAACCGGTTGCCCGCCGTACCCGTTTCGGTGATCAACGCCGGAACGCCGAGCGCCGACACGAGCGCGAACGTCGAATGGTCACTCGACAGCCAGACCATCGTCGGGATGTCCGGCGGCGTCAAGCAAATCAACTTCTATGTTGCGCCGTCCTTCGCATGGAGCGACATGGCGCTCGCGATCAATCGCGCCGTGTCGGACAACGCCGCGCAGGTCGTCAACATGTCGATCGGCGGATGCGAGAACTGGGCGCCGACCGCCTCGATGGACGTGCTGTTCGAAATGGCCGTCGCACAGGGGCAGACCTTTTCGGTCAGCACGGGCGATTCGGGTAGCGTTGCGTACGGCTGCAGCGGCACGTCGGTGCAATATCCGGCGAGCTCGCCCTACGTCGTGGCCGTCGGCGGCACCAGCCTCTATACGAACGGGAACGGCAGCTATGGCGGCGAGATGGCCTGGGGCTCCGGCGGTGGCGGCAGCAGCGGATTCGAGCCGATTCCGACCTGGCAGTCGAACGTACCGCAACTCAAGGGACGGGCGTTCCGGGGCCTGCCGGATCTCGCGTTCGACGCCGATCCCAACAGCGGCGCGCAGATCATCGTGGGCGGACAACTCGAGACGCTGGGCGGTACGAGCCTGTCCGCGCCGTTGTTTGCCGCGACCTGGGCGCGTCTCTTGTCCGGCAGCTGCGCGACGAACCCCGGCTTCGCGGCACCGACGATTTACAGTGCACAAGCCACGACACCGTCGATCTTCCGCGACATCACCTACGGCAGTAACGGCGCATACAGTGCCGGTTCGGGCTGGGACTTCGTGACCGGCTGGGGCACGCCGATCGTCACCACGCTGCAATCGTCGATATGCGCGCCGACGACACCGATCTATGGCGGCACCATCGGTGAAGGGACGACGCTCAAGCCGGGACAAACCGTGTACTCGGCGTCCCAAAGCCATCGACTGGTCATGCAGAATGACGGCAACCTCGTGCTTTACAACGCGACCAGTGGTGCTGCGGTATGGAACTCGGGGACCAACGGAAACACCGGCGCCTATGCCGTGTTTCAGACCGACGGCAATTTCGTCATCTACGGCACGAGCGGCAAGCCTTTGTGGTTCTCGTCGACCAATGGCACCTTGTATGGCCAGAGTCTTGTCATTCAGGACGACGGCAACATGGTGATCTACCGGTTGTCGGTGCCGGTATTTGCCACGGCGACTTCCGCGATGGGCCTGGCGAGTTCCTCGAGCGGTCCCGCGGTCTGGAAGGGCGGCGTCACGCTTGGTAGCGGGCAGAGTTTTGCATCGGGCAACGGCGCAAACGTGCTCGTCATGCAGGGCGACGGGAATCTGGTGCTGCTACGCCAGGGCGTTCCGGTGTGGAGTTCGGGTACCTACAATCACCCGGGGGCCTACGCGACGATGCAAACGGACGGCAACCTGGTGGTCTACAGTTCAGCGGGGGCACCGCTCTGGTATTCCAGCACCGGTGGAAATCCGGGGGCAGTTACCTACATTCAGGACGACGGTAACGTCGTGATCTATACGCAAGTGCCGGGCTGGAGCTCGAATTCCGCGGGAAGCTAGTCGACCGTTCGTCGAGCCGCCGCCGTGCCGTCATGATCCTGTCGGCAACGGCGGCTCGTCCATCATCGGGGCGCGGCACGCGTTGCCGCGCGAACCGGCAGCGCGCCGGCTGACCCGCCCCCCTCAATGCCCGCGCTTCTCCTTCCTCACCACCATCCACCGAGGCACCCGGAACCTGACGATGCTGATATACAGCCACACATAGGTCAGCGCGAACAGCACCACAAAAACGAACAGGTGCACCGTGTGTCGCCAGAACAGCGTCGCCGGAATCACGGCAACGAGGCACAGCAGCCACAAATAAGGCGAAGTGAGCGAATTCCGCCGCGTGAGGTCATGCGCATGCTTCGTCCCGACGGCCCAGCGCATCAGCCGCTTGTACACGAGCATGTGCAGGTGAACGCCGTCCGGAATCCCCGGCGACATCCCGCGAATGAACTTCTTCCGATAGATCGAGAAACACGTCTCGAAGATCGGATACATGAACAGCAGCACCGGATACCACGCCGACACTTCGCGATTGCGCATCACCAGCATGATCGCGAGCTCGGCGAGCATGAAGCCGATGAAATACGCGCCGCCGTCGCCGAGGAAGATCAGGCCGGCCGGGAAATTCCACAGGAAGAAGCCGAGCACGGCGCCCATCATGATGATCGACGCGGACATCACGACCGGGTCGTTGACGTGGAATGCGACGTAGGCGAGCGACGCGAACATCATGAAGCTGACCATCGACGCGAGACCGTTGAAGCCGTCGATGATGTTGATCGCGTTGGCCAGCGCGGCAACCGCGAGCACCGTGATGAACGCCGAAATGGCGACGTAGTGGAGCAGGAAGTCGAGCGGCGGCACGCTGATGCGCGTGACCGCGATGTTCAGCAGCCAGAACGCCAGCGCGGCCGCGCCCATCGTGCACAGCAGCCGCGCGCGCGGCGACACGCGCTTGGTCAGGTCCTCGACGAGCCCGGAGAGGAACGCCGGCAGCCCGCAGGCCACGATGCCGAGAATGCTGCCGGCGATCGTTGGATAGCGCCGGGTCAGGAGCAGCGCGGCAATGACGACGCCGGCGAGGATCCCGATGCCCCCGACGCGCGGCACGGGCCGCACGTGGAATTTCTGCACGCCGGCCAGATCGCTGTCGATCGAGAATTTCTCGTGCAGATGCGCATAGCGCACGATGAACAGCGTGACGAGCAGGGAGACGATGAAGCCGGACGCGAAGCTGAGCATGGGATCGCTCGAAAAATGGACAGCGGATTATACAAAACCGCGGGGGTTCCCCTCCTGCCATTTCCAGTGGTCGGCGCACATCTCCTCGATCCCGAGCGTCGCGCGCCAGCCGATGAGGTCGGCGGCGGCCTGCGGATTCGCGTAGCACTCGGCGATGTCGCCCGGGCGGCGCGCGACGAGTTCGTACGGCACCGGGCGGCCCGACGCCTTCTCGAACGCGCGCACGACTTCCAGCACGCTGTAGCCCTGGCCCGTGCCGAGGTTCACGACGAAGCTCGCATCGCGCTTCGCGAGCGCGTCGAGCGCGGCGATGTGCCCCTTCGCGAGATCGACGACGTGGATGTAGTCGCGCACGCCGGTGCCGTCCGGCGTCGGGTAGTCGGAGCCGAACACGCGCAGCTTCTCGAGCTTGCCGACCGCGACCTGCGCGACGTACGGCATCAGGTTGTTCGGGATGCCGGCCGGGTCCTCGCCGATCAGCCCGCTCGCATGCGCGCCGACCGGGTTGAAGTAGCGCAGCGTCGCGATGCGCCACGACGGGTCCGATACCTCGAGATCGCGCAGAATCTGCTCGGCGATCAGCTTCGACTGGCCATACGGGTTGGTCGCGGACAGCGGGAACGATTCGTCGATCGGCGAGCGCTCCGGCACGCCGTACACGGTGGCGGACGAGCTGAACACGAATTGCTTGACGTTGCGCTCGCGCATGATCTTGAGCACGGAGAGCAGTCCGCCGAGGTTGTTCTGGTAGTACTCGAGCGGCTTCGCGACCGATTCGCCGACCGCCTTGAGCGCCGCGAAATGGATCGTGCCCGTGATCGGATGTGCATCGAACACCTTCGCGAGCGCGGCTTCGTCGCACACGTCGACCTGGTGGAACGCGGGCGTCCTGCCCGTGATCCGTTCGATGCGCCGGACGGACTCGGCCTTGCTGTTGACGAGGTTGTCGACGATCACAACATCGTAGCCGTTGTCGAGCAGCTCGACGGCCGTGTGCGAGCCGATGTAGCCCGCACCGCCGGTAACGAGGATGGTGCCTTTAGCGGTCATGCTGATGCGCTCCTTCAGAGTGTGATGCCGGTCAATGTATGAATGGTCTGCCGGTAACGTTCGACGACCTGCTGCTCGTCGAATTCAGCGGCGACCTTGCGGCGACCGCGCGCGCCCATCGCATCGCGCCCGGCGGTCCCGAGTTCGATCATGCGGATCAACTGCTCGACGAGGCTCGCGCTGTCGCGCACGCGGCACAGGAAGCCGGTTTCGCCGTCGGCCACGACGTCGCGGCAGCCCGGCACGTCGGTCGCCACGATCGGGCGGCCCATCGCGGACGCTTCCATCAGCGTGCGCGGCACGCCCTCGCGGTACGACGGCAGCACGACGCAATCGGCCGCCGCGATGTGCGGGCGCACGTCGTGCGCCTCGCCGAGATACTCGACGACGCCTTCGCCGACCCACGCGTCGACGTCCGCGCGGCCGATCGCGCTCGGATTGTCGACGCCGAGCGGCCCGAGCAGCTGGAAGCGCGCATCCGGGTAGCGGGCCCGCACGACGCGTGCTGCCTCGACGTATTCGCGCACGCCCTTGTCCCACAGCAGCCGGCCGATCAGGATGAACACCGGGCCACGGCCGGCGGGCAGCGGCGCCGGCGCGAACTGTTCGAGGTCGACGCCTTCGCCGTGCAGCAGCCGCGCGCGGTCGGGGTGCGCAAGCAACTGCTCGTCGGTGAAGGTCGCGAGATCGTCGCGGTTCAGGAACCAGACTTCACGCGGAAAGCGGAACGCGAACCGGTACAGGCGCTTCGCGACGCTGGCCGCGCGACTTTTCTGGATGAACACGTAGCCGAGGCCGGTGGTGACCGCGATCGACGGCACGCGCGCGAGCCACGCCGCGATCGACCCGTAGATGTTCGGCTTGATCGTGTAATGGAACACGAGATCGGGCTTGAGCGCGCGGTAATGGCGCACCAGCGCGGCAAGCGTGCCGAGATCCTCGCGCGGGCTCGTGCCTTTCGACGCGACGGCGAGCGCGACGTAGCGGCAGCCCATCTGTTCGAGCAGCGGCACTGTGCGGTCGTGCGGCGCGATCACGATGACCTCGGCGCCGCGCGCGACGAGCGCACGGATCAGCCCGTGGCGGTACGTGTAGATCGCCCAGGCCGTGTTGCAGACGAGCGCGATGCGCAGCGAGGAGGTAGCGGACATGAAAAAAAAGAAAAAATAAAGCGTCGAAAATGCCGGATGCGGACTACGCGGACGGGCGCGCCGCGAACAGCGTCCGCTTGATCCGCTGCAGCGTGCGGTACGGCGTCACGAAATGCAGCAGATTCTTGGCGAGGCCGGCCCAGTCGTACGGGTTCAGCGCGTTGAAGTGTCGCAGCAGCAGCGATAGCGTCGATATCAGCTGGCGGCGGCGCTTGGTCGCGCTGATCCCGCCCTCGTTGAGCTCGTAGTAGAGGCCGAGCTCGGGCAGGTTCGCGCAATCGTAGCGTTGCATTAACCGTAAAAAAAGATCGAGATCCTCGGCCGCGCGGTACTTCGCCCGATAGTTGCCGACTTCGCGCACCGCGTCGATGCGCAACATGACCGACGGATGCACGAGCGGCGAGCGCAGGAAGCGCGTGCGGCGCAGCGTGCGCGGATCGGCGGGCGGCGTCAGCATGAAGCGCGGCTCGCCGGCGCGCGACACGACCTGGGTCCACATGCCGACGCAGGCCACGCGCGGGTGGGCGTCGAGATACGCGCGCTCTTTCGCGAGGCGCTGCGGCGCGGCGAGGTCGCCGGCGTCGATGCGGGCCGCATAGCGGAAGCCGCGCGCCGCGAGCGCGTCGATGCCGGTCTCGAGCGCGCGCTCGATGCCGCCGTTTTGCGGCATGCGCAGCACTTCGACCGCGAGGCCGGGCAGGTCGGGCACCGCGATCGGCGGCGTGCTGCCGTCGTCGACGATCAGCACGTGCACCGGCGCGGCCTCACGAAACGACGCGAGGGTGCGCACGACGTCGTCGTGGCCGTTGTAGGCCGGCATCAGCACGGCCACGTCGTCGAGCGGGGGCGGGCAATCGGGAGACGTCATGGGCGCAGCTTGATACGAATGTAATAAAAATTAACGGCGGCGGCGGCAACATAGCCGGCCGCCAGCCCGACGAGCGCGCCGTACAGGCCGAGCCGGGGGATGGCGAACACGTTGACGAGCGCGGCGATCGCGAGCGCGAGCACCCATTTCGCCAGCAACACGAATTTTGCTTGATATTTGAGAACGATAAGATTGCCTATCGCCTCGATGCCGGCCGGGACGGACAGCCAGACGGCCCAGCGGAAGATGTCGACCGACGCCTCGTAGCCGCGGCCGAACACCTTGCCGACGATAAGCGGCGCGGCCGCGTCCAGCACCAGCGCGCCGGCCGTCATCAGGCCGGCGGTCATCGCGATCAGCCGGACGATGTTGCGGCGCAGCCGCGCGACGTCCTGCACGCGGTACACGAACGCGGGCGCGATGGTCTGCGCGAGCATCAGTGCGAGCGTGATCCAGTTCTCGTTGAGCTGCTGGGCCGCCGAATAGCGGCCGAGGTCGGCGAACGACACGTGACGCTCGAGCATCAGGCGGTCGAGCTTCAGGAACAGATACATGCAGATCAGGCCGAGCCAGAACACGGTGCCGGCGGTGGCGAAGTGCCCGAACAGCGGTTTGTCGAACGTCCAGCCGAGCGTGCCGCCGTTACGATGGCGGTAGTAGAGCAGCAGCGCGAAGCCGATCGCGGCGGCCTCCAGCGCCCACAGCCACGCGAAGCGGGCAGGGCCGGCGGCCGCGCGGACCAGCAGCCAGACGCACAGCGCCTTCGCCAGCGCGGTGACCATGCTGGTCACGAGCTGCGGCTTGCTGTAGGTCATGCTCTGCAGCCACGCGTTGATCACGCCGACGAACGGCTCGCGGAACACCATCGTGACCGCGAGGCCCGCGAGCATCGCGCCGACGAGCGGGTCGAACGCGCCGGCGCCGATCGCGACCCAGGTCGCGACGAGCGCGGCGGCGGACACGCCGATGCGCAGCGCGAATGCGCTGCCGAGCACCGCGCCGAGTTGCGCGGGCGGGCGCTGGACGATGGTCGGAACCAGGATTTCGGCGCCGCACACCCAGGTGAGCGGCGCCAGTACGAGGAGAAGCGTATTCGCATACTGCCACTTGCCGAACACGTCCGGCCCGAAATAACGGGCCAGAAGACCGCTGATCGCGATCGCGACGCCGATCTGCGTGAGCCGTTCGAGCCCCAGCCAGACGAGGTTCGCGACGGCCTTCGCGACGTCCGGGTTGCCGAATCGCTTCAGCATGCGGGGCAGCCGCACGCGCGCGAGGCGGCTGGCAGGGCGCCCGGAGGCGGCAGGGTGGCGGCGGCGGAACGGCTAGGCATTAAAATGGGCGGAATCCGCGTCATCAAAACCCGCGATTATAAGTTGGATCGGGGCCGCTCCAGCCGTCCCGTTCCTTGCAGCGCCGGGCCCGCAGGTATGATGCCGGGCATGCGCGAAAGGCGGCCAGATTATTTTCCATGCACGCAACCGAGAGAGAATCGATGATCTCCCAATCCATCTTCAAGGCATATGACATTCGCGGTGTGGTCGGCAAGACGCTCGACGCCGACACGGCGCGCGGGATCGGCCGGGCATTCGGCAGCGAAGTGCGCGCACAGGGCGGCGACGCGGTCGTCGTCGCGCGCGACGGCCGCCTGTCGGGGCCCGAGCTCGTCGGCGCACTCGCCGATGGCCTGCGTGCGGCGGGCGTCGACGTCGTCGACGTCGGCATGGTGCCCACGCCGGTCGGCTATTTCGCGGCGAGCGTGCCGCTCGCGCTGAAGGGCGGCGAGCGTCGCGTCGATTCGTGCATCGTCGTCACGGGCAGCCACAACCCGCCCGACTACAACGGCTTCAAGATGGTGCTGCGCGGCGCGGCGATCTACGGCGAGCAGATCCAGGCGCTGTACCGCCGCATCGTCGACGAGCGCTACGAGACGGGCAGCGGCTCGTACGAGGCATTCGACGTCGCCGATCAGTACATCGAGCGCATCGTCGGCGACGTGAAGCTCGCGCGCCCGCTGAAGCTCGTCGTCGACGCCGGCAACGGCGTCGCGGGCCCGCTCGCGACGCGCCTGTTCAAGGCGCTCGGCTGCGAACTCGTCGAGCGTTTCACCGACATCGACGGCACGTTCCCGAACCACCACCCCGATCCCGCACACCCGGAAAATCTGCAGGACGTGATCCAGGCGCTGAAGGACACCGATGCCGAGCTCGGCTTCGCGTTCGACGGCGACGGCGATCGCCTGGGCGTCGTCACGAAGGACGGCCAGATCATCTTCCCGGACCGCCAACTGATGCTGTTCGCGGAGGAAGTGCTGTCGCGCAACCCGGGCGCGCAGATCATCTACGACGTGAAGTGCACGCGCCATCTCGCGCAGTGGGTGAAGGCGAAGGGCGGTGAGCCGCTGATGTGGAAGACGGGCCATTCGCTCGTGAAGGCGAAGCTGCGCGAGACGGGCGCACCGCTCGCGGGCGAGATGAGCGGCCACGTGTTCTTCAAGGATCGCTGGTACGGTTTCGACGACGGTCTCTACACGGGCGCGCGCCTGCTGGAAATTCTCGCGAAGGCGGCCGATCCGAGCGCGCTGCTGAACGCGCTGCCGGACGCGATGAGCACGCCCGAACTGCAGCTCTGGCTCGACGAAGGCGAGAACTTCCGCCTGATCGAGAAGCTGCAGAAGGAAGCGAAATTCGACGGTGCGGACGAGGTCGTGACGATCGACGGCCTGCGCGTCGAATACCCGGACGGCTTCGGCCTCGCACGTTCGTCGAACACGACGCCGGTCGTCGTGATGCGGTTCGAATCCGAGACCGAGGAAGGCCTCAAGCGCATCCAGGACGACTTCCGCCGCGTGCTGACGGCCGCGAAGCCGGACGTCAAGCTGCCGTTCTGAACCCCGGCGGCCTGCGGGCCGCCGCCGGTGCGACGATGGTCGAACGATCGTCGCGCCATCCCCGAAAAGCGGCGCACGCCGACGGCGTGCGGCCGCTTTTTGCCTGTGTGGTCCCCCGGGCGCGATAAAATCGCGTCTTTATGCCTGTCGCCGGCCGTCCGCCGGCGTTTTTTCAGCGTGCAAAAGATCCTGATCGTGCGCGTGTCGTCGCTGGGCGACGTCGTGCACAACATGCCGGTGATCGCCGATATCCGGCGTCGCCACCCCGACGCGCAGATCGACTGGCTCGTCGAGGAGAGCTTCGTCGACCTCGTGCGGCTCGTCGACGGCGTGCGCGACGTGCTGCCGTTCTCGCTGCGCCGCTGGCGCAAGAAGCCGTTCTCGGGTGCGACGTGGCGCGAGATCCGCGCGTTCCGCAAGCGCCTCGCGGCCGAGCAGTACGACCTCGTGATCGACTGCCAGGGGCTCATCAAGACGGCGTGGGTCGCGAGCTGGGCGCGCGGCCCGCTCGCGGGCCTCGGCAACCGCACCGACGGCGCGGGCTACGAATGGCCGGTGCGTTTCTTCTATCGCAAGCGCGTGCCGATCGCGCCGCGCACGCACGTGGTCGAGCGTTCGCGCCAGCTGGTCGCGGCCGCGCTGGGCGACCTGGCGCCGACGCCGGCCGATCCGGTCGACTTCGGCCTCGATACGCGTGCGGCGGCGCTCGCGGTCGCGGCGCTCGGACTGAACCTGCCGGTGCCGTACGTGGTGTTCGTGCATGCGACGTCGCGCGCCGACAAGCAGTGGCCGGACGCCGCCTGGATCGAGCTCGGCCAGGCGCTCGTGCGGCGCGGTGCGTCGCTCGTGCTGCCGTGGGGCAACGACGCGGAGCGCGCGACCAGCGAGCGGCTCGCGAAGGAGTTCGGCGCGGCGGCGATCGTGCCGCCGAAACTGTCGCTGCCGGCCGTCGTCGGCCTGATCGACGGCGCGGCCGCGACGGTCGGGGTTGATACAGGTCTGGTTCACATCGCGGCCGCGCTGAAGCGTCCGACGGTCGAACTGTACAATTTCGCGACGGCCTGGCGCACCGGCGGTTACTGGTCGCCGAACGTCGTCAACCTCGGCACGGCGGGGCAGCCGCCGTCGATCTCGCAGGTGAAGGCGGTGCTCGCGGGCTTCGGTCTGCTGTGATGCCCGTCATGCCTGCCCTGCCCGTCACGCACGCGAACCGATCATGAGCGAATCCCAGATCATCGAAGTCCCGTCCGCCGACTGGAGCGGACACAACCTGTCGGCGCCGCGCGAGCAGTTGCTCGCCGCAGTCGAGGAAGGCAAGGTGCTGTATTTCCCGCACCTGCGCTTCGCGATCGAAGGCGGCGAGGAAGCGCTGCTCGATCCGGCGCTCGCCGATCCGAAACGCAAGAACATCAGCCTTGCGCCGAACGGCGGTGCGCTCGCCGGCGTGCTCGGCGACAGCGTTACGCAGTCGGCCGTGCGCGCGCTGGTCGCGCGCTTCCAGCAGCAGGCCGGCACGCTCGTCGACGGCCTCTTTCCCGAATACCGCGGCAAGCTGCGCGTCGCGCCGACGAGCCTGCGGCTGATGCAGGTCGAGACGCGCCAGACCTCGTGGCGCAAGGACGACAGCCGGCTGCACGTCGACGCGTTCCCGTCGCGGCCGAACTACGGCGAGCGGATCCTGCGCGTGTTCACGAACGTGAACCCGGCCGGCCAGCCGCGCGTGTGGCGCGTCGGCGAGCCGTTCGAGGACGTCGCGAAGCGTTTCCTGCCGAAGATCCGGCCGCAGTTCCCGGGTTCGGCGTGGCTGCTGAACCTGCTGCACGTGACGAAGTCGCCGCGCAGCGCATACGACCACCTGATGCTGAACCTGCACGACAGCATGAAGGCCGATCTCGACTACCAGAAGACCTGCCCGCAGCAGACGATGCCGTTTCCGCCGGGCAGCGTGTGGATATGTTTCTCGGACCAGACTTCGCACGCTGTGATGTCCGGCCAGTTCATGCTCGAGCAGACCTTCTTCCTGCCGGTCGACGCGATGGTGCGTCGCGAATGTGCACCGCTCGGGATTCTCGAGCGCCTGCAGGGCAGGGCGCTGGTTTGAGCGCGCACCGCATCCTTCACGGTTTCGGAGCCCGCGCATGCTGAGGGCGATCTATCGCGCGCTGTGGTGGCTCGTCGCGCCGATCGCGGTCATCCGGCTCTATGTGCGTTCGCGCAAGGAGCGCGGCTATCGCGAGCATATCGGCGAGCGCTTCGGCCACGTCGCGGGCCGGTCGCCGGACGATCGCACGCCGCTGATCTGGGTGCATGCGGTGTCGGTCGGCGAGACGCGCGCCGCGCAGCCGCTGATCGACGCGCTGATGCATGCGCGTCCCGACGCGCGCATTCTGCTCACGCACATGACGCCGAGCGGTCGCGCGACCGGCGAGCAGATCTTCGGCGATCGCGTGCTGCGCTGCTATCTGCCGTACGACATGCCGGGCGCGGTGCGGCGCTTCCTGCGCGCATGGCGGCCGACGCTCGGCCTCGTGATGGAAACCGAGGTGTGGCCGACGCTGATCGACGAGTGCCGCCGTGCGGACGTGCCGCTCGTGCTGACCAACGCGCGGATGTCCGCGCGCTCGCATCGACGTGCGGCGAAGTTCGGCGCGGCGACGCGCGACGTGTTCGGCGGTTTCTCGCGCGTGCTTGCACAGAGCCCGGCCGACGCGGAGCGGCTGACGTCGCTCGGCGCACGCAACGTGACCGTGCTCGGCAACCTGAAGTTCGACATGACGACGCCGCCTGAGCTGGCGGCGCGTGGCCATGCATGGCGCGACGCGATCGGCACGCGGCCGGTGTGGGTCGCCGCCAGCACGCGCGAGAACGAGGAGGCGCTGGTGCTGCAGGCGTTCGCCGCGATGAAGACGCCCGGCGCGCTCCTCATTCTTGTGCCGCGTCATCCGCAGCGCTTCGCCGAAGTCGAGGCGCTCGTCGAGCGCAACGGGTTCAAGTGTGTGCGGCGTTCAGTGTGGGGTGCGGACACGGCGGCGCTCGCCGCGGGTCGGCCCGCCGCGGCCGAACCGTTGCCGGCCGACGTGACGGTGCTGCTCGGCGATTCGATGGGTGAGCTCGGCGCGTACTATGCGGCCGCCGACGTCGCGTTCATCGGCGGCAGCTTGCTTCCGCTCGGCGGGCAGAACCTGATCGAGGCCTGCGCGGTCGGCGTGCCGGTGCTGATCGGGCCGCACGTGTTCAACTTCACGCAGGCGACCGCCGATGCGGTCGCGGCCGGTGCGGCGATGCAGGTCGCGGATCCGCTCGATCTCGCGCACGTGCTCGACGCGCTGTTCGCCGACAAGGCACGGCGCATCGCGATGGGCGCGGCCGGTGCCGCGTTCGCGTCGCGCCATCGCGGCGCGACGGCGCGCTCGGTCGACGTGCTCGCGGCGCTGCTGCCGCCGGTGGAGAACGGCGGGCGTGCGATGCAGGATGGGCGGGACGCCCAAGGCGACTAAGTGTAGCGATTTGCATTCGAGCGCGTCGCGCTCGAATGCGCTGCAACGGGTTGAAGGTCGACCGTTGTATCCAACGAACTTTGAGACGGGTAAGGGCGCGGCTTTGTTTCTGGTGCGGTCATCCTTGGTCGCTATTTTCCAACATGCTTTTTTCGGTGGTGTCGCCACAGCCGCATAATCGCTACATAAGCGAGCACTGTCGCGATCAGTTCGATAGTTGCCCACACCACGAAATACAAATCTTTGGGGTCGCGAATACCTAACGCTTGTGATGTGTACAACCACGTGCGCATCTTGTTTTCTGTCCATTCATAGGAATGTGGTCGGACATAACGAAGCGATAGAGCGAGCAGTTCGATAAATGTCGAGATTTTGACAGGCCTGCGGATCCGGTTACTCCAAGGCATTATTTCCCGACATGTTTTTTCTCGCAATAGTGTCTCCGTAGCTTCCTGATCGCCATATACGAAAACGTTGCCACGATAAGGTTAGTCAGCAGGAAGAGCGGAATGTATAAATCATCGGGATCGCGAATGCCAAGTCGATTTGCAGCGCGTAGCCAAGCGAGCGCTTGGCTTTCTGACATTGTCACAGGATATATGTGGACAAACGGTACGGAGAGGCGGAATAGGTCGACGAACAGCGCGACCTTAAATATTCGACGGACGAGAGTGATCATTCTCGGGCGTTATTTCTCAACGCGGCGTTCTTGCTGCGATTATGCTTCCATAGCTTCGTGATTGTCATATATGCAAGCGTTGCTGCAAGCAGATCAAGAATCAGCATCACCAGGATATAGGCATCATCTGCTTCGTGCAGACCAAGGCTTTGCGCGATGCTCAACCATCTAAGTGCTACGCTTTCCGGCATCGCCCCATTTCGACCAATACAGCGCACGGATAGAAGAAACAAGCCGATAAACAGCGTGATTTTGAAAAATCTACGGGCAAGTATTGCCATACGCGACGACCTCAATTGTTCCGTATGCATCAAGCCCTGAATTGCCAGCTGCAATTTTGTTTGTGGTCAAAAGTGCTGTTCGGATTCTCAGAAAATCCGTACGGCTCGGCAGAGTAATGCAGCCTAGCGAAATCCCATCGCCACCCGTCGGATGCAGCCGAAACTGACCGCGCTGGAGACCGTTGATCCAAGTAAAATCGTCGATTAAGCTGTCGCTCCGATATAGTGCAAACCATTCGGAATGGTAAGACGGTCTGCCCTTTAAGGCGTTATATGCGTCCTTGATCGAGGTCCAAGCTCGAGACCCGACACCGCCTGTAGGACGATCGACGATCCAGTATTTACCAGCAGGAATCGGACCGTTGTCGGGTACCGCCGTACAGCCCCCTCGATTCCGATAGATGCCGTGGCCAGAGAACGCATCGAACGTACCCAGGCCATCGATGGTAAGGGGCGACAAAAAGTCGTTATTCACCAGAAATCTACCGGTATAAGCCATTGACCACCTCCGCTTATCCGATGTCATTCCATGAATCTGTGTATTTGACATTGCCGTCGAGATAATGCCAGGTGATGCGTTCATACATCATCGAGACGGCTTCCAGATGATTGAGCGCGGACACCTGCGACAGTTTGGTATTCGCCATGCCGGGGTTGATGCCGCGGACTTTGACGCCTTCGAGCAGCATCACGAAATACGCTTCTTCCCTTCCTGCATCGTTGATGCGATACCACTTGATTTCAGCCGATTGCAGCGTTTGTCCCGTCGCCACGGCCTTGTAGAGATACGGTGTCGCAGCGTCGAATTCCTTTTCGAACGCAACCGGTGAATGTGTACGCTTGCCGGTAATCTTGCCGTTGGCGCCATCGACCGGCAGATTCACACCGTGGCCGAAACTGATGATTTCAATGCTGCCTTCACGGTCCTGGACGGTTGACGAGCCTCTGATCTCTGCGCCGCCATCATCCTTGAGCCACATATGCGCGGGAATCGGCATTTCGAAATCCTTACAGATAAATGTAAGGAATCGATCCTAGCCAGGTGCAACTGAATGCACAATGTCGCCAAGGGACCTTTCGGCAGCGCACGCGCCGCTGTGCACGCAAAGGCCATGCAGTGCCGGCCCGGACACTTATTCAAACCGTCAACAACCCCTTCTTCTCGATGAACGCGACGACATCCGCGACGCCTTCAAGCGCCTTCAGGTTCGTCATCACGTAAGGCCGCTCGCCGCGCATCTTCTTCGTGTCCGACGCCATCACGTCGAGGTTCGCGCCGACGAGCGGTGCAAGGTCCGTCTTGTTGATCACGAGCAGGTCGGACTTCGTGATGCCGGGGCCGCCCTTGCGCGGAATCTTCTCGCCGCCCGCGACGTCGATCACGTAGATCGTCAGGTCCGACAGCTCGGGGCTGAACGTCGCCGCGAGATTGTCGCCACCCGATTCGATGAACACGATGTCGGCGTCGGGAAAGCGCGACAGCATTCGGTCGACGGCCTCGAGGTTGATCGACGCATCCTCGCGGATCGCCGTATGCGGGCAGCCACCCGTCTCGACGCCCATGATGCGTTCCTCGGGCAGCGCGCCCGCGACCGTCAGCAGGCGCTGGTCTTCTTTCGTGTAGATGTCGTTCGTGATCGCGACGAGGTCGTAGCGCTCGCGCATCGCCTTGCACAGCATTTCGAGCAGCGTGGTCTTGCCGGAGCCGACCGGGCCGCCGATGCCGACGCGCAGCGGCGGCAGTTTCTTGGTGCGGCGAGCGGAGGAGAGAGCGGGTGCGTTCATGGCGTGGGTGGGATTCAGGAGCGGAACAACCGCGAATACTGGGTTTCGTGCCGCGCGGACAGGATGCCGAGCTGCGGCGCGAACGTGTTGATGGCGTCGGGCGGCGTCGCGAGCGCGCGGCGCACGGCCGCGTCGATCGCGCCGCGCAGCGCGACGATGATGCGCTGGCCGGCGAGCTGGCCGAGCGGCACGGCTTTCAGCGCGGCCGACGTCTGGTTCTCGACCCAGCCGAATGCGTAGGCGGCGAGCGTCGCGTCGGCGCCGGCATCGTGCGCGGCGGCCGCGTAGGCGAACGCCGTCGGCAGCGCGATCGGCGAGATCGACGCGAGCGTCGCGCGGCGCGCGGCATCGCCCCATTCGAGCGACGCGCAGAGTTGCGCGAGCGACCAGCCCATCTGCTCGGTTTCGCGGCGCAGCTCCGACGATTCGCGGCTCGCGACGAACCACGCATTCTCGCGTGTGAGCGCATCGGCGTCGTGCGCGTGCCAGCGCGCGAGCTGGTGCGCGAGGAACGGCAGCTCGCCGTGCGCGAGCACGTCGGTCAGTCCGCTCGCGATCCAGTCGCGCGCGGTGTCGGCGTCACGGATCAGGTTCGCGTCGAGTGCGGCTTCGAGTCCCTGCGAATAGCTGAACGCGCCGATCGGCAGCGCGGGCGACGCGAGATGCAGCAGCGCGACGAGCTCAGTGGTGGTCATGACCGTGGTGGCCGTGCGCGCAGCCCGGACCATGCTGATGATCGTGATCGTGCGAGTGGCCGTGATGTTCGCCGAATACCTGCTGCGCGAGTGCGTAATCCTCGGCGAACGTCGCGTCGTGTCCGTGCTTGTGGCCGCCGCCGTATGCGCCGGCTTCCGGCTGGAACGGTGCGCTGGTTTCTTCGACCTGCGTGCCGAGCCGGCGCAGCATGTCCGCGAGCACCGGATCGGCTTCGAGCTTCAGGTAGCCGTCGCCGATCTCGACCGGCGTGTGACGATTGCCGAGGTGATACGCGGCGCGCATCAGCGTAAGCGGATCGGCCGCACGCACGAGCAGCACGGTCTCGGGCGCCGCGGCGACGCGCACGAGCGCGCCGTCGTCGGCGACGAGCACGTCGCCGTCGCGCAGCACGGTGCCGCGCGGCAGCAGGACCGCAACGTCCTCGCCGGTGTCGAGCGTCGCCGCGAGGCGGCTCTTGCAGCGGGCGTCATAGGCGAGCGTGAGCGTCGGCGCGCGCGCGACGAGCGACGCGGCGAGCTTCACGTTCGGGGCAATGCGTTTGTCGAGGGTGCGCATGGAACGAAAAACCGGAAATCAGAACAGGAAATAGCGCTGCGCCATCGGCAGCACCGTCGCCGGCTCGCAGGTGAGCAGCTGGCCGTCGGCGATCACGTCGTAGGTTTCGGGATCGACGCTGATCGACGGGCGCCATGCGTTGTGGATCATGTCGGCCTTCGTCACGTTGCGGCAGTTGCGCACGGGCACGACGCGTTTCGCGAGCCCGTAGCGTTCGGCGATGCCCGCATCGGCGGCCATCTGCGACACGAAGGTCAGCGACGTGCGCGCGAGCGCACCGCCGCGCGTGGCGAACATCTCGCGGTAGTGGACGGGCTGCGGCGTCGGAATCGACGCGTTCGGATCGCCCATCTGCGCCATGGCGATCATCCCGCCTTTCAGGATCATCGACGGCTTGATCCCGAAGAATGCGGGCTCCCACAACACGAGGTCGGCCCACTTGCCGGGTTCGATCGAACCGACTTCGTGCGCGATGCCGTGCGTGAGCGCCGGGTTGATCGTGTACTTCGCGACGTAGCGTTTCGCGCGGAAGTTGTCGTTGCGTGCGCCGTCCTCGGGCAGCGCGCCGCGCTGCACCTTCATCTTGTGCGCGGTCTGCCAGGTGCGGATGATCACTTCGCCAACGCGACCCATCGCCTGCGAGTCGGACGACAGCATCGACAGCGCGCCGAGATCGTGCAGGATGTCCTCGGCCGCGATCGTCTCTCGGCGGATCCGCGATTCGGCGAACGCGAGATCCTCGGCGATCGACGGATCGAGGTGGTGGCACACCATCAGCATGTCGAGATGTTCGTCGAGCGTGTTGATCGTGTACGGGCGCGTCGGGTTGGTCGACGACGGCAGCACGTTCGCCTCGCCGCACACCTTCAGGATGTCGGGCGCGTGGCCGCCGCCCGCGCCTTCGGTGTGGTACGTGTGGATCGTGCGGCCCTTGAACGCGGCGACCGTCGATTCGACGAAGCCGCCTTCGTTCAGCGTGTCGGTGTGGATCGCGACCTGGGTGTCGGTGTCGTCGGCGACCGACAGGCAGTTGTCGATCGCGGCGGGCGTCGTGCCCCAGTCTTCATGCAGCTTCAGGCCGATCGCGCCGGCCGCGATCTGCTCGACGAGCGGCTGCGGCAGGCTCGCATTGCCCTTGCCGAGGAAGCCGAGGTTGATCGGCCAGCCGTCGGCGGCCTGCAGCATCCGCTCCATGTGCCACGGGCCCGGCGTGCAGGTCGTCGCGTTGGTGCCGGTGGCCGGCCCCGTGCCGCCGCCGAGCATCGTCGTGACGCCCGAGGCGAGCGCCTCGTCGATCTGCTGCGGGCTGATGAAGTGGATGTGCGTGTCGATGCCGCCGGCCGTCACGATCAGCCCTTCGCCGGCGATCACTTCGGTCGCCGCGCCGATCGCGATCGTCACGCCCGGCTGGATGTCCGGGTTTCCCGCCTTGCCGATCGCGGCGATGCGGCCGTGCTTGATCGCGATGTCGGCCTTCACGATGCCCCAGTGATCGAGAATCACCGCATTCGTGATGATCGTGTCGGGCACGTCGGCGGCCACCCGCTGCGATTGGCCCATCCCGTCGCGGATCACCTTCCCGCCGCCGAATTTCACTTCCTCGCCGTAGGTCGTGAAGTCGCGTTCGATCTCGATCAGCAGTTCGGTATCGGCGAGCCGCACGCGGTCGCCCGTCGTCGGCCCGAACATTTCCGCGTATGCGCGGCGGCTCAAGCGTAGTGTCATGTGCTGTTCCTGAAGAGCGGGGCGCGGCTTACAGCGGCCCCATCACCTTGCCCTGAAAACCGTAGACGGCGCGTTCGCCGGCCAGCTCGACGAGCTCGAAGGTGCGCGTCTGGCCCGGCTCGAAGCGCACGGCCGTGCCGGCGGCGATGTTGAGCCGGAAGCCGCGCGCGGCGGCGCGGTCGAAGGACAGCGCGTCGTTGACTTCGAAGAAGTGGTAATGCGAGCCGACCTGCACCGGGCGGTCGCCGGTATTCGCGACGACGAGCGAGACCGTCGCGCGGCCCGCGTTCAGTTCGTGCTCGCCGTCGTCGGTGAGGATTTCGCCGGGGATCATGCGTGCTACCTCGGTCACGGAATCGGGTGGTGGACGGTGACGAGCTTGGTGCCGTCGGGGAAGGTCGCCTCGACCTGGATGTCGGGAATCATCTCCGGCACGCCTTCCATCACGTCGTCGCGCGTGAGCAGCGTCGTGCCGTAGTGCATCACCTCGGCGACGGTCTTGCCGTCGCGCGCGGCTTCCATCAGCGCGGCGGTGATGAACGCGACCGCTTCCGGATAGTTGAGCTTCAGCCCGCGCGCGCGGCGGCGCTCGGCCAGCAGCGCCGCCGTGAAGATCAGCAGCTTGTCCTTTTCTCGGGGAGTCAGTTTCATGAAGGCAGTCGTTCAGGAAAACGTAATTTTTATCGGTGCGCGGGGTTCCAGCCGGGGCGCGGGTCATCGTAGCACCGCGCCGTTTTTCGTGCGTCGTGTAGCCGTTATGTAAGCAGCAAGGTGCGTGCCATGTCGATGGAACGGGCTTCGATGCGCGATCGTGGTGCGCGATGCATGAATCGTGGGCAGGGTGGGCGGCGCGGCTGCGCCGAAACGGTGCGTGCGGGCCGCGCGCTCAGGTCTGCCAGAGGCGCAGCGGCCGCGCGTCGACGCCGTGCACGAGCGGCCGCAGGTAAAGCCAGCAGTCGGCGAAGTGACGCTGCAACGCTTCCATCGACGTCGATACCGCGCGCACCAGCACGACGCCCGGCGTCACGCAGGTCGCGCCCGCGCGCAGTGCGTCGTCGAACGGCATCCGCGCGGCGAGCGCTTCGGCGAGCGCGGCATCGCACGCGGCGCCGGCCGCCCACAGCGTGCCGTACACGGGAAAGCCGCCGAGGCCCTGCAGCGCGCCGCGCAGCGGATCGTGCGCGTCGAGCAGCGCGCGCTCGGTCCATAGCGGCCGTCCGTCGGCATCGACGAGTGCCGAACCCGACGCAATGCGGCCGGCCGACCACGTTTCGCCGGCCGCCTGACGGCCGAGCTGCGTCGCGTCCCAGCCGATCGCGCTCGCGCCGGCGCCGAGCGTCACCGTGAAGTCGAGCGCGGCGTGGGCCGCGTCGAAGAACAGGTTGTTCTGCGGGAGCCAGTCGAGCTTCGCGTGCTCGCCGACCGTGATGCCGATGCGCTGCGTCGCGTCGAGGCCGTTCGACTTGTACCACTTGGTCGCGCCGGGTGTCGTCAGCACCGCGTGCGTGCCGTCGCCGAGCGTGATGTCGATGTCGAGCCGGTCGCCGCCCGCGACGCCGCCCGGCGGGTGAACGATGACCGCGTGGCAGATCGCGTCGCCTTCCGGATACAGCGGCCGCTGGACGCGCAGCGGGCCGTCGTGCAGCCGGTGGACGAGCGTCGTGCGCGCGCCGTGCCGCTCGAAACCGAGTTCGAGACGGCCGCGCCACGACTTGGCGACGGCGGGGCGGGACAGCGGGGCGTGGGAATCGAGGGCGGACATCGGCGGGAAGCTGGAGACGGGCGCGGTGATCGGAGATGCTACCGCAACACTATACGCTTGGGTGTTCGGGATGCCGAACGAGGCGACGGGGAGGGGCGGCGGCGCGGCGGCGATGCCGACGTTCGCCCGACATGCGTCGATCGCCGGCACCTCGCGGCAACGTCATCGCGTGCCGCATTCCTCGGCTACACCGCGATCAGCTCGCGCACGCCGTTGGTTTCCATGTCGCGCGCCTCGCCACCCGCGATGACCTCGCCGCGGCTCATCACCCAGTAATGGTCCGCGATCGAGCGCGCGAAGTCGTAATACTGCTCGACGAGCAGCACGGTCATTTTAGATTCGTCGACGAGCTGGCGCAGCGTGCGGCCGATGTCCTGGATGATCGACGGCTGGATGCCCTCGGTCGGCTCGTCGAGGATCAGCAGTTGCGGCTCGCTCATCAGCGCGCGGCCGATCGCGAGCTGCTGCTGCTGGCCGCCCGACAGGTCGCCGCCGCGCCGTGCGCGCATGTCCTTCAGCACCGGGAACAGGTCGTAGATGCGGTCGGGCACTTTCGACGGCGCCTTGCGGCTCGCCGCGCCGACGAGCAGATTCTCCTCGACGGTGAGGCGCGGAAAGATGTCGCGGCCCTGCGGCACGTACGCGAGGCCGGCCGCGACGCGCGCATACGGCGGCAATGCACCGAGCGCCGTGCCGCGCCACGACACGCTGCCGCTCTTCGCGGCGACGACGCCCATCAGGCAGCGCAGCAGCGTGCTCTTGCCGACGCCGTTGCGGCCGAGCAGCACGGTGAGCTTGCCGTCGTCGGCGGCCAGCGTGACGTTGCGCAGGATATGGCTGCCGCCGTAATACTGGTTCAGTGCATCGATCTTCAGCATTGGATTACCGTCCGAGGTAGGACTCGATCACCGCGTCGTCGCGCTTGACCTGGTCGAGCGTGCCTTGCGCGAGCACCGCGCCTTCGGCCATCACCGTCACGCGGCCCGTGTCGCCCGCGAGCGCCGCGACGAACTCCATGTCGTGCTCGACGACCATCATCGAGCAGGTGCCGCGCAGCGTGTTCAGCAGCTTCGCGAGTTCCATCGTCTCGTGGTCGGTCATTCCGGCGGCCGGCTCGTCGAGCAGCAGCAGAGCCGGGCGCTGCATTAGCAGCATGCCGATCTCGAGCCGCTGCTTCTGCCCGTGCGACAGCTCGCCGGCCGCGCGATACGCGTCGCTTTCGAGGCCGATCAGCGCGAGCGTCTCCTCGATCTTCGCCTGCGCGGCGCGATCGAGCCGCGCGCGCAGCGACGCGAGCCAGCCCTTGTCGGTCTGCATCGCCAGTTCGAGGTTTTCCCACACCGGATGCTGTTCGAACACGGTCGGCTTCTGGAACTTGCGGCCGATCCCCGCACGCGCGATCTCGGGTTCGTTCATCCGCGCGAGGTCGATGGTCTGGCCGAGAAACACCTTGCCCGCATCGGGGCGCGTCTTGCCGGTGATCACGTCCATCATCGTCGTCTTGCCAGCACCGTTCGGGCCGATCACGCAGCGCAGTTCGCCCGCGTCGATCGCGAGCGACAGCTTGTTCAGCGCGCGAAAGCCGTCGAAGCTCACCTCGATGTCCTCGAGGTAGAGGATCGTGCCGTGCGACGTGTCGATGCCGGGCGGCACCACGCGGCCCATCGATGCGGTGCCGCTGACGGTCAGCAGCTCGTCCTCGGCCGGTGGCGTGAACTGGTAGAGGGCCGTGCCGTTCATGCGCGTTTCCCCTTTGCGAGCAGCGTATCGACGAGCCCCATGATGCCGCGCGGCAGCAAGAGCGGCACGAGCACGAAGATCAGCCCGAGAAAGAACAGCCAGTACTCGGCGAAGTAAGCGGTAAAGAGGCTCTTCGCGCCGTTCACCGCGAACGCGCCGACGATCGGCCCGATCAGCGTGCCGCGCCCGCCCACCGCGACCCAGATCGCCATTTCGATCGAGTTGCCGGGCGACATCTCGCCGGGGTTGATGATGCCGACCTGTGGCACGTACAACGCGCCTGCGATTCCGCACAGCACGGCCGACAGCGTCCATACGAACAGCTTGTACGCGAGCGGGCTGTAGCCGAGGAACATCAGCCGCGTCTCGCCGTCGCGCACCGCGGTGACCACGCGCCCGAGCTTGCTGGTGACGATCGCGCGCGCGGCGATGAACGCGAGCACGAGCGTCGCGAAAGTCAGCAGCAACAGCACAGTGCGCGTGCCGGGCGACGTGACCGAAAACCCTGCGATGCGCTTGAAGTCGGTGAAGCCGTTGTTGCCGCCGAAACCCGTCTCGTTGCGAAAGAACAGCAGCATCGCGGCAAACGTCAGCGCCTGCGTGATGATCGACAGGTACACGCCCTTCACGCGCGAGCGGAACGTGAAGAAGCCGAACACCCATGCGAGCACGGCCGGCACGAGCACGACCAGTGCGAGCGCCCAGGCGAGATGCTGAGTGCCGCTCCAGTACCAGGGCAGCTGATGCCAGTCGAGGAACACCATGAAGTCGGGCAGGTCGCTGCCGTACTTGCCGTCGCGGCCGATCTCGCGCATCAGGTACATGCCGATCGCATAACCACCGAGCGCGAAGAAGAGGCCATGGCCGAGGCTCAGGATTCCGCAGTAACCCCACACGAGATCGAGCGCGAGCGCGGCGATCGCGTAGCACATCAGCTTGCCGGTGAGCGTCATCGCGTACGCGGACAAATGGAACGCGCTCGACTCGGGCGCGACCAGCGCGGCGAGCGGCACGCCGATGCCGATCGCGATGCACAGCGCGACGAGCGCGAGCCACGCGCGGCGCGACAGCAGCGCGGGGCGGGGCGGCAGGCCGAGCGCGAAACCGTCTGCGCGCGCGGAGGCAGCGGGCTTCGGCGCGTCGGCGATCGGGTTCGACAACGAATCGGTGATTGAAGTCATGTCAGGCCTCCGCGCTGCGTCCCTTCGGGGCGAACATGCCCTGCGGACGTTTCTGGATGAACAGCACGATCATCACGAGCACCGCGATCTTCGCGAGCACGGCGCCCCAGAACGGCTCGATCGCCTTGCTGACGAGGCCGAGCCCGAAGCCGCCGAGCACGGTGCCGGCGATCTGGCCGACGCCGCCGAGCACGACCGCCATGAACGAATCGATGATGTAGTTTTGCCCGAGGTCCGGGCCCACATTGCCGATCTGCGACAGCGCGCAGCCGCCGAGGCCCGCGATGCCCGCGCCGAACGCGAACGCATACGCGTCGACGCGCGCGGTCTTCACGCCGACGCACGCGGCCATCCGGCGGTTCTGCGTGACCGCGCGCACGAACAGGCCGAGCCGCGTCTTCGTCAGCACGCCCCAGGCGACGCACACGACCGCGAGCGCGAACGCGAGGATCGCGAGCCGGTTGTACGGCAGGATCAGGTTCTGCATCACGGTCACGCCGCCGCTCATCCACGACGGGTTCACGACCTGCACGTTCTGCGCGCCGAACAGCATGCGCGTCGCCTGGATCAGGATCAGGCTCACGCCGAAGGTCGCGAGCAGCGTCTCGAGCGGGCGGCCGTACAGGTGCCGCAGCACGAGCCGCTCCAGCACGATGCCGACCAGTGCGGCCGCCGCGAACGACACCGGCACCGCGACGAGCGGATACCAGTCGAATGCCGCCGGCGCATAGCGCTGGATCAGCGTCTGCACGACATAGGTTGCGTACGCACCGATCATCAGGAATTCGCCGTGCGCCATGTTGATCACGCCGATCAGCCCGTATGTGATCGCGAGGCCGAGCGCCGCGAGCAGCAGCACGCTGCCGAGCGACAGGCCCGCGAACACGGTGCCCGCGATCTCGCCGCGGCGCTGCAGCGCGTGCAATGCGTCGAGCCCTTGCTGCGCGGCTTCGCGCACGCGTGCGTCGGGCTCGGCGAAACTGCCGTCCGCGTTCTTCGCGACGAGCGGACGCAACTGTTCGATCATGTCGAGGTCGCGGCGCGCGGCCACCACCTGCACGGCTTCGAGACGCTTTGCCGGATCGGCATCGTGCAGCGCGGCGATCGCCCATAGCGCGTCGAGGCGGCGCTTCAACGCCGGATCGGTTTCCTTCGCGCGGGCGCGATCGATCATCGGCTTGAGCGCCGGGTCGGGCGATTTCAGCAGCGCGTCGATCGCGTCGCGGCGCGCGGCGACGTCGGGCGAGGCGAGGGCGAGACCCGACAGCGCGCCGGCGATCTTCGTGCGCAGCAGGTTGTTCAGAAGCACGGGCTGCGCGTCGCCGGCCGGCGTCGCGGCCTGCGTGAGCGCGTCGTGCGCGGTGTCGCCGGTCTGGATCAGCAGGCGTCCGTCGCCGGTCGCGAGCGCGTCGCCGGTCGACAGCGCATTGAGCAACGCGACGGCGCGCGGATCGGCATCGGCGGCGAGATGGTCGATCGCGGTCGTCTTCGCGTCGAAGTCGTCGCCGGCGAGCGCGGCGGTATCGGCCGCCGTCAGGGCGAACGCGGCACGCGGCAGCGCGCCCGCCAGCGCGGCACAGGCGACGACCGTGACGGCGGCGCGGCGAAAGCGTGTAGGCATCGGGAAATCCTGTCGGGCGTGGGAAAGCGAATGCGTGCGGCGGTGCGCGAGCGCGTGCGGCGCGTTACCGCAATCGCGGCGAGTGCCTGCACCGGCCTGCGAACGGAGCGCCACGCCGGTGCGCGGCGCTCCGCATCGCATCAGGCGAGCGCCGCGCGCTGCCGGCGCAGGAACGCCGGAATCGAGCTGACGATGTCCGGCTTGCCCTGGTTGCCCGCGATGAACGGGCTCCACGGCTGCGCGCGCACGGCCGTCTTCGTCTTCCACACGACGTTGAACTGCCCGTCGCCGCGAATCTCGCCGATCATCACCGGCTTGTGCAGGTGATGGTTGCCGTCCATCGAGAGCGTGAAGCCCGACGGCGCGGCAACCGTCTGTCCGATCATCGCGACGCGCACCTTGTCGACGTCGGTGCTCTTCGCCTTCTCGACCGCCTGCTTCCACATGTGGATGCCGACGTAGGTCGCTTCCATCGGATCGTTGGTCACGCGCTTCGCGCCGCCCGGCAGGTTGTTCGCCTTCACCCACGCGGCGAACTGGTCCTTGAACTTCGTGTTCGTCGGGTTCTTCACCGACATGAAGTAGTTCCACGCGGCGAGATGGCCGACGAGCGGCTTCGTGTCGATCCCGCGCAGCTCTTCCTCGCCGACCGAGAACGCGACCACCGGCACGTCGGTCGCCTTGATCCCCTGGTTGCCGAGCTCCTTGTAGAACGGCACGTTCGAATCGCCGTTGATCGTCGAGATCACGGTCGTCTTGCCGCCCTGCGCGAAGTTCTTGATGTTCGCGACGATCGTCTGGTAATCGCTGTGGCCGAACGGTGTGTAGACCTCCTGAATGTCGGCGTCTTTCACGCCCTTCGATTTCAGGAACGCACGCAGGATCTTGTTGGTCGTGCGCGGATACACGTAGTCGGTGCCGAGCAGGAAGAAGCGCTTCGCGCCGCCGCCTTCCGCGCTCATCAGGTACTCGACGGCGGGGATCGCCTGCTGGTTCGGCGCGGCGCCCGTGTAGAACACGTTGCGCGACATTTCCTCGCCTTCATATTGCACCGGGTAGTAGAGCAGGCCGTTCAGTTCCTCGAACACCGGCAGCACCGACTTGCGCGACACCGACGTCCAGCAGCCGAACACGCACGCGACCTTGTCCTGCGTGAGCAGCTGGCGCGCCTTCTCGGCGAACAGCGGCCAGTTCGATGCGGGGTCGACGACCACGGGCTCGAGCTTGCGGCCCATCACGCCGCCGCTCTTGTTGATGTCGGCGATCGTCATCAGCGCCGTGTCCTTCAGCGACGTTTCGGAGATCGCCATCGTGCCCGACAGCGAATGCAGGATGCCGACCTTGATCGGACCCGTGCCCGCATCGGCCGCGTGCGCGAACGGACTCTTGCCCGCCAGCGCGAGTGCACCGGCCATCGAACCGAACTTCAGCAGACTGCGACGTTTCATCGAGTTCCCCTTGACGTGTTGGATAGGCGTGCGCCGTGTCGGCGCCGGCATCGGACTAACGCAAGGCATGTGCCAGTCGCACCGATGCACGCCGGGCGTGCCTGTGCGGGGTGGCGCGGGGCGTCGGTGTGGTGCGCGTGACGCGTCGTGCAGCATGCGCGATCCGTTGCGGTGCAGTCGCGCGGGCGCAAATGGTGCACGGCGCGCGCCCGGGTGCGAGCGCGAAGGTCACTTGTTTAGAGACGCGCGGAACGTGATCGATGCGGATGCATCCGGCCGCGTCGTGTTGGCGGCGCTGTACACGGCGTGGTCGTGAAGTGCGACGGGAAGGGCGAGGCGCTCCGCTCGACGGGGGGCCATGTTCGGGTGCCCGCCGCCGTTCGTCATCGAACGAACGCGGATGGGCGACGCGGTGAAGCAATCGAAGAAGGAGGAAGCAGAAACGCAAACGGGCGCGCCATGCGCGCCCGTTCGGCGGATCGGAGCGATCGGCCGCAACGGGCCGGTCGCCGTGGCGGCGCGCGATGCGCCGCCGGAAGGTCAGTCACTCAGTAACGCGGCACGGACGGATCGACGTCACGCGACCACGCGTCGATCCCGCCCTGCAGGTTGTACAGCTTCGTGAAGCCGCGCGATTCGAGGAACATCGCGACCTGGGCGCTGCGCATCCCGTGATGGCACACGCAGACGATTTCCGCTTCGTCGTCGAGCTCCTCGCTGCGCGCGGGGATCTGCTGCATCGGGATCGACATGCTGCCGGCGATCTGCGCGGTCGAGATTTCCCACGGCTCGCGCACGTCGAGCACGATCGGCGCGGGACGCGCCGGATCGCGAAGCCATTCCGCGAGCATCGCGGGCGTCAGGATCTGCATGGAAGCTCCGCCGCTCAGAACTTGAAGCGCGACGGTTCGATCGCGTTGACGAGGTGATTGACGTAGGTTTCGAACACGTCGGCGACACGGTACTGCTTGTCGTCGATGCGCGTGATGATTTGCGCCTTCATCACCGGACGGCCGCCGACGAACGCCGACAGGCGGCCGCCGATCTTCAGCTGTTCGAGCATCTGCTGCGGCACGACCGGCAGGCCGCCCGCGACGCAAATCACGTCGTACGGCGCCTTGTCGGGCCAGCCGAGCGAGCCGTCGCCGAGCACGACTTCCGCGTTCGTCACGCCGTCGTTGCGCAGGTTGTCCGCCGCAAACTTTGCGATGGTCGGATCGATATCGACAGCCGTCACGTGCTGTGCGCGATGCGCGAACAGCGCGGCCAGATAGCCCGAACCCGCGCCGATCACGAGCACGTTTTCGTGCTTCTTGACCGCCAGTTCCTGCAGCACGCGCGCTTCGACGCGCGGAAACAGCATCTTGCTGCTGCCGCCGGGCAGCGGCAACTCGAGGTCGGCGAACGCGAGATCGCGGTGTTCGGGCAACACGTAGTTTTCACGCTTGACGATCGCCAGCAGGCCCAGGACGTCCAGATCCAGCACGTCCCACGGCCGGATCTGTTGTTCGATCATGTTGAAACGCGCGTTTTCGATATTCATGGTGTGGTCACGCAGCCAGGTCGGCCATCAGCGGGGATAGAGAAACTTCGTGATTGTACCAAACGGGGCAGCGGCGAAGCCTTCAGACGGCCTGCAACAGACCTTTACCCCTTGCTCTTCTTGATCTGCGCCTCGAATGCGAGGTCGAGCTTGCTCGCCTTGCGCGGCTTTTTGGGGCCGAATTCGTCGACGAACCTGACGAATTCGTCGAGCGGCAGCGGCTCGCTGCGCTTCTCGGCAGAGCCGCCGGAGCGGTCGACCAGATAGAACAGGCCGCCCGCCATCGCGACGGCCGCGAATTGCGGGTTGCCGGAACGGGTCTTCAGGCGTTCGACCGCGTTGGTTGCTTTGGTGGTGCGCATCGTGCGGATTCTTGCAGGGGCGTTGAGCCCCTTACTTTATCAAACCGGCCGCCCGCATGCGGCCGTGCGGCGTCAGACGGTGCGCGAGTAGCGTTGCCGCGGCGTCTGGCCGAGGTAGGCGTCGAATGCCATTGCGATGTTGCGCACGACCATTCGGCCGGCGGGGTGGATCGTCAGGCGGTCGCCTGCGATGGTCAGCAACCCGTCCTGCTCGAACGCGCGCAGCGCGTCGAGCTCGCGTGCGAAGTGGTCGACGAAGCGGATCCCGTGCGCGGCCTCGATATGCGAGAACGGCAGTTCGAGGTTGCACATCAGCTGGGTGATCACGTCCCGGCGCAGCCGGTCGTCGGCCGTGAGCCGCACGCCGCGCGCGATCGGCAGCCGGCCCGCGTCGAGCGCGGCGCCATACGCCGGGAGGTCCTTCGCGTTCTGCGCGTAGACGTCGCCGACCTTGCCGATCGACGACACGCCGAAGCCGACCAGGTCCGTATCCGCGCGCGTGCTGTAGCCCTGGAAATTGCGCTGCAGCGTGCCGTTTCGCTGCGCACGCACGAGTTCGTCGGTCGGCCGCGCGAAGTGATCCATCCCGATGTATACGTAGCCGGCCTGCGTCAGCATGTCGATCGCGAGGCCGAGCAGCGCGACGCGCGTCGCGGGCGGCGGCAGCGTCGCGTCGTCGATCTGCCGCTGCATCTTGAACAGGTGCGGCATGTGCGCGTAGCCGAACACCGAGAGGCGGTCGGGCGCGAGTTCGATGATCGTCTCGAGCGTGCGCGCGAACACGGCGACCGTCTGGTGCGGCAGCCCGTAGATCAGGTCAACGCTGACCGAATGGAAGCCCGTCGTGCGTGCGGTCGACAGCAGGTCGGCCGTCATCGCGAGCGGCTGGATCCGGTTGATCGCCTGCTGCACGACCGGGTCGAAATCCTGCACGCCGAGGCTCAGCCGGTTGAAGCCGATGTTGCGCAGGTGCACGAGCGTCGCGGGCGTGACCGTGCGCGGGTCGATCTCGATCGAGAACTCCGCGTCGGTGTCCGGCGCGAGCGCGAAGTGTTCGCGGGTGGCCACCATCAGTTCGGCCGTTTCGTCGTCGGACAGGAAGGTCGGCGTGCCGCCGCCCCAGTGCAGCTGCGTGACCGGACGCGCGGGATCGAACAGCGCGGCCTGCAGCGCCAGCTCGCGCTTCAGTTGCTCGAGATACGGGCGCGCGCGGCGGCGGTTGTTGGTCGCGATCTTGTTGCAGCCGCAATAGAAGCAGGCCGTGTTGCAGAACGGGATGTGGAAGTACAGCGACAGGTCGCTCGACGACGCGCCGGGATCGCCCGCGGCGCGCACGTAGTCGGCCGGGTCGAAATCGTCGCGAAACTGCAGCGCGGTGGGGTAGGACGTATAGCGCGGCCCGTTCGCGCCGTACTTCGCGAGCAAATCGGGACGGAACAGGGTGTCGGCAGAACCGGAACTCATGATGGTCTCGCGCTTTTTAGATGCTTTCGAGTATATAAACGCGCGTTCCGGCGGCATTGTGTAATAACGTCGCAGCCGACGGTGGCACAATGCGCAGTGGGCTGCCGCACTGCTACGTCCGGTTGCCGCACCGTTTTTCGTTGTTCGTGAGAGAGCCGAGTGTCCGTCGAAATGCCTGTCCGTCCGGCGCCCGCCGATGTCCCGCCGCCGCATGCGTGCCGCGAACGGTGCGGCGCGTGCTGCATCGCACCGTCGATTTCCTCGCCGATTCCGGGGATGCCCGACGGCAAGCCGGCCGGCGTGCGCTGCGTGCAGCTCGGCGACGACCTGCGCTGCCGGATCTTCGGCCGGCCGGAGCGTCCCGCGTGCTGTTCGGGGCTGCAGCCGTCCGCCGAGATGTGCGGTGCGTCGCGCGACGACGCGCTCGCGTGGCTGACGCGCCTCGAGGTCGCGACGCAGCCGTCGCCCGGCGCCGGCGCGGCTCGCTGACGCATTGCCCGCGCTGCCGCCCACCGGCATGCGCATGGAACCGGTGACATGCGCCGAAGCACTAACTTCGGTCCCCGGCCCCGCTTGCGGCCGAGCCGGTAACCCGACTGCCGCTTCGCCCGATACAGGAGATTGTTCAGCATGACCGCATCTTGCACGCCCGGCCGGCGCCGCTTCCTCGCCGCCTGCGCCGGCGCCATCGGCGTGTCGGTATCGCTCGCCGCCTGCGCGTCGACGTTCCCGTTCATCCCCGATCACTACACGTTCTCGCGCGGCGACGTGCAGAAAGCCGTCGCGCGCAAGTTTCCGTACCAGAAGACGGTCGCGCAGGTCGTCGACGTGTCGCTCGCCAATCCGGCCGTCAACCTGCTGCCCGACCAGAACCGCGTCGCCGTGCAGCTCGACGCGCATTTCGCGAGTCCGTTCCTGCGCGAACCGGTGAGCGGCAAGTTCATCGTGTCGGGCCAGCTCGCTTACGACGCGCCGAGCCGCTCGGTCGTGCTGAAGGCGCCGGCCGTCGACAGCCTCGTGCTCGACGGCAACGCGCAGATGTACGCGCAACAGGTCGGCGCGGCCGCCGGCCTGCTCGCCACGCAGGTGCTGACCAACTACCCGATCTACACGTTCAAGCCCGAGCAGCTGCAATTTGCCGGCGTGAACTACGAACCCGGTACAATTACGATTCTTACAAACGGCATACGCGTGGCGATCGTCGAAAAGTGACGGCGCACCGCGCGCGGCCGGGCGGGCCGCGGCGGTGACGCGGCCTTTCTTTCGACTACTTCGGAGTTGGGCCTCGGATGGACTGGATCCTGATCTGCAAGGCATTGATCCTCGGCGTCGTCGAGGGGCTGACGGAATTCCTCCCGGTGTCGAGCACCGGCCACCTGATCGTCGCGGGCAGCTTCCTGAATTTCAACGATGCGCACGCGAAGACCTTCGACGTCGTGATCCAGTTCGGCGCGATCCTCGCGGTCTGCTGGGAATACCGGCAGCGGATCGTGTCCATCGTGACCGGGCTGCCGAGCCGGCCCGACGCGCGGCGCTTCACGCTGAACGTCGTGATCGCCACGATTCCCGCGATCGCGCTCGGCCTGCTGTTCGAGAAGAAGATCAAGGCCGTGCTGTTCTCGCCGGTGCCGGTCGCGTTCGCGCTCGTCGTCGGCGGCGCGATCATCCTGTGGGCCGAGGCGCGGCAGCGCGAACGCGGCGAGCCGCCGCGCGTGCAGTCGGTCGATGCGCTCACGCCGCTCGACGCGCTGAAAGTCGGCAT
Organism: Burkholderia sp. BCC1640; assembly: GCF_902833125.1. Classification (NCBI taxonomy): domain Bacteria; kingdom Pseudomonadati; phylum Pseudomonadota; class Betaproteobacteria; order Burkholderiales; family Burkholderiaceae; genus Burkholderia; species Burkholderia sp. BCC1640. The sequence goes on along the minus strand of NZ_CADFEF010000003.1, from coordinate 222,141 downwards.
CGCGCAATGTTTCGCGCTGGTGCCGGGCATGTCGCGTTCGGGGTCGACGATCATCGGCGGGATGCTGTTCGGCCTCGACCGGCGCGTTGCGACCGAATTCTCGTTCTTCCTCGCGATTCCGATCATCTTCGGCGCGACGCTTTATGAAACGGTCAAGGACTGGCAGGCGTTCACGGTCGATTCGCTCGGCCTGTTCGCGCTCGGGCTCGTGGCCGCGTTCGTCAGCGCGTTCGTGTGCGTGCGCTGGCTGCTGCGTTTCGTCGCGACGCACGACTTCACCGTGTTCGCGTGGTACCGGATCGCGTTCGGCCTGTTCGTGCTGCTGGTGGGTTACAGCGGGTGGCTGAACTGGGCGTGATGCCGGTGCGGGGGTGAGGGCGCATCCAATAGAAAACGGCCCGATCGGCAGCAGATGCCGGTCGGGCCGTTCGTCATTGCGCGCCGTGTTCAGTTGGCGCGTTTGCGGAACACCAGGTCCCACACGCCGTGGCCGAGCCGCAGCCCGCGCCGTTCGAACTTCGTGACGGGGCGGTAGTCGGGGCGCGGCGCGTAGTCGGCGGCCGTGTTTTCGAGCGTCGGTTCGGCGCCGAGCACTTCCAGCATCTGTTCCGCGTAGTTTTGCCAGTCGGTCGCGCAGTGCAGGTATGCACCGGGCTTCAGGCGCGATGCGAGATGCGCGACGAGCGGCGGCTGGATCAGCCGGCGCTTGTGGTGGCGCGCCTTGTGCCACGGATCCGGGAAGAAGATGTGCACGCCGTCGAGGCTTTCCGGCGCGAGCATGTGCTCGAGCACCTCGACCGCGTCGTGCTGGATGATGCGGATGTTCGGCAGGTCCTGCTCGCCGATCAGCTTCAGCAGCGCGCCGACACCCGGCTCGTGCACCTCGACGCCGAGGAAGTCGTCGCCCGGGCGGTGCGCGGCGATTTCCGCGGTCGATGCGCCCATCCCGAAACCGATCTCCAGGATACGCGGCGCGCGGCGGCCGAACACGGCGTCCCAGTCCGGGATTTCCGCCGCGTACGGAACGACGAAGCGCGGGCCGAGATCGTCGAGCGCGCGGCGCTGGCCGGTCGACACGCGGCCGGCGCGCGTCACGAAGCTGCGGATGCGGCGGCGGTGCAGCGGGTTGACTTCGTCGGCGCCGTCGGCGGCTTCGTCGGGAAGGGCGGCGTCGTCCGGCGGCAGGCCGGCTTCGTTCGGATCGTCGTGCATCATCGGTGACAGAGAAAGGCTCGGTTCGGGCGCGGGCCCGTCATGCGCAGCGGCGCTACCGGATGAACCGGCAGATGGTACAAAAAAGCCGCCTTCGACGAGGCGGCTCTTGCGCAGGCTGCGAGCAGCCGAAGGTGGAGCGGGCGATGGGAATCGAACCCACGTCATCAGCTTGGGAAGCTGAGGTAATGGCCATTATACGACGCCCGCAGAACGCGTAATTCTACAGGGTTTGGCCCGGATGTTGCAAGCGAGCCGTTTTTGGCCGCTGCGTCGAAGCCGGCATGGGCTCGGTGGTTGGCCGACGGATCGCCGGGAGCGGGAGTCAAGGATCGGCCCGAATCCGTCCGTCAACGCAAGGCCGACCGGAACACGACGCGCGCCCGCACGCAGGCCCGTGTCGAAAATAGACGAGTCGGTGTCGGACGCATACAAGCCCCGGTGACGCTTTCGAACTAACGTGACAGACCTCTTACCCGATCGTTAGTCTGGAGCCGACATGTCCGATTTCATCACCGTTCTGCGCAAAACCTGCCCGACCCCGGTCGTCGACGCGACCAAGTGGAAGCGCATCGGCGGCGATCCGCACACCGTGAACCTCAACGCCTACGTCTCGAAGGATGGCAGCAAGATCATGGGCACGTGGATCTGCACGCCGGGCAAGTTCGAGGTGAACTACGAGAAATGGGAGTACTGCCATTTCCTCGACGGCTATTGCATCATCACGCCGGAAGGCGAGGAACCGGTGCATCTGAAGGCCGGCGACGTGTTCGTCATCGAACCCGGCATGAAAGGGACGTGGGAAGTGGTGGAGACGGTACGCAAGTACTTCGTGTTTGCCTGAGCGGGCCCGTCGATTCGACTCGCGTACGAGCGTCGGTCGAATCGATGCGTTGAAACGCATTCCGGTTCGGAAACAACACGCCGAGCGTGATCGCACGCTCGGCCGGTTCCGCTATCCCGTCGGTCCGACCGATCGCGCCGACTGCCTGTCGCTTGCGAGAGCGGTGGTGATGGGAGAGTGCGGATCGAATCCGCAGGTTCGACGATGAGAAAGAAGCTCGACCAGTCCTGAGTCGGTCAGGCCGCTCGCATGCGCCGCACTGACCAGCACGACGCGATTCGACAACGTCGAGGCGGCGTTCAATGCTCGATGCTCAACGCTTTTTCGATCGCGGCAATCAATCTGAATGCATCGTCTCGGCCGATCAGGAGGCCGCGACTGGTGTACTCGCAGCCGAACGCGTAGAAGCTCGGCAGAAGCGTGATCGCGTCGTTCTGTCGATCGAAATCGACTTCGCATTTCGTCAATGGGAAGAACGGAGGATCCTCGACGGTCGGCTGGTACACGGCGTTCTCCTAGTAGAGCTTGCGAGGCGGCAGCATGCGTTTCGCGCGCAGGCGCTGTCTCGCGACGGCGCTGGCTTTCTTGCGCTTGCGCTCGGTGGTCGGCTTTTCATAGCTCGTGCGACCGCGCAACTCGCGGATCAGGCCCGTCTTCTCGATGTTTCGACGGAAGCGCCGGAGCGCGACATCGACAGGTTCGTCGGGCTTGAGGATGATCGTCGTCATGTAGGTCCTGTTTCAAGACATGCGTGGAGGAAAACTAGCCGAGTCGGGTCATGACGGCACTCGCGATCTCGTCGGATTCGAATTCCGAATATCCGGCGCTGATCGACAATGCGCGTACGGCAGCGAACATCTGGAACTCGGGTTGGTGACGCAACGCAGAACCGGCGAGGCCGTCGTTCGGGACCGCGTCGGTCCTGGAAATCTCGCGCCGTTCGATCAGGCGGAGGAGTTCATCGATGATCATTTCGTCATCCGAATCAGAGTGCCGCCGCGCTGCCGCGACAGGAAGCGTCAAGGGGAATCGGCGAAGAGCGGCTGCTCGCCGCGATTGCCGTCGATGATTTCCTCCGCGTAGCGTACGGACGCCCGGCGCGCTTCGCCCGCCGATTCGAACGGTGCGTTCTCGAGCAGCCGGAACGTTTCGCTGCGGGTCAGCGTGTCGGCGGTGCCGCGCAGGCAGATCTTAACGGCCGCGTCGAAGCCGCCGTCGTAGTTGTGCGGATTACCGTTCAGCGACGGAATGTGCGGGTAGATCAGTGGATAGATTTCGAAGCCACGATAGAGATGCATGCTCATGATGAACTCCTGGGTTCGGTCGCGACAAATCGCGTGGACGAACGCATCCGACCGGTATCGCCGCGGCGCGGCGTGACGGGTGGGGTGAAAAGGGCGGCAATGCGTGCGGGTAACGGCGCGACGCAGTGAGAGGGTAGACGGCGGGGCGAGCGGAGTGACGCGAGCTCGGACAAAATTCATCATACGCGCTTCGCGTCGGATGTCCATCTAATTCGCGGCCGTGCCGGTGCGGTGCGATGATCGACGTCGAGGCCGCAACACGCTTCGCACATGACGCGGCATTCGTCCGCACTTCGACGTGGCACGGCGCGATTCGGATGATGTCGATCGAGTCCGATCCCTTCACCGCATCGTGACGGTCGCACGCCTGCACGACATCGCGCAAGCGCCTATGATGCAGCGATCCGCCAGTCGCGCCGGCCCGCAATGCGCGTATGGCCCGCGAACGCTGAACGTTTTCCCGGAACCCCGACCATGCGCATCATCGACATCCGCGAGCAAGCGATCCCGGTTTCCCGTTATGCCGATCCGGCGATTCCGTCGGGTGGCCTGACGACGAGCGTCGTCGCGATCGTCACCGATGTCGTGCGCGATGGCCGGCCGGTCACGGGTTACGGCTACGCATCGGTCGGCCGTCATGCACAGGGCGGGCTGATTCGCGAACGATTCGCGCCGCGTCTGCTGGCCGCCGCGGACGCCATCGCCGACGATGCCGGCACGAACCTCGATCCATTTCGCGCATGGCGCGCGATGATGGCGGGCGAGAAGCCCGGCGGGCACGGCGAACGCTGCGTCGCGGTCGGCGTGCTCGACATGGCGATCTGGGATGCCGCCGCGAAGATCGCGGGCCTGCCGCTTCATCGCTTCGTCGCCGATCGGCTCGCGCGCGACGCGGCACCTCGCGTGCGTGTCTACGCGGGCGGCGGTTACCGCTATCCGCACGACGATCTCGCGCGCCTGTCGGACGAGATGCATCGCATCGCTGATCTCGGCTACACGCACGCGAAGATCAAGATCGGCGGCGCGGATGTCGATCACGACAAAAGACGCATCGAAGCCGCCGCGGCGTGTCTTGCCGACAGTTCGCATCTCGCGGTCGATGCGATGAACGCGTACGACGCGACGAGCGGACGCGCAGCCGCCGCGATGCTGGCACCGTTCGAACTCTGGTGGTTCGAGGATCTCTGCGATCCGCTCGACCTGCCGCTTCATGCGGACCTGATCGTGCAATACGCGCCGCCGGTCGCGGCCGGCGAGGCGTTGTTTTCGCTGGCGGAAGCGAAGCTGCTCGAACGCTACGGCGGTCTGCGCCCGGACCGCGACGTCCTCGTGTTCGATCCGGTTCATTGCTATGGCCTGCCGGCCTATCTGCAGATCGTCGACCATTTCGTGTCGAACGGCTGGCGGCGCGATGCGTTCTGGCCGCACGGCGGTCATCTGTTCTCGCTGCACGTCGTGTCGGTGCTCGGGCTCGGCGGCGCCGAAGTCAGCCCGTTCGCGTTCCGTCCGTTCAACGGGCTGGCGGACGGCGAATCGGTTGACGCCGGCTACGCGGCCGTGCCGCAGGCGCCGGGCATCGGCTTCGAGCTTCATGCCGATGCGTACCACGCGTTTCGCGCGGTAGCCGGCTTGTGAACGGCGCGGCCGGTCTCGGCGCGCGTCGATCGTGAAGCGGGCCGCGAATCCGAGCCTCGTCACCGCGATGAACCGGTCGAGCACACGCCACGTGAGCGCGCGGTCGAACCACGCGCGGCATGACCGTACGCCGTAGGCGAGCCACCGTCACCTGATCACGTGCACGCCGACCAGTAGCCACGCACCGCCGACGTCCAGACGTCGAAGCCACCGCTCGGCTATGCGCGCACGACCGTCACGCCCGCGGCCTCGATCGGCTCGGTCAGCGCTGCATCGGTTTCCTGTTCGACCACGATCGCTTGCGCGAGCGCGAGCTCGCCGATCACGAACTGCGACGCCGCTCGCAGTTTGGATTGCGAAGCCAGCACGACCGTCTCGCCGGCGCGCCCCGCCAATGCGCGCTTGATCGCTGCTTCCTCGAAGTCGCCGGTGCTCAGCCCCGCGACCGGATGAACGCCGGTCACGCCCATGAAATACAGGTCCGCGTGGATGCGCGAGATGCCTTCCATCGCCGCGGCGCCCACCGCGACGATCGAATGCTTGTACAGCTGTCCGCCGATCAGGATCACGTCGATCGACGGATGCGCGGCCAGCGCGACGGCGACGCTCGGGCTGTGCGTGACGATCGTCGCGCGTAGCTCGGGCGGCAACTGGCTGACGAGCAGTGCCGACGTCGTGCCGCCGTCGACGATCACGACTTGTCCGGGCGCGATCATCTGCGCCGCCCGGCGCGCGATGCGCCGCTTTTCCGCGGTTTCGAGCGCCTCGCGCTGCGCGAACGGCGCGACCGCCGGCGACGCCGGCAATGCGCCGCCGTGCACGCGCTGCAGCAGGCCCTCGGCCGCCAGTTCGCGCAGGTCGCGCCGGATCGTGTCCTCGGACACGCCGAATTGCGCGCTCAGCTCGACGGCCAGCACCTGGCCGTCGCGGGCGAGCGCGTCGAGGATCGCTTTCTTGCGTTGGGTCGTCAGCATCGGAATTGCACGAAATTTCTTGAAATTGCACGAATGTGCACGTTACCATGCGTGCCGTCACTTGTCGAATGGGAGACCACCATGGCCGCAACGCGGGACCGTGTCCGCATCGTCGATACGACGGTGCTGTCCGATGACTGGTATGTGCTGAAGAAGGTAACGTTCGATTTCCTGCGCCGCGACGGCACGTGGCAGCGTCTGAGCCGCGAAACGTACGACCGCGGCAACGGCGCGACGATCCTGCTGCGCAACGCGGCGACGGGCGACGTGCTGCTCACGCGGCAGTTCCGGATGCCGGCGTTCGTCAACGGACACGACGGGATGCTGCTCGAAGCCGCCGCCGGCCTGCTCGACGACGCGACGCCCGACGCCCGGATTCGCGCGGAGGCCGAAGAGGAAACCGGCTATCGCGTGCGCGGCGTGCGCAAGGTGTTCGAGGCGTTCATGAGTCCGGGCTCGGTGACGGAAAAGCTGCATTTTTTCGTCGGCGAATACGATGCGTCGCTGCGCACGGGCGACGGCGGCGGCATCGCGGAGGAGGGCGAGGATCTCGAGGTCGTCGAGATGCCGCTGCACGCGGCGCTGGATGCCGTCGAGCGGGGCGAGATCGTCGACGCGAAGACGATCATGCTGCTGCAGTACGTCGCGCTGCGGGAACCCGCGAGCGGGCGCGCCGCGGCGGCGTGATGTCGCGGCGCGGCGCCCGAACCGGCGTATGATCGCGCGACGCCACTCGCGCACCGTTCGACGCTTCCGCTGCTCCATCATGCCGATTTCCGACTCCTCCGATTTCACCGATTCCAGCGCCGCTGCCGCATCACTGCCGGCTCATCTGGTCGCGTCCGCCGTCGAGGCACTCGCGCGCGCCGATGCCCTGCTCGTGACAGCCGGCGCCGGCATCGGCGTCGATTCGGGGCTGCCTGATTTCCGCGGCACGGACGGCTTCTGGCGCGCGTATCCGGCGCTGCGCCACGAGCGTTTCGAATTCCACGAGATTGCCTCGCCGCAGGCGTTCCGCGCGCATCCGCAGCTTGCGTGGGGCTTTTACGGCCACCGTCTCGGACTTTACCGGCAGACGGTGCCGCACGCGGGCTTCGCGATTTTGCGGCGCTGGATGGACGCGATGCCGAACGGCGGCTTCGTGCTGACGAGCAACGTCGACGGCCAGTTCCAGAAGGCCGGTTTCGATCCGGCGCGTGTCGCCGAGATTCACGGTTCGATTCATTCGATGCAGTGCCTGCGACCGTGCTCGGACGACACCTGGGGCGCCGCGCCGTTCACGCCCGACGTCGATGCGGCCGCGTGCCGGCTGGTCGGCGAGCTGCCGCGCTGCCCGCATTGCGGCGGCCTCGCGCGACCGAACATCCTGATGTTCGGCGACAACGGCTGGCTCGGCGAACGCTACGACGCGCAGGAGCGGGCGCTGCAGGACTGGATCGTACAGGCGGGATGGGTGACCGTCGTCGAGGTCGGCGCGGGCACCGCGATTCCCACCGTGCGTCTCTTGAGCGAACGGCTTGGTGCCGACGTGATTCGCATCAACGCACGCGAAGCCCATGCCCGCCGCGCGGACGTGATCGGGTTGAAGGGCGGCGCGCTCGCGACGCTCGTCGCGCTCGACCGAGCATGGCACGGCGGCTGAGCGGCGCGGGACGAACCGGCCGGCCGCGGCCGCGCGATCACGGCTGCGCGACGAGCGCCTGGACGAGCGCCGGCGCGATCGGCGAGCCGAGGCCCGTCACGTAGTCGTAGCCGCCCGCTGCGTTGCAGATGCTGCCGCAAGTGCCGTTGGATCCGGTCGTTACGTCGTGATAGTCGCTGCCGTAGGCGTTTTTCCCGATCGTATAGAGCGTGTCGTAGGTGCCGCTCAGCGAGTGTTTGCCGGCCGCCGCACGCAGCGAATTCGCGATCGCGACGAGCGCCGACCATTGCGGCGCGCCCGCGCTCGTGCCGCCGACCTGGAACCAGCCCGCCTGCCCCTGATAGGTGACCGAGTCGTACACCGCGAAGCCGCTGGACGGATTCGCGTCGTAGCTGACATCGGGCACGCCGCGCTTGCCGGCCACCGGCACCGGCCAGCCGGTCTGCCCGGCCGGCTCGGCCTCGATCGAGCTGACACCGCCGCCGCTGCCGCTCCACGCGGCCTCGCCGACGTAGGCGCCGGACGCGTCGGTCGACAACGTCGTGCCGCCCACCGCCACCACGTACGGCGACGCCGCCGGGTACTCGGTGCCGGTGCCGCTGTCGCCGGACGATGCGACGAACGTGACGCCCGATACGTTGAAGTGGCTGTCGAAGCCGGTCTCGCTGCCGAACTCGTTGCCGCCGAAGCTCATCGACACGACCGATGCGCCGCGCTTGACCGCGACGTCGACCGCGGCCATCAGGTCGCTGAAGCTGGCCGACGCGGCTTCGACGAGCACGATCTTCGCCTTCGGCGCGATCGCATGCACCCATTCGACATCGAGCGACATCTCGAGCGACCAGCCCGCGTCCGTCTTGGGTCGCGCGCCGCGCGCGTAGACCTTGGTGAAGCAGCCGTTCGACGAAGTGCAGGCCGGTAGCGAGAACGCGTTGCTGAATACGCCGAGATCGGCTTCGATTTTCGGATCGTCGTACGCGTCGACGATCGCGACGACCATCCCGTCGCCCTGGTTGGCGATCGAATCGAACCCGTACGCATGCCGTACGAGCACGGGTGTGAGGCCGGCCACCGTGGCGGTGTTCGCGCGCTGTTTCGTATGGAATGGCGGGCGCGCATAGCCTTTCGGCGCGCGGTTGCCTTCGACGTAGGACGGGGGGCCGTTGTCCTCGGCGAGCGCGACGCTCGATGCGAGCAGCGACGCGCACAGCGCCGGAATCAACATGGATGACAGGCGGTAATTGTTCATTTTTCGAGTCTCCATGCCGATGGAGTGGTGGGCGAAATTATTTTACGAAACTGGTCGAATGAATTGCATGGAATATCGGCCTGATTCGGGAATGTCTGGATTAGGGAAAACATGCGGCGTGGGGCCGCGCGGCTGATTTTTCGACTTCGGGAAAATCAGATGAATAATCGATTTGTTTATAGTGATTTGTAATGTCCTGCGTAATGCATTGGAAAATGCCGAGCCCGGCGTCGCATGGAAATAATGAAATGCGTGATTCCGGCGCGACACGATCCGGTGCGCGCCGGGGTGCCGGCCGGCATTGCCGGCGCGGCGCGATTGCGCATACAGTTCGGCGTAGGCCGCATCCGCCATGCGGCCTCGTCAGCGAGGAGCTCCCTTGTTCTATTCGATCGTCGCGATCTTCGTCGGCGCCGGGCTCGGCGCGTTGCTGCGCTGGTTCCTGAGCCTTGCGCTCAACGCGTTCTTTCCCGCCGTGCCGCTCGGCACGCTCGCCGCGAACCTGATCGGCGGCTACGTGATCGGCATCGCGGCCGTCGCGTTTACCACCCGCGTCGGGCTGCCGCCTGAGTGGCGGCTCTTCGTGATCACCGGCTTCCTCGGCGGCCTCACGACGTTCTCGACCTATTCGGTCGAAGTGATGACGCACGCGGTGCAGGGCGAATTGGGATGGGCGTTCGCGGTGGCTGCCCTACACTTGACTGGATCGTTCACGCTGACGGCGCTCGGCATGTGGACCGCGCGCGCGTGGTTCGCGGTGGCCTGAGCGCGTCGGCATCGGGAGGACGCGATGGACAGGGTCTTCTTGCGTTTCTACGTGCACGAGCAGCACCGGCTGCACTGGAAGCCGCTGTGGGAGTGGTTGCTGGAGGAGGGAAACCGGATGGGTGTCGCGGGCGGTTCCGCGTTTCGCGCGATGGCCGGCTTCGGCCGGCATCGGGTGCTGCACGAGGACCGCTTTTTCGAGCTGCAGGGTTCGCTCGCGATCGAGGTCGAGTTCATCGTCACCGAGGACGAGGCGCAGCAACTGCTCGAGCGGCTGACGCGCGAGAAGGTGCGCGTGTGCTACGCGATGATTCCCGCGCGCTTCGGCGTGATCGACACGCTCGAGGCGCCGCCGGCGCAGGGGCCGGCAGCGTAGCGCAATACGTCAGATGCCGAACATCGTCAGCGACACGGCGGCGCGCGTGACGATCATCAGCAGCACCTGGACGATCACGAACAGCAGGATCGGCGACAGGTCGATGCCGCCCAGGTTCGGAATCACGCGGCGCAGCGGGTTCAGAAACGGCGCGGTGAGCTGGTAGAGGATCGGCATCGCCGGCGAGCGCGGATTGAGCCACGACAGCAGCGCCATCAGGATCGTCATCCAGATCACGAGATTGAGCGCCCACTTCACGACGGTGAGCAGCGCGACCACGACGAGCGTCGCGATCACCGAGGCCGGATCCAGGCCGGCCATCACGACCATCAGCACCACATAGACGAGCGCGGTGAGGAGGGCGGCGACGACGCTTGCCCAGTCGATGCCGCGCACGCCCGCGATCACGCGGCGCAGCGGCAGCACGAGCCAGTTGGTCGCCTGCAGCACGGCCTGCGTGACGGGGTTGTACGGCGGCACGCGGACGGCCTGCATCCAGACGCGCAGAATCAGCGCGGCGCCGAACAGCGTGAAGACGGTATTGAGCAGAAAACGGGCGATCTCGCCGAACATCGTTGGCATCCTTTTTATACAGTCGAGTAGCGTGCGGCCGCCAACGCCGGATGGCGGCGCATCGGCCGACACCTTATCACGCCTCGTCTCGCGGCGGGGAGGGGTGCCCGATCGTGCGCTCGAGCGACGTTTCGACGGCCTGCGCAAGCGCCGGCAGCGCGGGCGGCGGCGCCGCGCGCTTCGCCGCGAGCGCGACCGCGCGGCGGGTCATCAGCGCATACAGCGTCGCATGGTCGCCGCCGCGCGCCTCGAGCAGCGCGAGCTGACGCTCGACGATGCCGGTGTCGCCGCGCGACACCGGGCCCGCCAGGGCGTTCGCGAGGCCCTTGTCGCGCGCGGTCGCGATCGTGCCGGTGAGCATCGGCAGCAGCGCGCGCAACGCCGCTTCCTCGTCGAAGCCGAGGCCGCGCCACAGCTCGACCGCTTCCGACAGCCCGCAGAGCGCGAAACTCGCCGCGTAATGCGCGGCCGCGTGATACAGCATTCGGCCGCCGGCCGGAATCGACAGCGGATGGCAGCCGAGTGCGGCAGCAAGTCGCAGCAGCGTCGCGTGCAGCGCGCCGTCGGCTTCGAGCGTGACCGAGCAGCCGTCGATGCGGGTGAGATCGGCGTCCGTGCCGCCGAACAGATAGAGCGGATGGAAGCCGCCCGTGGCCGCGCCTTGCCGCTTTGCCGGATCGAGCAACTCGACCGCCGACGCGCCGCTGCAGTGGACGAGCGCCTGGCTTGCCGCGCGCGCCGCGTCGAACCGCAGCGCGGCGGCGGTCGATGCGAGATGGTCGTCGGGCACGGTCAGGAAGATCAAGTCGGCGGCGTCGACGACCTGCTGCGGCGTGTCGACCGCCCGGCAGCCGTCGATGCGCGCGGAAAGCGCCGCGGCCGATTCCGCCGTGCGGCTCGCGATCGCGACGACCGGAAAGCCGGCCGCCGCGAAGCGCAGCGCGAGACAGCGCGCCAGGCGGCCGGCGCCGATGAAGCCGAGGCGGGGAGTGTCGGGGAGGGGCATGGCGGGTCACGAAGCGCAAACGGAGCAGACGCCAGTATCGCAGGAATGACGGGGCGGTCGTGGATAGGCGGCGTTGCCGAACGGGGACAGCCCGAACGGTCGGCGTTCGGTACGGACAACCGGCAAATTCGCGCGGCGGCTTCGTCCCGTCGAAGGCGGCTCAATCCGGCCCCAAATCACGCGGCGGCTGTGCCCCGCTTGGCGTGTCGGCGTCCTGTCGCAAATTTGTAATCGTTGATTACTGAAGCATGCGCGCCGCGCTTACCGGATCCGGTAAAACTGACCGGCCGGCATGGCGCGATTTCCCTGGTCGGACGGAATCGCGGGACCCGCGAGGGGGATCGCCGGTCCGCGCAGCCCTGCCGCACGGTGGCTGCGGCCGCGTGGAATTGCAATTTGCAACAAATGCGCGATACGCGGGCGGCGGGTTTTCGCTACATTGCATCCATGCGACGTGCATGCCCGCCGTTGCCGACAGGAGCGCACAAATTACCGCTCCAGCAGGAGAATCGAAGTGAAAAAGCTCATTCCGTTCATCGCCGCCGCCGCGCTGGCCCTGGGTGCCGCAAGCGCCGCGCAGGCTCACGTGTCGATCGGGGTCGGCATCGGTGTCCCGGTCGCACCTGCGTATCCCGTGTATGCGCCGCCTCCGCCCGTGTACTACGCACCGCCCCCGCCCGTGTATTACGCGCCGGCGCCGGCTTACTATGCGCCGCCCGCCGTGGTCGTCGGCGGCTACGGTGGCTACTACGGCCGTCCGTACTGGCGTCACGGCTACGGCGGCTGGGGTCACCACGGCTGGCGTCGTTGACGCATTCCGCGTGGCGGCCTGACCGCGCGCGGCAAAACGGCGCAACCTCCCTCGCGGGGCGTTGCGCCGTTTTTCATTCGGGGCGCGGCTCGGGGCGCGGCGGTCACGCCGCGTGGGCAATCAGGTCGCGGTAGCCGCCGACGATCACGCTGTACGAGAAATACGCGAACAGCAGCGCCGACGCGACGTGACACGCGCGCATCATCCCCGCGCCCGCGCGCTTGCGGCCCTGGCTCGCGAGCGTGCACATGAAGAGCGTCCACGCGAGGCCGCCGAGGAAGAAGCCGGACAGGAACACCGACGCCGTCGCCGGCGTGGTCGCGCCGGCTTTCGCGATCAGCGCGCCGCCGACCGCCGCGAACCACAGGATCGCGCTCGGCGACGACATCGCAAGCAGCATCCCGCGCACGAAGCTGCGCCGCGCGCTGGCACGCGGCTGCGGTGTTTCGTCGGCCGTGCCGTCGTCGGCGCTGCCGGCCGGCGCGAGCGCTTCACGCGCCATCTTCCACGTGAGGAACAGCAGCACCGCACCGCCGCCGATCCAGACGATCCAGCGTACGGCCTCGAACTGCAGCAGCACGGCCATGCCCGCGAGCGCGAGCGCCGCGTAGACGAGATCGCCGAAGCACGAGCCGACGCCGAGCCAGAAGCCCGGCCGGAAGCCGTGCGACAGCGTCAGCGACAGCATCGCGACGTTGACGAGGCCGATGTCGAGACACAGCGACAGCGACAGGAAGAACCCGTCGGACAGCATCGAGGCGGGGGGAAAGCTCATCGTCGTTCTTGTCGGGTGCGTTCAAGGCGTGGACTTACAGTCCGATTTCCTGCCAGAGCCGGTCGACGCGCGCCTTCACGGCCGCATCCATCTCGATCGGGCGACCCCATTCGCGGTTCGTCTCGCCGGGCCACTTGTTGGTCGCGTCGAGCCCCATCTTCGAGCCGAGGCCCGCGACGGGCGACGCGAAATCGAGATAGTCGATCGGCGTGCTGTCGACCATCACGGTGTCGCGCACGGGGTCCACGCGCGTCGTGATCGCCCAGATCACCTCGTTCCAGTCGCGGATGTTCACGTCCTCGTCGACGACCACGATGAACTTCGTATACATGAACTGCCGCAGGAAGCTCCACACGCCGAACATCACGCGCTTCGCATGGCCGGCGTAGCTCTTCTTCATCTGGACGATGGCCATCCGGTAGCTGCAGCCTTCCGGCGGCAGGTAGAAGTCGGTGATCTCGGTGAACTGCTTCTGGAGCAGCGGCACGAACACCTCGTTGAGCGCGACGCCGAGCACGGCCGGCTCGTCGGGTGGCTTGCCGGTATAGGTCGAGTGATAGATCGCGTCGCGGCGCATCGTGATCCGCTCGACGGTGAACACCGGGAACCACTCCTGCTCGTTGTAGTAGCCGGTGTGGTCGCCGTATGGGCCTTCGAGCGCGTGTTCGTATGCGGCGGCCGCGTTGCCGGCCGGCCGCGGCGGTGCGCCGGCCGGGGCAGGGGCGGGCGCGCCTTCCTGTGGATGGATGAAGCCTTCGAGCACGATCTCCGCGCGCGCGGGCACCTGCAGCGTATCGACGCCGGGCGTCAGGCACTTCGCGAGCTCGGTGCGGCTGCCGCGCAGCAGGCCGGCGAACTGATACTCGGACAGCGAATCGGGCACGGGCGTCACCGCGCCGAGCGTCGTGGCCGGATCGGCGCCGAGCACGACCGCGACCGGATACGGCTTGCCGGGGTTCTGCAGCGCGAATTCGCGGAAGTCCAGCGCACCGCCGCGATGCGCGAGCCAGCGCATGATCAGCTTGTTGCGGCCGATCAGCTGCTGGCGGTAGATGCCGAGGTTCTGGCGCGGCTTGTTCGGCCCGCGCGTGACCGTGAGGCCCCACGTGACGAGCGGCCCCGCGTCGCCGGGCCAGCAGGTCTGGATCGGCAGCTTGTTCAGGTCGACGTCGGCGCCCTCCCAGACGATCTCCTGGCACGGCGGCGACGACACCGATTTCGGCGCCATGTCCCATACGGCCTTCGCGAGCGACAGCAGCTTGCCGGCGTCCTTCAGGCTCTTCGGCGGATCCGGCTCCTTCAGCGCGGACAGCAGCCGCCCGAGGTCGCGCAGCGAGCCGAGCGCGGCGTCGTCGCCCGCATCGACACCCATGCCGAGCGCCACGCGGCGCGGCGTGCCGAACAGGTTGCCGAGCACCGGGAACGCATTGCCGGGCGGCGCTGCGAACAGCAGCGCCGGGCCGCCGGCACGCAGCACGCGGTCGCACAGTTCGGTCATTTCGAGCACGGGCGACACGGGCTGCGTGACGCGCCGCAGTTCGCCGAGCGCCTCGAGGCGCTGGATGAAATCGCGTAAGTCTTTGTATTTCATGAAGAAGGTCCGGGCCGCCCGCAAGGCGGGCAGCGATGGGCGGGCGCAGCGGCCGGCTGCGCCCCGAATCGACCGACGATTTTACCCGCGCGGCCGCTCGCACGCCCGGCGGAGAAAATTGTCGACGACGCGCAGAGCCTCTACGGCAGGGGGCCGGCGATCTGAAGGGCGATTCAAAATTACTTTTTGTTATAATTTCAAAGTTTTATAGTGTTGACGATCTATAAAACCCTGCTAGAATCCGCTCACATTGGTTGCAGGGTAAAAGGCTTCGAGCCGCCAATCACCGATCTTTGACGCAGCGCGTCACCGTCCGCCGAAACCTGCACGGCGTATTCGACGGCCTTTGTCGTAGTCCCAGCCAGCGCCACCAGACGCTGGTTTTTTGCGTGGGTGCCACCGCGTATGCCCGCCTCGCCCATTGTGCGAAGGTGCCGGCCCTCTTACACCGTGGCCCCGAACGGTACTTATACCGTTTCCCCGATGCTTGCGCGTCCCAACCAAGGCGTGCGGTGTCGTGATTCCGCGGCGCGTTTTTTGTCTCGCCATCGAGCAGAGCGAGCCGCACGAGTCATGTTCATGGGAGATGATCTGAATGAACGCTTGGTTATCGTGGCGTCCCAGTGAGCAGCATGCGCAAATCGTGCGCAACATGCTGCGTCGCGGGACGCGTGTCAGTCACCATCTATTCAGCGTTGTCGGCTGTCTCGCTGTCGCGGTCGCACTTGCCCTTTGGCTGCTGCCGACCGTGCGCGGGAATCTCGCCGCGAAGCTGATGCCGGTCGTATCCGCGGCCGTGCAGGCCGGTCCGGCCCGTCTGCTGACCGGTCATCCGCTGCCGAACTTCGCGCCCGCTGGCGCGCAGCCGCAGCAGGAAGACGCCCCGGAAACGGATGCGCTCGCCGTCGGTCTCGACGTCGCACCGGAAACCGCCGCGCAGAACGATGCGTCCGATCCGGCCCGTAACGGCCCGTCGCCCGTCGCGCTGGCGAAACTGATCCCGACCCAGCGGGTCCCGGCCGATGCGCGCGACGATCGCGCGCTCGCGTCGAACCGCGAACAGGCGTTGGTCGCCACCTACCTGTCGCGCCGTTACCGGGTCGCGCAGGAGCCCCTCGGCCAACTCGTCAAGGCTGCTTTCCAGACCGGCCGCGACGTCGGCCTCGATCCGCTGCTGCTGCTGTCCGTGATGGCGATCGAATCGGGCTTCAACCCGTACGCGGAAAGCGGCGTCGGCGCACAAGGCCTGATGCAGGTCATGTCGAAGGTTCATTCCGACAAATTCGAGTATTTCGGCGGTACCGACACCGCGCTGCAACCGCTCGCGAACCTGCAGGTCGGCGCGCTCGTGCTGAAGGACTGCATCGCCCGCGGCGGCTCGCTCGCGAACGGCCTGCGCCTGTACAACGGCTCGACCAACCCGGACGACACCGCCTACGGCTCGAAGGTCATGGCCGAGCGCGGTCGCCTGCGCGACGTTGCGCATGGCCGCAGCGTGTCGGTCAATGCGCCGCAGGCGCCGGCCCAGCCGTCGAAGCCGATCGTGACCGCGGCCGTGACGGCATCGGCCGGCGGCGCCAAGCGCGTGCATGCGACGCTCGACGGCGCGCAGCCGATCACCGCTAAGGCGGCTGCCGCGCCGAAGGGCGCACCGCAGCAGGACGACGCGAGCGTCGATACCGCGAAGCAGGCGCACGGCGGCGACCACTCGGAACTCGGCGCGTAACGTCCCGCGGTTCCGGCCAGGCTCCAACGAAAAGGCACCCGAATCGGGTGCCTTTTTCTTTTGCGCGGCCGGGAACGCGGATCGCGGTCAGTGCTGGCCGAAGAGTGTCGCGAGCCGCTCGACGGCCTCTTCGAGGCGCGAGTAGGCGGTCGCATAGGACAGCCGGATATAGTCGCGCGGTGCATGCACGCCGAAATCCATACCCGGCACCAGCACGACACCCGCGTCGTGCAGCATCGCCTGCGTGAGCGCCGCGCTGTCGCCGGCCGCGGGGTGAGCGACGCCGCCGCAGTGCGCATACACGTAGAACGCACCGTCCGGCATCACGGGCACGGTGAAGCCGAGCTTCTCGAGCGCTGGCGCGATGAAGTCGCGGCGACGCTTGAATTCGAGGCGGCGCGCCTCGTAGATGTCGAGCGCCGCCGGCTCGAAGCACGCGAGCGCCGCGTGCTGCGCGAGCGCGGACGGACAGATGAACAGGTTCTGCGACAGCTTTTCGAAGGTACCGACGAGCGCGGGCGGCACGACGAGCCAGCCGAGCCGCCAGCCGGTCATGCTGAAGTACTTCGAGAAGCTGTTCACGGTGACGACATCGTCGCCGAACGACAGCGCCGACACGGGCGCCGCGTCGTA
Organism: Burkholderia sp. BCC1640; assembly: GCF_902833125.1. Classification (NCBI taxonomy): domain Bacteria; kingdom Pseudomonadati; phylum Pseudomonadota; class Betaproteobacteria; order Burkholderiales; family Burkholderiaceae; genus Burkholderia; species Burkholderia sp. BCC1640. The sequence goes on along the minus strand of NZ_CADFEF010000003.1, from coordinate 205,025 downwards.
GCTGAGCCCCTGGTAGATTTCGTCGACGATCGTGAAGCCGCCGCGTGCGCGCACGGCTTCGACGATCCGCTTCAGCTCGTCCGGCTCGAGCGACGTGCCGGTCGGGTTCGACGGCGACGCGAGCAGCACGCCGCGCGTGCGACTGCCCCAGCGCGTGCGGACGTCGTCCGCGGTGAGCTGGAAGCGCGCTTCCGGGCCGCTCGGCACGAGCACCGGCCGACCTTCGGCCGCCGCGACGAAGTGCCGGTTGCACGGATACGACGGGTCGGGCATCAGCACCTCGTCGTCTCGGCCGACGAGCGCGAGGCACGCAAGCAGCAGCGCGGCGGAGGCGCCGGCCGTCACGACGATCCGCTCGGGGCTGATCGTGAGGCCGTAGGCGCGCGCATAGTGCGCGGCGATCGCTCCGCGCAGCGGCGCGATGCCGAGCGCGCTCGTGTACTGCGTGACGCCGCGGCGCAGCGCGGCCGCCGCCGCCTCGACGACGGGCTCCGGCGCGGTGAAATCCGGTTCGCCGATGCCCATGTGGATAACATCGCGCCCGGAGGACTCGAGCCGCTGTGCCTCCTTCATCAGTTCCATCACGTAGAAGGGCTGGATCGCGTCGACGCGTGCGGCGAGCGTGACGAGCGAATCGGCGGTGGTATTCATCGGTCGGGCGGAGCGGGGAGGGGGAGGGAGAACGAAAAACGGGCGCTTGCGCGCCCGTCTGCCTGCGGAATCAGCCGTTGCGGCGCGCCTGAGTTTCGGCGGGGCGCAGCTTTGCGGCCAGCTTGTCGAGCACGCCGTTGACGTACTTGTAGCCGTCGGAGCCGCCGAACGTCTTCGCGAGTTCGACTGCTTCGTTGATGATCACGCGGTACGGCGTTTCGACATGATGCGTGAGCTCGAACGTCGCGATCAGCAGCACGGCGCGTTCGACCGGCGACAGCTGATCGACCGGACGGTCCAGCGACGGCGTGAGGGCTTCGACGAGCGTCGCATGCTCGCGAATCACACCGTGCAGGATCGCGTCGAGCAGCTCCTTGTCGGCCTTGTCGTAACCGAGCGCGCCGCGCAGTTGCGCGTCGATCTCGCCGGAGGCCGCGTTCGACAGCAGCCACTGATACAGGCCCTGCGTCGCCAGCTCGCGCGATTGTCGGCGGGCGCTCTTCTTCATGCGCGCTCCTCTTCGTCGTCTTCGTCCTCTTCTTCTTCGTCCTCGTCGTCGCCGAGCTGGTCGAGTGCCATCGTCAGGTTGGCCATCTCGACCGCGACGCGTGCGGCGTCACGACCCTTTTCGGTCATGCGCGCGACGGCTTGCTCGTCGTTTTCGGTCGTCAGGACCGCGTTGGCGATCGGCAGGTTGAAGTCGAGGCCGATGCGGGTGATGCCCGCGCCGCTTTCGTTCGACACGAGTTCGAAGTGGTACGTCTCGCCGCGGATCACCGCGCCGAGTGCGATCAGTGCGTCGAACTGGCCGCTTTCCGCGAGCTTTTGCAGCGCGAGCGGGATTTCCAGCGCGCCGGGCACCGACACGAGCAGCACGTCTTCACCGGAGACGCCGAGGCGCTCGAGTTCCTCGACGCACGCATCGGCGAGGCCGTTGCAGACGGGTTCGTTGAAGCGGGATTGCACGATGCCGATACGCAGGCCGTCGCCTTCGAGATTCGGTTGGTATTGTCCGATTTCCATGATCTGGTCCGTGGTGTGGATGAACGGTTATAGGGCGAAAGCGTCGTGGCGGGTTACGCGTGGGACGCCGGGCAGGACTTGGCTTCGCCGCCGGGCATCGGAATGAAGCCCGTGACTTCGAGGCCGTAGCCGGACATGCTGCCCAGCTTGCGCGGATTCGACAGCACCTGCATCTTGCCGACGCCGACGTCGCGCAGGATCTGCGCGCCGATGCCGAACGTCTTGAAATCGACCGGCCGGCGCTTCAGCGCAGCGGCCTTTTCTTCCTCGTCGAACGCCTTGAAGACGTCGATCAGATGTTCCTTCGTGTCGCCGCAGTTAAGCAGCACGATCACACCGAGGTCGCGTTCCGCGATCTCGTGCATCGCTGCGTCGAGCGTCCACGAGTGCGTCGAGATGCCCGTCTCGAGCAGATCGAGGACCGACAGCGGCTCGTGCACGCGCACGGGCGTATCGACGTCGGGCGACGGCGTGCCGCGCACCAGCGCGATGTGCGGCGAGCCGCTCGGCTGGTCGCGGTACAGCACCGCGCGGAACGTGCCGTGCGCGGTCTGCATCGTGCGCTCGGCGATCCGCTCGATGATCGATTCGGTGCGGCTGCGGTACTGGATCAGGTCGGCGATCGTGCCGATCTTCAGATCGTGTTCCTTCGCGAACTCGAGCAGGTCGGGCAGGCGCGCCATCGTGCCGTCGTCCTTGATGACCTCGCAGATCACCGCGGCGGGCGTGAGCCCGGCAAGCGCGGTGAAATCGCAGCCGGCCTCGGTGTGACCGGCGCGCACGAGCACGCCGCCCGGCTGCGCCATGATCGGGAACACGTGGCCCGGCTGCACGATGTGCTCGGGGCGGACGTCGTGCGCGACCGCCGTGGCGATCGTGTGCGCGCGGTCGGCGGCCGAGATGCCGGTCGTCACGCCTTCGGCCGCTTCGATGCTGACCGTGAACGCGGTGCCGTATTGCGTGCCGTTGCGGTAGGTCATCAGCGGCAGGTGCAGCTGCTTGCAGCGTTCCTGCGTCAACGTCAGACAAATCAGGCCACGGCCGTACTTGGCCATGAAGTTGATCGCTTCCGGCGTGACGAATTCGGCGGCGATCACGAGGTCGCCTTCGTTTTCGCGGTCTTCTTCGTCGACCAGGATCACCATCCGGCCGGCTTTCAACTCCGCGATGATGTCGAGCGTGGAGGCGAGCGTCATAAAGGGGCGAGAAAGAGGAAAGTGCGTATTTTACGCCAGCCGGACCGCGTTTCGGCTGGCACCGGCTGCGCGCGGCCGGCGAGCGCGCCGGAAAGCGGTGCGGCCGGCAGTCGGGACGGGCCTGCCCGGGCCGGCGCGGGCCGCCCGAAGACGGGCCGCCGCAGGCCGGCCGAGGCCCGGCCGTGCGTCACGCCTGGTCGTTACGGCCGCCGAGGTAGTCGAGCTTGCCGAGTTCGACGCCGCTGTGGCGCAGGATGTCGTACGCCGTCGTCACGTGGAAGAAGAAGTTGGGCAGCACGAAGTTCAGCAGATACGACTGGCCGGTGAACTCGATCGGGCCGACGCGCATCTTGAGCACGACCTGGCGCGCTTCGCTACCGTCGATCTGCGCGGCGTCGAAGCCTTTCAGATAGTCGATCGTCTTCTGGATGCGCGCGTGCAGTTCGTCGAATGTCTGCTCGACGTCGGGATAGCTCGGGATGTCGACGCCGGCAAGCCGCGCGGCGCAGCCCTTGGCCGTGTCGGTCGCGATATACACCTGGCGGACGAGCGGCAGCATGTCCGGATAGAGGCGTGCGCCGATGAACACCGACGGGTCGATCTGCTTCTCGGCCGCATGCGCCTGCGCCTTGCCGAGGATGTGCTGCAGGTTGGTGAGGCCGCGGATCAGGACGGGCAGCGAAGCCTGGTACATCGAGATGGACATGGGGACGACTCCTGGAGGAAAAGGGGCAGCCGGTACGCGGCGCACCGTGCGCCGCGGCGCCGAAACCGCTGCCGCTGCATCTTAGCGCGACGGGATGACCCGTGCGCGTCGTTGGCCATCAGGCCAGGTGCCGGGCCACGCCGCCGGGCGCCATTTCCCATCCAGCGGGCGGAACCGCCTGGTCAGTCCTGATGCACGCCCTGCGATGCCGACATCATCCGCTCCACATACCGCGCGATCATGTCGATTTCGAGATTGACCTTGTCGCCGGCCTTCACGTGACGCAGCGTCGTGACCTCGACCGTATGCGGGATCAGGTTGATCGAGAACTCGCAGCCGTCGGCGCGATCGTCGACCGTGTTGACGGTCAGGCTCACGCCGTTGACCGTGATCGAGCCCTTGTACGCGAGATAGCGGCCGAGCTCGCGCGGCGCGACGATCCGCAGCTCGTGCGATTCGCCGACCGGCGCGAAGCGCGTCACGGTGCCGAGGCCGTCGACGTGGCCCGACACGATGTGCCCGCCGAGGCGGTCGTGCGCGCGCAGCGCCTTCTCGAGGTTCACTTCGCCGGGCTGCGCGAGGCCGACCGTGCGGTTCAGGCTTTCGCGCGACACGTCGACGTCGAATCCGGTGTCGGTCTTTTCGATCACCGTCATGCACGCACCCTGGATCGCGATGCTGTCGCCGAGCGCGACATCCGCCAGGTCGAGCCCGCCGGCCTGCACGGTCAGCCGCACGCCCGCCTCGGGCGACGCGCCGAGCGGGTTGATCGCTTCGATGCGGCCGACGGCCGCGACAATTCCGGTAAACATCGTGACGGCTCCGTTCAAAGAGTGGCGGAGGGCGGCGCGACGCGCGCCAGGATCCGCAGATCGTCGCCGATCCGCTCGACGCTGTGGAACGCGAGTCGCGTGCGGGCGTCGAGGCTCGCCGGCGCGGCGAGGTCGAACATGCCGGCCGCGTCGCTGCCGAGCAGGCTCGGCGCGAGGTAGACCAGCAGCTCGTCGACGCACTGCTCGCGCAGCAGCGAGCCGTTCAGCTTGTGACCGGCCTCGACGTGCAGCTCGTTGACGCCGCGTGCGCCGAGCGCCGCCAGCATCGCGGGCAGGTCGACCTTGCCGTACGCATTCGCGAGCGGCACGATTTCCGCGCCGCGCGACTTCAGCACGTTCGCGCGCACTTCGCCGGCGGCGTCGAGCCGGCCGCAGAAGATCAGCAGCGGCGCGCCTTCGAGCAGGCGCGCATCGAGCGGCAGGTCGAGGCGGCTGTCGACCAGCACGCGCTGCGGCTGGCGCGGCGTGTCGACGCCGCGCACGGTCAAGAGCGGGTTGTCCTCGCGCACGGTGCCGATCCCGGTGAGGATCGCGCACGCGCGCGCGCGCCAAGCATGGCCGTCGAGGCGCGCGGCCTCGCCGGTGATCCACTGGCTTTCGCCGGACGGCAGCGCGGTGCGTGCATCGAGCGACGCGGCCGTCTTCATCCGCACCCACGGGCGGCCGCGCGTCATCCGCGACACGAAGCCGATGTTCAGTTCGCCCGCTTCGTTCGCGAGCAGCCCGCAGCGCACGTCGACGCCCGCGTCGCGCAGCATCCCGAGGCCGCGCCCCGACACCTGCGGATTCGGGTCTTCCATCGCCGCGACGACCTTCGCGACGCACGCGTCGATCAGCGCGTTCGCGCACGGCGGTGTGCGGCCGAAGTGGCTGCACGGCTCGAGCGTGACGTACACGGTGGAGCCGGCGACGTCATGGCCGCGCGCACGCGCGTCTTTCAGCGCCTGCACTTCCGCGTGGTCCTGGCCGGCCGGCTGCGTGAAGCCTTCGCCGATCACGTCGCCGTCCTTGACGATCACGCAGCCGACGCGCGGGTTCGGCGCGGTCGTATACATGCCGCGCGCCGCGAGCGTCAGCGCGCGCTGCATGTGGGCGAAATCGGTATCCGAGAACATGCGTTCGGACCCGGGTCAGGCGGCGAGGGCCGCGAATGCGCGGCGTGCGGCCGCGAGCGTCGCGTCGATCACCGCGTCGTCGTGCGTGCTCGACACGAAGCCGGCCTCGTACGCGGACGGCGCGAAGTACACGCCTTCGTCGAGCATCAGGTGGAAGAAGCGGTTGAAGCGCGCGACGTTGCTCTTCGTCACTTCCGCGAAGCTGACCGGCACGCGCTCGGCGAAGTACAGGCCGAACATCGCGCCGATCGAGTCGGCGGCGAACGGCACGCCGGCCGCGCGCGCTTCGGCCGCGAGGCCGTCGGCGAGGCGTTTCGTCTGCGCGGTCAGCGCGTCGTAGAAGCCGGGCGCCTGGATCAGTTGCAGCGTCTTCAGGCCTGCGGCGACCGCGATCGGGTTGCCCGACAGCGTGCCGGCCTGGTACACGCCGCCGAGCGGCGCGAGGTGGGCCATGATGTCGCGACGGCCGCCGAACGCGGCGGCCGGCATTCCGCCGCCGATCACCTTGCCGAGGCAGGTGAGGTCGGCTGCGATCCCGTAGTACGCCTGCGCGCCGCCCAGCGCGACGCGGAAGCCGCACATCACCTCGTCGAAGATCAGCACGGCGCCGTGCTTCGTGCACAGCGCGCGCAGCGCATTCAGGAATTCGGGCGTGCCGCGCACGAGGTTCATGTTGCCCGCGACGGGCTCGACGATCACCGCGGCGATCTCGTCGCCGAACGCGCCGAACGCTTCTTCGAGCGCGGCGACGTTGTTGTATTCGAGGACGGTCGTGTGTTTCGCGATGTCGGCGGGCACGCCGGCCGACGTCGGGTTGCCGAACGTCAGCAGGCCGGAGCCGGCCTTGACCAGCAGGCTGTCCGCGTGGCCGTGATAGCAGCCCTCGAACTTGACGATGCGGCTGCGGCCCGTGAAGCCGCGCGCGAGACGCAGCGCGCTCATCGTGGCCTCGGTGCCGCTCGACACCATCCGCACCTGCTCGATCGACGGCACGAGCTTGCAGATTTCCTCGGCGATCTCGATTTCCGCCTCGGTCGGCGCGCCGAACGAGAAGCCGTCGGCGAGCACGTTCTGCACGGCCGACAGCACTTCCGGATGAACGTGGCCGACGATCATCGGGCCCCACGAACCGATGTAGTCGATGTACTGCTTGCCGTCGGCATCCCAGAAGTACGGGCCCTGCGCGCGCGAGACGAAACGCGGCGTGCCGCCGACCGAACGGAAGGCGCGCACCGGCGAGTTGACGCCGCCCGGAATGGTCTTCTGGGCGCGTTCGAAGAGGATCTGATTGTTGGACATGTGCGAAACCTGCGAGAGAAGGGCGCGGGGGCCTGTGCACGGGCCGCGGCGCCTGGGCGGAACGATCGTCCGATTGTACCGGAGACGCGCATGACGGGCCCGCCGCGCGGTCTGCGGCCTTTCGGCACGCGGGGGATTGGCCGGCGCGCATGGCCGGCGTCCGATCCGGCCCGTTTATCGCGGCGGTTTGCGCTTGCCGGTCAGTTCGGCCCAGCGCTTCTCCAGCGGGCCTTCGACCATCGGCTTGATCGACGTGCCGGAGGACTGCGCGTCCCAGGTCTGCACCGAGTATGGATGCACGCGCAGCGCGTCGCGCGGGATCACGACGTCCTGGTGGGCGTCGACCAGCCAGTCGTAGACGAAATCGATGCACAGCCGGTAGCCGCGCTTCGTCGCCGGGTCCGGCACTTCGTAGGGCGCGCGCGTCACGTAGCCCGAGCCGAACACGCCCTTCGGCTCCTTCGCGACGCGGTGCAGGAACACGCGATCGCCCGGCAGGATGCCGCGCGCGAAGCCGCAGCCCCACACGTCGTGCACGGCCTCGCCGGCCTTCACGCGCGCGGCGACGTCGGGCAGCTCGGGCCACGGCCATTTCTTGGGGCTCCAGATCAGCAGGAAAGCGGTCATCGGTTCGGTCGTGCGTCGATTGGGTCGGACAGGAAGAGCGGGGAGCCGCAAGCTTAATCGAATCCGCGTGCGGTCTCGTGCCGCCTCGTGCGACAGCGGCAGTGACCGGCCGTTCGGCCGTGCGCGGCACCCGGCCGCCGGCACGCGAAAAAGTTGCGCGTACAATCATGGGCCTGAGCGCCGTCCGCGGCGCGGCCTCCCGTCTTCACCGCCACGCGCGCCCCGATGCGCGCGGGCCTCCATTCCGGATACCCATGTCCCACGTCGTCCGGCGCCGGCCCGATGCCCGGCTGATCCTGTTGCTTGGCGCGCTCGCCGCTTGCGGGCCGATCGCCACCGACATGTACCTGCCGAGCCTCCCGTCGATCGCTGACGGCTTTTCCGTCAGCCCCGGCGCCGCGCAGCGCACGCTGACGAGCTTCATGGCCGGCTTCTCGATCGGCATGCTGCTGTACGGTCCGATGTCCGATACCTGGGGCCGCCGGCCCGTGCTGCTCGGCGGCATCGCGCTGTTCACGCTCGCGAGCATCGGCTGCTTCGTGTCGAACTCGATCGACATGCTGATCTTCGTGCGGTTCCTGCAGGCGCTCGGCGCAGGCGCGGCGTCGGTGCTGTCGCGTGCGATCGCGCGCGACGCGCACGAGCCGACCGATGCAGCGAAGGTGCTGTCGATGGTTGCGATCGTCACTGCGGTCGGGCCGCTGCTCGCGCCGCTGATCGGTGGGCAGATCCTGCGCTTCTCGGGCTGGCGCGGCGTATTCGTCGTGCTGGCCGTGTTCGGTGCGGTGTGCGCGACGACCGCGTACCTGCGCGTGCCCGAAACTTGGCCGAAGGAGCGGCGCAAGAGCGCGGCCGTGCTCGCGTCGTTCGCATCGTACGGGCGCATCCTCTCCGATCCGGTCGCGTGGGGGCACATGCTGTGCGGCGGGATGGCGTTCGCGTCGATGTTCTCGTACATCACCGCGACGCCGTTCGTGTACATCGAGTATTTTCACGTGTCGCCGCAGCACTACGGGTTGCTGTTCGGCCTGAACGTCGTCGGGATCATGATCGGCAATTTCGCGAATACGCGGCTCGTCGGCCGCATCGGCTCGCTGCGCATCATCGCGGCCGCGTCGCTCGTGAGCTGCATCGCGTCGCTCGCGGTCGCGCTCGTCGCGCTGACCGGGTGGGGCGGGCTGTGGTCGATCGTCGTGTGCCTGTTCTTCGTGGTCGGCGTGGTCGGGATCCTGTCCGCGAACTGCACGACCGACCTGATGCATCGCTATCCGCACAACGCGGGCGCGTCGGCGGCCGTGTTCGGCGCGATGCAACTCGCGCTCGGCGCGATCGCGAGCGTCGCGATCGGCGCACTCGCGGACGGCACGCCGTTCGCGATGGGCGTGACGATCGGCGTCACCGGCGTGCTGTGTTTCGTCGGCCGCTCCCTCGTGCTGCGCTGGCATGGCCGGCCGGTGAAAGCAGGCGCCTGAGCCGCCGTGGCATGAAAAAACGCCACCGCGCGATGCGTCGGTGGCGTTTTTTTGGGGGGCGGGCGGAAAGCGGCCGCCGCCGTGCCGTGGCGGGCGTCAGTCCCGCGCGACGTCCTTGGCCGCCGGCGACGCGCCGTGGCTCAGCCAGTCGAGCACGTCGGCAGTTTCGTCGTCGCTCGCCCGCGCACGCGCCTGCGCGACGGCCTCCGGCAGTTCGCCGTTGGTCGATGCGCGACGGATCGCGACGCCGACCGCGAGGATGTCGATCATCAGCAGATGCAGGATCCGCGAGATCATCGACAGCTGCGATTCGCGCATCTCGATGTGGTCGGTCTCGAGCGCGACGGTCGCGCGCTTCGCGAGCGGCGTGTTGCTCGACGTGATCGCGATCACCTTCGCGCCGGCCTGCATCGCGACCTCGAGCACGCGCAGCAATTCCGGCGCGCGTCCCGACTTCGACACCGCGACGATCACGTCGCCCTTGCCGAGCAGCGCGGCCGATGCGGCCTGCATGTACAGGTCGCCGTACGCGATCGTCGGAATCCCGAAGCGGAAGAACTTGTAATGCGCGTCCTGCGCGACGATGTTCGAGTTGCCGAGCCCGTAGAACTCGATGCGCCGCGCGCCGTTCAGGATCTCGATCGCGTTCTCGACGTGCTCGAAGTTCAGGTGTTCGCGCAACTGCAGGATCGCGGACACCGTGTTGTCGAGCACCTTCGCGCCGAAGTCGGTGGCCGTGTCGCCGAGATGCACCTGGCTGTGGCTCATCGGAATCGTGCCGGTGAGGCCGGTCGCGAGCTTCAGCTTGAAGTCCGACAGCCCCTGGCAGCCGAGCGAGCGGCAGAAGCGGATCACCGTCGGCTGGCTCACGTCCGCCTTGCGTGCGATGTCGACGATCGGGTCGTTGATGATCGAGCGCGGATGGTTCAGCGCGAGATCGGCGACGCGGCGCTCGGCCGGCGTCAGCGCGTCGCGCATCTGGCGGATCCGCTCGAACACGGCCGACGATGCGCCGCCCGACCGGTTCGACAACTGCTCCGCGAGGATCGCCGACACGCCGAGGAACGCCGGATATTCGGCGGTGATCAGGTAGGTCGGGATGTTCTGGAGATACTGCGCGAAGCGGCCCTTCGCCTCGAAGCGCGCGCGGAACGACGAGCGCGTGAACAGTTCGCCGAGCTTCAGCGCGACGCCGCCGCCGATGTACACGCCGCCGAGCGCGCCGAGCGTCAGCGCGAGGCTGCCGGCGAACGAGCCGAGGATGCCGCAGAAGCATTCGACCGCCTCGAGCGCGAGATCGTCGCCCGCATGCGCGCGCTCGACGATCTCCGCCGTGTCGACGGTCGCGGCCACGCGCTTCTTGTCGCGCGCGGCGAGCGCGCGGTAGATGACCTCGATGCCGGGGCCCGCGCACACGCGTTCGAACGACACGTGCGGAAACTTCTTGCGCGCGTATTGCAGCACGAGGTCCTCGCGCTCGTCCTGCGGCGCGAACGATGCGTGACCGCCTTCGCTGCCGAGCGCGATCCAGCGGTCGTCCGCGGGAATCAGGCCGGAGACGCCGAGCCCGGTGCCAGGCCCGAGCAGCCCGATCACGCTGTTCTGGCGGCGCGTGCCGCCGCCGATCTGCACGCGCTGCGCATCGGTCAGGCCCGGCAGCGCCATCGCGAGCGCGGTGAAGTCGTTCACGACGAGCAGCGTGTCGAAGCCGAGCGCGCGGCGCGTGGCCTCGATCGAGAAGCTCCAGTCGTGATTGGTCATCGTGACCTGGTCGCCGTCCACCGGGTTCGCGATCGCGATCGCCGCATGGTTCACGCGGCTGATCTTCACGTCCTTCAGATACTTGCGGATCGCGTCGGTGAGCGTCGGATAGTCGGCGCCGGGGTAGACGCGGATCTGCGTGATCTCGCCGGGGCCGGTTTCCAGCGCGAAACGCGCGTTCGTGCCGCCGACGTCCGCGAGCAGGCGCGGGCCGTCGGCATGCTGGCCCGCGACGACAGCCTTACTTTGCGCACCAGTAGACATCGAGCTTGGTCCCCTTGTCGTTGGCCAGTTGGGAAATCGCGTTCTTCTGCAGCGATGCGGCCGCTGCGTCGAGCACCGCGCGTTTGCGTTCGCCCGCGATCAGCAGGAACAGCCGGTCAACGCGCTTGAGCGCATCGAGTGAGAAGCTCACCCGCGCATGCGGCGCGGCGCCGGGATGCACGGCGACGAAGCGCTCGGGCGTCGCGATCGCGTGGTTCCATTCGGGCGCGTCCGCGAAGATCGACGCGGTGTGGCCGTCCTCGCCCATGCCGAGCACGGCAACGGTCGGTACGCGGTAGTCGGCGTTCGCGTTGAGCGCGGCGACGTGCGCGTCGAGCGACACGCGCGTGTCGACGAGCGGCAGGAAGCGGGCAGGCGCCGCCGCGTGCTGCAGCAGCGTGTCGCGCACGAGGTGCGCGTTGCTGGCCGCATCGTCCTCCGGCACCCAGCGGTCGTCGACCAGCGTGACGTCGACGCCGGCCCAGTCGAGCGCCGCATGCGACAGCGTTTGCAGGAACGGGCGCGGGCTCGTGCCGCCGGACACCGCGAGCGTCGGGCGCGCGGGGCCGCCGAGCGCGGCGCGCAGCGCATCGCCGACGGCGCGCGCGAGCGCTTCGCTTTGCGCTTCCTGGGTGTCGAAAGCGTGAATCTCGATCACATCTCCTCCGGACTGCTTTGTCTGTTCAATTCGTGCGAATCATGGGGCACGTTGCCGCGCGCTTGCGCGCACGACAACGGTTTGCATCAGTTTTCTTCTTCGAGCCAGCAGGTGCCGTGCTGCGCGAGCATCGCGCTCGCCGCGGCCGGCCCCCACGTGCCTGCCGCATACGGCTTCGGCGGCTTCAGCGAGCGGGCCCATTCGTTCAGGATCGGCTCGACCCAGCGCCACGCGGCTTCCTGCTCGTCGCGACGCACGAACAGCGCGAGGCGGCCGTTGATCACGTCGAGCAGGAGGCGCTGGTACGCCTCCATCTGCCCTTCCTTGAAGAAACGGTCGAACGCGAGGTCGAGGTGCACGCTCGCGAGGTTCATCCCTTCGCCGGGCTGCTTCGCGAGGCAGTACAGGCGAATCGTCTCGTTCGGCTGCAGCCGGATCACGAGGCGGTTCGAGCCGGCGCGCAGCGCGGTCGGCCCGAGGGCCGAGTGCGGCACCGGCCGGAAGTTGACGACGATTTCCGCGACGCGATCGGCGAGACGCTTGCCGGTGCGCAGGAAGAACGGCACGCCGGCCCAGCGCCAGTTCTCGATCTCGACCTTCAGCGCGACGAAGGTTTCGGTCGGGCTGTCCGGCTTCACGCCCGGCTCGGTCGCGTAGGCCGGCACCTGCGCGCCCTTGATCACGCCCGCATGATACTGGCCGCGCACCGCGACCTTGCCGATGTCGCGCGCATCGACGGGTTTCAGCGCGCGCAGCACGCGCAGCTTTTCGTCGCGCACCGAGTCGGAGTCCATCGAATGCGGCGGCTCCATGGCGACGATCGACAGCAGCTGCAGCAGGTGGTTCTGCACCATGTCGCGCAGCGCGCCCGTATTGTCGTAGAAATCGCCGCGCGCCTCGACGCCGAGCTCCTCGGCGATCGTGATCTGGATGCTCTCGACCCATTCGCGGCGCCACAGTGGCTCGAACAGCGCATTGCCGAAGCGCAGCGCGAGCAGGTTCTGCACCGGCTCCTTGCCGAGGTAGTGGTCGATCCGGTAGATCTGGTCTTCCGCGAAGATCTCGCCGACCGCGTCGTTGATCGCGTTCGACGAGCGCAGGTCGTAGCCGAGCGGCTTCTCGAGCACGATGCGCGCGCCTTCGTTCAGCCCGACCGACGCGAGCGCCTTGCAGATCGGCACGAACAGCGACGGCCCCGTCGCGAGATAGAACACGCGGATGCCGGGAAGTTGCGCGACCGCGTCGCGCAGCACGACGTAGTCCTCCGCGCGACCGAGGTCGAGCTTCACGTATTCGATGCGTTCGAGGAAGGATTTCCACGCGGTTTCGTCGAAGGCCTTGCCGGCCGCCTTCGCCGCGTGCGGCTTCACATGCGTGTCGACCCACTCGAGGTAGCCGGCCCGATCCGATTCGTGCCGCGCGACGGCAACGATCCGGCCGCTTTCCGCGAGCATGTTGCCGCGGTGCGCTTCGAACAGCGCGGGCAGGATCTTGCGCATCGACAGGTCGCCGGTGCCGCCGAAAAGTACGAAGGTAAAGCTGGAATCGGTATGCATGTGTCTCCGCCGGTTGGGGTGCTGGGAAGCGATCCGTAGTGCGATAAAAATATTTTTGACACTGAATTGTAGTTTAACTACAATCCGCCGCAAGGGGTAGCACCTGGGTGAAGAAAAAAAGAAGTGCGGTCGATGAACTGCGCGAGCTTCGCCTTCGGGAACGCCTTGTGCCGAATGTTATCGGACATTGACGGTGCGCATCGTCCGCGCGCCGTCGCCCCCGGGCTCGCGCCGCAGCATCGCGGCGGGCCAGAAACACAAAGAGGAGACACGCCGTTGAATCTCGATTCACGCTTTCTGTAAGAGCCCGGCCGGTCATCGGCCCCGTACGCTGCATGCGTCCCGCGGCTCGATTTCCCCGTCGTTTATCAAGAAGCCGGTTCCCCGTCGGGGAACCTCACGAGTTGATTCAGTCTGGAGGAGATAAGTAATGAAAGTTCGCTCGATCATGGGCGCGCTCTGCGCCGCGGGTCTGATGGCTGGCGCCGTGGCGGCGCAGGCGGCCGAGAATGTAACCGTGCTGCACTGGTGGACCTCGGGCGGCGAGTCGAAGGCCGTCGGCGTGCTGAAGGACGACGTGCAGAAGCAGGGCTACGTGTGGAAGGACTTCGCGGTCGCGGGCGGCGCCGGCGCCGCGGCGATGACCGCGCTGAAGACCAAGGTGATCAGCGGCGACGCACCGTCGGCCGCGCAGATCAAGGGCCCGCTGATCCAGGACTGGGCCGACCAGGGCGTGCTCGTCAACATCGATTCCGCCGCTGGCGACTGGAAGCAGAACCTGCCGCCGGAAATCGACAAGATCATCAAGTACAAGGGCCACACCGTCGCCGCGCCGTTCTCGGTGCACCGCGTGAACTGGCTCTATATCAACAAGGCCGCGCTCGACAAGGTCGGCGCGAAGGTGCCGACGACCTGGCCGGAATTCTTCGCGGTCGCAGACAAGCTGAAGGCCGCGGGCATCCAGCCGGTCGCGATGGGCGGCCAGCCGTGGCAGGACCTGACGCTGTGGGAAGACGTCGTGCTGTCGCAGGGCCCGGGCTTCTACAAGAAGGCGCTGGTCGATCTCGACCAGGCGACGCTGACGTCGCCGCAGATGCTGTCCGTGTTCGACACGGTGCGCAAGATCCAGGGCTACTTCGATACCGGCCGTAACGGCCGCGACTGGAACCTCGCGACCGCGATGGTCATCAACGGCAAGGCCGGCATGCAGTTCATGGGCGACTGGGCGAAGGGCGAGTTCGAGAACGCCGGCAAGAAGGCGGGCAAGGACTACATCTGCGCGGCGGTGCCGGGTACGGCGAATTCGTACACGTTCAACGTCGACTCGTTCGTGTTCTTCCAGCAGAAGGGCCAGAAGGACGCGACGCCGGGCCAGCTGGCGCTCGCGAAGACGATCATGACGCCGGACTTCCAGGAGCAGTTCAGCCTGCTGAAGGGCTCGGTCCCGGTGCGCCTAGGCGTGAAGATGGACAAGTTTGACGACTGCGCGAAGAAGTCGTACGCCGACGAGCAGACCGCGATCAAGTCGGGCGGCTTCGTGCCGTCGCTCGCGCACGGGATGGCGCAGGGCGATGCAACGGCCGGCGCGATCACCGACGTCGTGACGAAGTTCATGAACTCGCAGCAGGATTCGAAGAGCGCGGTCGCCGCGCTCGCGAAAGCCGCGAAGGTGAAGTAAAGCGCGACAGGCGCCCGGCCGGAAACGCTTCAACGGCCGGGCGTTTTTGCAAGTGCAGCAAACGGGCTCGCCCGCGGGCCCGTGCCGTACCCGGCGCCGGCCCGGCCTGCGTCACCCTCGTTCCAGGAGTCGAATCAAGTGGCTGCCCCTCTTAGCGGAAACGGATCCGGCGCTGCCGCCGCACGGCGCACGTCGCCGATGTCGGCCTTCGCCGATCGCTGGATCCCGAAGCTCGTGCTCGCGCCGAGCCTCGCGATCGCCGTGGTGTTCATCTACGGCTTCATTCTGATTACCGGCTATCTGTCGCTGACCAACTCGCGGCTGTTGCCGAACTACGAATTCGACGGCTTCGGCCGTTACACGGACCTGTTCCAGAACGACGTGTGGTGGACCTCCGCCGCGAACCTCGGCTGGTTCGGGATTCCGTTCATCGCGATCTGCGTCGCGCTCGGGCTGTTCCTCGCGATCCTGCTCGACCAGCGGATCCGCAACGAAGGCGCGCTGCGCGCGATCTTCCTGTATCCGATGGCGCTGTCGTTCATCGTCACGGGCACCGCATGGCAGTGGATCCTGAACCCGGGCCTCGGCCTGGAGAAGGTGATGCACGACTGGGGCTGGACGAGCTTCTCGTTCGGCTGGCTCGACGATCCGGACAAGGCGATCTTCTGTATCGTGATCGCCGCCGTGTGGCAGTCGACCGGCTTCGTGATGGCGCTGTTCCTCGCCGGGTTGCGCGGTGTCGACGCCGAGATCTTCAAGGCCGCGCAGGTCGACGGCGCGACGCTGCCGACCATCTACCGCAAGATCGTGATCCCGAGCATGCGCCCCGTGTTCTTCTCGGTGCTGCTGATTCTCTGCCACATCACGATCAAGACCTTCGACCTGGTGGTCGCGTTGACGGCGGGCGGCCCCGGCACGTCGTCGTCGCTGCCGGCCATGTTCATGTACACGTTTTCGTTCAACCGCGGCCAGCTCGGGCTCGGCGCGGCGTCGTCGGTGATGATGCTCGCGACCGTGGTCGCCGTGCTGGTGCCGCTGATGTATATGGAATCGAGGAGCACCCGCAATGCAGCCTAAGATGACGATCAGCCGGGCAGTGATCTATGCGGCGCTGATCCTGTTCGCGCTGTATTTCCTGTTCCCGATCTACGTGATGCTGTCGACGTCCTTCAAGGATCTCGACCAGTTGCGCACCGGCAACCTGCTGACGCCGCCGACGCACTGGACCGTCGATCCGTGGGTGAAGGCGTGGAGCGGCGCGTGTACCGGCGTGCGCTGCGACGGCATGAAGCCGTTCTTCCTGAATTCGCTGCAGATGGTGATCCCGGCCGTGCTGATCTCGTCGCTGATCGGCGCGTTCAACGGCTACGTGCTCACGCACTGGCGCTTTCGCGGCGCGGATGCGCTGTTCACGATGATGCTGGTCGGCTGCTTCATTCCGTTCCAGGTGATCCTGCTGCCGATGGCGCGCCTGCAGGGGATGCTCGGCCTCGCCAACACGATTCCGGGCCTCGTGTTCGTGCACGTCGTGTACGGGATCGCGTTCACGACGATGTTCTTCCGCAACTTCTACGTGAGCGTGCCTGCCGAGCTGGTGAAGGCCGCGCGCATCGACGGCGCGGGCTTCTTCACGATCTTCACGAAGATCCTGCTGCCCGTGTCGCTGCCGATCTTCATGGTGTGCCTGATCTGGCAATTCACGCAGATCTGGAACGACTTCCTGTTCGGGATCGTGTTCTCCGGCGTCGACTCGATGCCGATCACGGTCGCGCTGAACAACCTCGTCAACACGTCGACGGGCGTGAAGGAATACAACGTCGACATGGCCGGCGCGATCATCGCCGCGCTGCCGACGCTGCTCGTCTACGTGGTCGCCGGCCGCTACTTCGTGCGCGGGCTGACGGCGGGCGCGGTGAAGGGGTAAGCGCGGATTCATCCGATACGACGAACCGGCCGCGCACGACGCGCGGCGCATCGAAACGAACCCGACGCGGCGCCGCAGTGCGCCGCGCGAGACGAGACAGAGGATTCACAGCATGGCAAGCCTTTCCATCCGTGACGTGTACAAGACCTACCCGAACGGGGTGCCGGTCCTGAAGGGTGTCGACATCGAGATCGAGGACGGACAGTTCCTGATCCTGGTCGGCGGGTCGGGCTGCGGGAAGTCGACGCTGCTCAACATGATCGCCGGCCTCGAGACCGTGACGAGCGGCGAGATCTGCATCGACGGCAAGGTCGTGAACGACCTGTCGCCGAAGGATCGCGACATCGCGATGGTGTTCCAGTCGTACGCGCTGTATCCGTCGATGACGGTGCGCGAGAACATCTCGTTCGGCCTGAACATCCGCAAGGTGCCGAAGAGCGAGCAGCAGCAGATCGTCGAGCGCGTGTCGGCGATGCTGCAGATCCAGCATCTGCTCGACCGCAAGCCGGGCCAGCTGTCGGGCGGCCAGCGCCAGCGTGTCGCGATGGGCCGTGCG
The DNA here is from genome assembly GCF_902833125.1 of Burkholderia sp. BCC1640. Lineage (NCBI taxonomy): Bacteria > Pseudomonadati > Pseudomonadota > Betaproteobacteria > Burkholderiales > Burkholderiaceae > Burkholderia > Burkholderia sp. BCC1640. The sequence continues at coordinate 187,706 of NZ_CADFEF010000003.1, read as the reverse complement.
CTCGCGCGCGATCCGTCGCTGTTCCTGTTCGACGAACCGCTGTCGAACCTCGACGCGAAGCTGCGCATCGAGATGCGCGCGGAAATCAAGCTGCTGCATCAGCGCCTCGGCACGACGATCGTCTACGTGACGCACGACCAGATCGAGGCGATGACGCTCGGCGACCGGATCGCGGTGATGAAGGACGGTGTGGTCCAGCAGTTCGGCGCGCCGCAGGAAATCTACGATTCGCCGTCGAACCTGTTCGTCGCGGGCTTCATCGGCGCGCCGCCGATGAACTTCATCAACGGCAAGCTGGTCGAGCAGGGCAGCGGGATCGCGCTCGAGATCGACACGGGCCTCGCGCGTGGCGCGCTGAACCTGCCGTTCGACGCGAAGCGGATGAACGGCCACGTGGGCCGCGAGGTGATTCTCGGCCTGCGCCCGGAGCGTATCACCGACGTGCGCAACGCGCACCACGGCGAGACGTCGCAGCTGCAGCCGATCGACGTGCGCGTCGACGTGACGGAGCCGACCGGGCCGGACACGCACGTGTTCGCGCAGGTCAACGGCAAGCGGATCGTGAGCCGCGTGCATCCGGCCGCGAATCCGCAGCCGGGGCAGACGCAGTCGCTGCTGTTCGACGTGTCGAAGGCGGTGCTGTTCGATCCGGCGTCGGAAGAGCGGATCGCGTGAGGTCGCGTATGCGCTGAACGAAAGAGAAGGGGCCGTGTCGAACGGCCCCTTTTTGTTTTGGCGTGCCGGCGATGCGCGGCGGTATCGCGGTGTCAGTGCGGCAACCGCACGTCGAACTTGAACGTCGCGAGCCGCGCGACGAGGATGAAGCCGGTCGCGAGCAGCACGCTGTACACCGAATCGAACTGAAGCCACGCGAGCAGCAGGTAGAACCAGCAGCCGATGAACGCGCAGGTCGCGTACGGCCGCGAATCGCGCAGGATCAGCGGGATGTCGTTGCACAACACGTCGCGGATGATCCCGCCGACCACACCCGTGATCACGCCCATCATCACCGCGATGAAGCGCGGCATCTCGGCATCGAGCGCGATCGCGGTGCCGGAGATGCTGAAGATGCCGAGCCCGATCGCGTCGGCTACCAGCAGCAGCCGCTCGGCCGACAGCCGCGACAGCATCCGCAGCACGAACGGCGCGAACAGCGCGAGCACGAAGATCGCGATCACGTAGTCGTCGTGCACGACCCAGTAGAACGGCCGGCGCTCGAGCAGGATGTCGCGCAGCGTGCCGCCGCCGAACGCGGTGGCGAGCGCGACGACGAACGTGCCGACCGAGTCGAGCCGGTTCTTGCGTGCCTCGATGAAACCCGAGATCGCGAACGCCAGCGTCGCGATCGCTTCCAGTACCGCGATCGCGAGCGTCAGCCTAGGATGCGGCACGCGGCCCCCGATCGGCGGGCGCCGCGAGCGGCTGCAGCAGCACGAGCACCGCGCCCGCGCCGCCGTCGTGGCTGCGCGCCTCGCAGAACGCGATCACTTCCTCCTTCTGCACGAGCCACGCGCGCACCTTGCCCTTCAGCACGGGTTCCTTGCCGATCGAGCCGAGCCCCTTGCCGTGAATCACGCGCAGGCACCGCAGCCCCTTCTTGCCGGCCTCGCGGATGAATTCCGCGAGCGCGTCGCGCGCTTCGTCGCGCCGCATCCCGTGCAGGTCGAGCTGCGCCTGCACGATCCACGCGCCGCTCCTCAGCTTGCGCACGACGTCGCGGCTGACGCCGGGGCGGTGGTAGTACAGCGATTCGTCGCTGTCGAGCAGCGTCTCGGGATCGAATTCGTCGGACAGCGTCGCGTTCAGCACGTCTTCCTCGTCGCGCTGAGTCTGCTTCGGCACCGGGTCGGGCGGCGTGCGGCCGGACTTCGCGCGCGGCAGCGCGTTCAGCGGCTGGATCGCGCCGATTTCGTTGCGGAACAGGTTCGCGTCGGCCTCGGCCTGGCGGGCGGCCTTCGCGGTTTCGACGCGGGTGCGCTCGCGGCGGTCGGCTTCGCCTTGCAGCGACTTGCGCAACGCGCCGAGGCCGGCCAGACCCTGGCCGCGCAGCGCGGCTGCGTCGGGCGCGGGCGGCGGCGCGGCGGGCGCGGGGTTCGACGGACGGGCGGCGATCTGCCGCTTCGCGGGATCGCTCGGATGGGGCTGGTTCTTTGCCATGATTCGGTAACCGGGCAGGCGCGTTCGGACGCGCGGGCACAAAAAAGCCGCTGCACGGCGGCAGCGGCTTTCCGGTCGAGCCCGCTGCGCGGCAGCGGACGCCATTGTAGCGCCCGGCGCGCGAAGGCCTGACGCTTACTTCTTGTCGTGCAGGCTTTCGAGGTAGCGCTGCGCGTCGAGCGCGGCCATGCAGCCCGTGCCGGCGCTCGTGATCGCCTGGCGATACACGTTGTCCTGCACGTCGCCGGCGGCGAACACGCCCGGCACGCTCGTCGACGTCGCGTTGCCTTGCAGGCCGCTCTTCGTCAGGATGTAGCCGTCCTTCATCTCGAGCTGGCCCTGGAACAGGTCGGTATTCGGCTTGTGGCCGATCGCGACGAACACGCCCTGCACGGTGAGATCCTGCTTCTCGCCGGTCTTCACGTTCTTGATGCGCAGGCCCGTCACGCCCGATTCCTCGCCCGTCACCTCGTCGAGCACGTGATCCCACTTGATGTCGACGACGCCTTCCTTTTCCTTCTCCAGCAGACGGTCGATCAGGATCGGCTCGGCGCGGAACTTGTCGCGGCGGTGGATCACCGTGACCTTCTTCGCGATGCCCGTCAGGTAGAGCGCTTCCTCGACGGCCGTGTTGCCGCCGCCGATCACCGCGACTTCCTGGTTGCGATAGAAGAAGCCGTCACAGGTCGCGCAGGCCGACACGCCCTTGCCCATGAATGCTTCCTCGGAAGCCAGGCCGAGATACTGCGCGGACGCGCCGGTCGCGATGATCAGCGAGTCGCACGTGTATTCGCCGGAGTCGCCGATCAGCCGGATCGGCTTTTCGTGCAGTTTCGCGGTGTGGATGTGATCGAATACGATTTCGGTGTTGAAGCGCTCGGCGTGTTCCTGGAAGCGCGCCATCAGTTCCGGGCCTTGCACGCCCTTTGCGTCCGCCGGCCAGTTTTCGACGTCGGTCGTGGTCATCAGCTGGCCGCCCTGCGCGATGCCGGTGATCAGCACCGGGGACAGGTTGGCGCGTGCCGCGTAGACGGCAGCCGTGTAGCCGGCGGGGCCGGAACCGAGAATCAGGACTTTGGCGTGTTTGGGCGTGGACATGTGCGAATCCGTAAAAGGCGGCCGCGGCGGGTGGGGTAGGCCCGCCGTACGATCCGGGTTGACCGGGATGCCGTCATAGATGGGTATCAGACGCGCATTATAAAGGCCCCGTTGCTGCGCTGCCGAACGAGAGTTTCAATCGTGGCGATAGCATTGCCCGGCGGTCGCTTCGGCGCCCCGGCCCTCTTATGTAACCGTCATTTACACTTGACGCCCCGGTGCAGCGTTTACAATAAGCGCGATCGAACGACAGGCGGGCGCGCGGCCCGTCCTCTTTATACGGATTCATGGCAAAAGCTCCTTATTCCGCCCAGGCACAGGCGTTGCCGCACCGGATGTCGAAGCTCCTCACGGAGATCCGCTGGATTCTCCAGGTCGCGCTCTGCGCTTTTCTGGTGATGGCCCTGTTGAGCTACAGCCGGCGCGATCCGAGCTGGACGCACGCCGCGCAGGTGGACCACATCTCGAACTGGGCCGGTCGCGTCGGCGCATGGACGGCCGACATCATCCTGCTGCTGTTCGGCCTGTCGGCCTACTGGCTGATCGTGCCGCTCGGGCGGCGCATCGCGGTCAACTACCGGCGCATCACGCGTCACGAGGCGGTCGCCGACGAACCGGAGCGGCCGATCGGCTGGCTCACCGAGATCTTCGCGTTCGTGCTCGTCGTGCTCGCGTGCGACGGCATCGAGGCGCTGCGGATGTGGTCGCTGAAGGTGCAGCTGCCGCGCGCGCCGGGCGGCGTGATCGGCGAGGCCGTCGCGGGTGCGATGTCGCATGCGTTCGGCTTCACCGGCGGCACGCTGCTGCTCCTGATCCTGCTCGCGATCGGCCTGTCGCTGTATTTCCGCTTCTCGTGGCTGTCGGTCGCCGAGCGCGTCGGCGGCGCGATCCTGTCCGCCGTCAACGTCGCGAAGCTGCGCCGCGAGGCCGAACGCGACCGCAAGCTCGGCGAGGCTGCGGCCGTGCGCCGCGAAGGGAAGGTCGAAGAGGAGCGCGTGCGCATCGAGGATCACGAGCCCGTGACGATCGTGCCGCCGGTCGTCACGCCGGCGAAGTCCGAGCGCGTCGAGCGCGAGCGCCAGGTGCCGCTGTTCACCGACCTGCCGGGCGATTCGACGCTGCCGCCGGTGTCGCTGCTCGATCCCGCGCCGAAGACGCAGGAAGCGATTTCCGCCGATACGCTCGAATTCACGTCGCGCCTGATCGAGAAGAAGCTGAAGGACTTCGGTGTCGAGGCGAGCGTCGTCGCCGCGTATCCGGGCCCGGTCGTCACGCGCTACGAAATCGAGCCGGCCACCGGCGTGAAGGGCAGCCAGATCGTCAACCTCGCGAAGGATCTCGCGCGTTCGCTGTCGCTCGTGTCGATCCGCGTGGTCGAGACGATCCCCGGCAAGAACTACATGGCGCTCGAACTGCCGAACCAGCGCCGCCAGACGGTCCACCTGTCCGAGATCATCGGCTCGGAAGTCTATGCGGCCGCGTCGTCGGCGCTGACGCTGAGCCTCGGCAAGGACATCGGCGGCAAGCCGGTGTGCGCGGATCTCGCGAAGATGCCGCACTTGCTGGTCGCCGGCACGACCGGTTCGGGCAAGTCGGTCGGGATCAACGCGATGATCCTGTCGCTGCTCTACAAGGCCACCGCGGAGCAGGTGCGCCTGATCCTGATCGATCCGAAGATGCTCGAAATGAGCGTCTACGAAGGCATTCCGCACCTGCTGTGCCCGGTCGTCACCGACATGCGCCAAGCCGGCCATGCGCTGAACTGGACCGTCGCGGAGATGGAACGCCGTTACAAGCTGATGAGCAAGCTCGGCGTGCGCAACCTGGCGGGCTACAACAACAAGATCGACGAAGCGGCGAAGCGCGAGGAAAAGATTCCGAATCCGTTCAGCCTGACGCCGGACGATCCCGAACCGCTCGGCCGCCTGCCGAATATCGTCGTCGTGATCGACGAGCTGGCCGACCTGATGATGGTCGTCGGCAAGAAGGTCGAGGAGCTGATCGCGCGGATCGCGCAGAAGGCGCGCGCGGCCGGCATCCACCTGATCCTCGCGACGCAGCGTCCGTCCGTCGACGTGATCACCGGCCTGATCAAGGCGAACGTGCCGACGCGGATCGCGTTCCAGGTGTCGTCGAAGATCGACTCGCGCACGATTCTCGACCAGATGGGCGCCGAATCGCTGCTCGGGATGGGCGACATGTTGTACCTGCCGCCGGGCACCGGGCTGCCGGTGCGCGTGCACGGCGCGTTCGTCGCCGACGACGAAGTGCATCGCGTCGTCGACAAGCTCAAGGAGCAGGGCGAGCCGAACTACGTCGAAGGGCTGCTCGAGGGCGGCACCGTCGACGGCGACGAGGGTTCGGCCGGCGCGGGAACCGGCGAAGGCGGCGGCGAGTCTGATCCGTTGTACGACCAGGCGGTCGAGATCGTCATCAAGAACCGCCGCGCGTCGATTTCGCTCGTGCAGCGCCATTTGCGGATCGGCTACAACCGCGCGGCGCGGCTGCTCGAACAGATGGAACAGTCGGGGCTCGTGTCGGCGATGTCGTCGAGCGGCAACCGCGAAATTCTTGTGCCGGCGCGCGACGCGGAATGAGTCCGCGGCGCCCGCAGCGCCGGCCACCCAGGGAGAAAACCGCAACATGCAGCAACTTTCGTTCGTCCCTTCCCTTCGTTCGACGCGGCGCTGGCTCGGCGCGGCGTTCGCCGGCGCATCGCTGATGCTCGCGGCGACGCACGCGTTCGCGGGCGGCACCGAGCAACTGAAGGCCTTCGTGTCGCAGGTGCGATCGGCGAAAGGCGATTTCACGCAGCAGATCGTCAAGGCGCCGGCCAAGGGCGCGAGCGCCGCACAGGCCGCGCCGAAGCCGAACGACAACTCGAGCGGCACGTTCGTGTTCTCGCGTCCGGGCAAGTTCATCTGGACGTACCAGAAGCCGTACCAGCAGGTGCTGCAGGCCGACGGCGACAAGCTCTACGTGTACGACCGCGACCTGAATCAGGTCACCGAACGCAAGCTGAACGGCGCGCTGGGCGCGAGCCCGGCCGCGATCCTGTTCGGCAGCAACGATCTCGACAAGAACTACACGCTGCGCGACGCCGGCGAGAAGGGCGGCATCGAGTGGCTGGAGATGCTGCCGAAGGCGCAGGACACGCAGTTCCAGCGGATCGGCATCGGTTTCCGCAACGGCACGCTCGCCGCGATGGAACTGCACGACGTGTTCGGCAACGTCACGCTGCTCACCTTCACGAACATCCAGACGAACCCGCCGCTGAAGAGCGATGCGTTCAAGTTCGTCGTGCCGAAGGGCGCGGACGTGATCAACGGCTGATCGGCACCGCACCATTTTCCCGACACGGGCCTGCTGGCGACGGCAGGCCCGTGTTGTTTTCCGGAGCGGGCATCGGGCGCGGGCACCGGGCCCGGCGGCGCCGTCGTGCGGCTGTCATAATGTCGGGTCCGGCGGCCGGTTCGGCCGCCATCGTTTGATCTGGAGCGAGGGTTCATGTCCGACCTGTTTCAAGTCGAGCCGCGCCGGCCGCTCGCCGAGGCGCTGCGGCCGAAGACGCTCGCCGAGGTGATCGGCCAGACGCATCTGCTGGGCGAAGGCAAGCCGCTGCGGCTCGCGTTCGAATCCGGCAAGCCGCATTCGATGATCCTGTGGGGGCCGCCCGGCGTCGGCAAGACTACGCTCGCGCGTCTTACCGCGCTCGCGTTCGACTGCGAGTTCATCGCGCTGTCCGCGGTGCTCGGCGGCGTGAAGGACATCCGCGAGTCGATGGAGCAGGCGAAGGACACGTTGAACCGCACCGGCCGCCACACGATCCTGTTCGTCGACGAAATCCACCGCTTCAACAAGGGGCAGCAGGACGCGCTGCTGCCGTTCGTCGAGTCGGGGCTCGTGACCTTCATCGGAGCGACGACCGAGAACCCGAGCTTCGAAGTCAACTCGGCGCTGCTGTCGCGGGCGCAGGTGTATGTGCTGCAGTCGCTGAACGACGACGAGATGCGCCAGCTGCTCAAGCGCGCGCAGGAAATCGCGCTCGACGGCCTCGCGTTCGACGACAAGGCGATCGATACGCTCATCGGTTACGCGGACGGCGACGCGCGGCGCTTCCTGAACCTGCTCGAGCAGGCGCAGACGGCCGCATCGTCCGCCAGGGTCACGACCATCGATGCCGATTTCGTCAGCAGCGCGATGACGCTGAACGCGCGGCGCTTCGACAAGGGCGGCGACAACTTCTACGACCAGATCTCGGCGCTGCACAAGTCGGTGCGCGGTTCGAGCCCGGACGGCGCGCTGTACTGGTTCTGCCGGATGATCGACGGCGGCGCGGATCCGAAATATCTCGCGCGCCGGATCGTGCGGATGGCGTGGGAAGACATCGGCCTCGCCGACCCGCGCGCGCTGCAGGTGGCGAACGACGCGGCCGAGACCTACGAGCGGCTCGGCTCGCCGGAAGGCGAGCTGGCGCTCGGGCAGGCGGTGATCTATCTCGCGTGCGCGGCGAAGAGCAACGCGGGCTACAACGCGTTCAACCAGGCGATGGCGTTCGTGAAGCAGGACAAGTCGCGCGAGGTCCCCGTGCATCTGCGCAATGCGCCGACCAAGCTGATGAAGGAACTCGGCTACGGTCACGCGTATCGCTACGCGCACGACGAGCCGAATGCCTACGCGGCCGGCGAGTCGTACCTGCCGGAAGGAATGCGCGAACCGCGCTGGTACAAGCCGGTGCCGCGCGGGCTCGAATCGAAGATCGCCGACAAGCTCGCGTGGCTGCGCGAACTCGACCGTGAGGCCGGCAAGAAGGACTGACCGGCCACGCGCGGCTTGGAGCGCATCAGCGCTTGCGGGGGCCCCTGGCCGGGCTGCTGACGCACGCCGAGCGGCGGCGCCGCGCGACGCGTTTCGCCGGCTCCCGACGCGCAGCCGGGATTGCGATATTCCCACGCCCGTCGCGCGTTTGCGGCACTGTCCATCCGGCCAGTGCCGTGGCGGCCCCGCGGTGCGTTAGAATTCCCGTCTTACACAACGATTTTCCAAGTCCTCCCATGCTCGACATCCAGTTGCTGCGCAAAGACCTCGACGGCGTCGCGAAGCGCCTCGCCGATCGCGGCTACACCCTCGACGTCGCCGCCTTCTCCGCGCTCGAAGCGGAACGCCGTGCGATCCAGACCCGTACCGAAGAGCTCCAGGCACGCCGCAACAGCCTGTCGAAGCAGATCGGCGCGATGAAGGGGAAGGGCGAGGACACATCGGCCGTCATGGCCGAAGTCGGCGGGATCGGCGACGAGATGAAGGCGTCGGAGGCCAAGCTCGGCGAGATCCAGACGCGCCTGTCCGACCTGATGCTGGGCATGCCGAACATCGCGCACGAAAGCGTGCCGGTCGGCAAGGACGAGGCCGACAACGTCGAGGTGCGCCGCTGGGGCACGCCGCGCGAGTTCGATTTCGCGGTGAAGGATCACGTCGACGTCGGCACGCCGCTCGGCCTCGATTTCGAAACCGGCGCGAAGCTCGCCGGTGCGCGCTTCACGATGCTGCGCGGCTCGATCGCACGCCTGCACCGCGCGCTCGCACAGTTCATGATCGACACGCACACGCTGCAGCACGGCTACAGCGAGACGTACACGCCGTACATCGTGAACCCCGAAATCCTCTACGGCACGGGCCAGCTGCCGAAGTTCGCCGACGACATGTTCCGCGTCGAGAAGGGCGGCGCCGAAAACACGATCACGCAGTACCTGATCTCCACGTCCGAGATTTCGCTGACGAACACCGTGCGCGAATCGATCGTCGAAGGCGCCGCGCTGCCGATCAAGCTGACCGCGCATTCGCCGTGTTTCCGTTCGGAAGCCGGTTCGTACGGCCGCGACACGCGCGGCATGATCCGCCAGCATCAGTTCGACAAGGTCGAGATGGTGCAGGTCGTCGCGCCGGACGCTTCGTACGCGGCACTCGACGAGATGGTCGGCCACGCGGAAGCGATCCTGCAGAAGCTCGGCCTGCCGTACCGCGTGATCACGCTTTGCACGGGCGACATGGGCTTTTCGGCCGCGAAGACATTCGACCTCGAAGTGTGGCTGCCCGCGCAGAACACCTATCGCGAGATCTCGAGCTGCTCGAACACCGAAGCGTTCCAGGCGCGCCGCATGCAGGCACGTTTCCGCAACGCGCAGGGCAAGCCGGAACTCGTGCATACGCTGAACGGTTCCGGCCTCGCGGTCGGCCGCACGCTCGTGGCCGTGCTGGAGAACTACCAGAATGCCGACGGTTCGGTCACGGTGCCGGAGGCACTGCGTCCGTACATGGGCGGCATGGAGCGAATCGAAGCGCCTGCGCAGGCGTCGTGAGATCGCTCCGCGATCGGTCTTTGAAGGCCCCGCAAAAAAATTGCAAAAAGGGCTTGTGAGATTCAAAGAGATCGTTCTATAATCTTTTCTTTCCCGGACACGACCAACCGGGAAATGAAGCAGCAAGGAAGGAGAGGTGGCAGAGTGGTCGAATGTACCTGACTCGAAATCAGGCGTACGGTTTCCCCGTACCGTGGGTTCGAATCCCACCCTCTCCGCCAAAATACGAAGCCCCGTGATCCGGAAGGATCACGGGGTTTTTCGTTTGTGTCGCGCGCGAGTGAATGCTGCGTCGATGGCGGTGTACGATAGCGCGCAGGCGTTGGGGCCCGTCACACGAACCACAAAAAAGCCACGATGAGAGCGAGCACGCGAATCTGGGGGATGCTGACCGGGGCGGTATTGCTGACGGCGCTTGCCGCCGGCATGTGTGTCATGCATGCGGATTGGGTCGTGAATCCTGGCAGCGTCGTCGAGTTCGCGCAGCACGTCGCGCTCGGCTTTGCAGCAAGCGCGTTCCTTGCCGTGCTGTCTCGTGTGCGCCGCTATCGCGACATCACGCGAACGCTGCGCTGTCGCGAATTCGCATTCGCGCTACTGAGCGTGGCGCTGCTCGCAACGCTCGGCGCGGCCGTCGCCGTGCTCGATTATCTTTGCGTGGCGATCGCCCCGCCGTCGATCGAAAGCCATCTCGTTCGCTTCGATGCGATGCTCGGTTTCCATTGGCCGGACCTGTACCGATGGGTGACGGCGCAAGCCGGCCTGCACCGTGTGCTCGACCTCGCGTATCGCAGCGGCATGCCGCAACTGCTTGCGGTGCCGTTCATCCTCGCGGCGGTCCGTCGCGTCGACGATCTCGCCGAGTTCGTCGCGCAGTTCATGTTCGCGGTGATCGTGGTCGTGCTCGTCTCCACGCCGTTCCCCGCCGCCAGCGCATTCGTCCATTTCGGCATCACCGACCCGGGCACCGCATCGACGGTGACGCACTACGGCCTGTTGCGCAGCGGGCAACTCCGTCAACTGAATCTGGCCGACGCGCAGGGGCTCGTGTCGTTGCCATCGTTTCACGTGATGCTGGCGCTGCTGTTCGCGTATGCGGTGCGGCATGTCCGCTACGTGTTTCCGGCCGCGATCGTGCTGAATGCGGTGATGATCGCGTCGACGCCGACGCAGGGCGGCCACTATCTCGCCGACGTGATCGCCGGGATCGTGTGCGGCGCGCTGTCGATCGCCGCGGTGCGTCGCTGGATGGGCGGTCGACGCGCGATCGAGGCGGCCGGACCGCACGCGGCAAGCCCGACCTGATCGCGCGACGCCAGAGTCGCAATTTCCCCGTGCTTGCCGGCGGGCCAGGTTCCTCACCGTCGCCGAACCGCCGTCCTCCTCGCGGCCGGTCCGGCGGATTCCCGCTGCCGATGCCCTGCTTCAGCCTTGGTTTCGCACGCCGTTAACAATGGGCGACGGCACGCGCCTTTTGCGTCGTCGCCGTTTCCCGTCGATTCAAGGTCCCATGAAGCTGAGCTACAAGATTCCCCTCGCATTCGCCGTCGCGCTGCTGCTGATGTTCTGCGGCGCCCTGTACGGCATCCGCATCCTCAATCGCTCGATCGATACGTTCGCGAACGACGTGCAGACCCGGGTCGCCGACGAGCGGCTCGTGTCGGCGACGCTCGTGCAGTTCAAGCTGCAGGTCCAGGAATGGAAGGACACGCTGCTGCGCGGCAAGCAGCCCGACAAGCTCGACAAGTACTGGCAGGCATTCCAGACGCGCGAGCGCACGGTCGATACGCTCGCCGCGCAGCTCGTGAACCAGTTGCCGCCCGGCGAGAGCCGTACGCTCGTCGAGCAGTTCATGCGCGCGCATGCCGCGATGGGTGACGGCTATCGGCGCGGGTTCGACGCATTCAAGGCCGCTGGCTTCGAGCCGACGGCCGGGGATGCGGCCGTCGCGGGCGTCGACCGTGCGCCCGCCGCGCTGCTCGAGCGCGCGGCGAAGGCGATTGCCGACGAGAGCGCCGCCGTGTCGGCGCAAGCGAGCCGCGATGCGAGCCACGCCACCGCGGCGAGCGTCGTGCTGATGCTGATCGTGCTCGGCATCGCGATGATCGGTGCGTTCCTGTTCAGCCGCGCGATCTTGCGGCCGCTCGATCGCGCCGTGGCCTGTGCGCAGGCAGTAGCGGGCGGCGACCTGACGCGCGATGTCGACGCGGCCGGTCGTGACGAGATCGCCGATCTGCTGCGGGCATTGCGCTCGATGCAGGCCAGCCTGTCGGGCGTCGTGCTCGAGGTACGTACGCATGCCGAAGCCGTCGCGACTGCGAGCGCGCAGATCGCGGCGGGCAATCATGACCTATCGTCGCGCACCGAGGCGCAGGCTGCGTCGCTCGAGGAAACTGCCGCCAGCATCACCGAACTGACGGGTATCGTGCGTCAGTCGGCCGAGCACGCGCAGCACGCGGCGCAGCTGGCGCGCGACGCGTCGGACATCGCGTCCGCGGGCGGCGGCGTGATGACCGACGCCGTCGACACGATGGGCGGGATCGCCGCCAGCGCGGCGAAGGTCGGCGAGATCATCGCGGTCATCGACGGCATCGCGTTCCAGACCAACATCCTCGCGCTGAACGCGGCCGTCGAGGCGGCGCGCGCGGGGGAGCAGGGGCGTGGCTTCGCGGTCGTCGCGTCGGAGGTGCGCACGCTCGCGCAGCGCAGCGCGGCGGCCGCGAAGGAGATCAAGGCGCTGATCGAGCAATCGACGCGGCGGGTCGACGAGGGCGCCGTGCTGATCGCGCGCGCGGGCGAATCGATCCACGAGATCGTCGGCGCGGTGCAGCGGGTCACGTCGATCGTCGGCGAGATTTCGTCCGCATCGCAGGAGCAGAGCGGCGGGATCCAGCAGGTGAACGTCGCGGTCACGCAGATGGACGAGGCGACACAGCGCAACGCGGCGCTGGTCGAACAGGCGTCGGCCGCGACGCAGGCGCTGGCCGAGCAGGCGAGCGCGCTGCGGCACGCGGTCGCCGTGTTCAGGCTGCCGCAGGCCGCGTGACGATATCGCAGACCGCGACTACACCGTCGTGCATCACGCCGCGGCCGAATGCTGCGCGAGCACGCGCGCGCGGATCGACGGCTTGATGTTCGACTGCGCCATGTCGCCGCGGTAATGCGCGACGACACGCGGGTTCATCACGCGATACCAGAGCGGCGGCACATACGCGAACAGGATCATCGTCGCGTAGCCGGCCGGCAGTTGCGGCGAGTCGTCGAAGTGGCGCAGCGCCTGGTACGAGCGCGTCGGGTTCGCGTGATGGTCGGCGTGCCGCTGCAACTGATACAGGAACAGGTTGGTGACGACGTGATTGCTGTTCCACGAATGCTGCGGCGTGCAGCGTTCGTAGCGGCCGCTCGGCAGCTTGCGGCGGCCGAGCCCGTAGTGTTCGACGTAGTTGACGACTTCGAGCAGCGACGCACCGTACACGGCCTGGATCACGAGGAACGGAATCACGATCTTGCCGGCCATCGCGATCGCGACGCCCCACACGACGACGGTCATTGCCCACGCGTGCAGCACCTCGTTGCGCCAGGTCCACGGCGAATGCCCGAGGCGCTCGAGGCGCGCCGTCTCGAGTCGCCAGGCCGAGCGGATGCTGCCGGTCACGGTGCGCGGCAGGAACGCCCAGAACGATTCGCCGTAGCGCGCGCTCGCCGGATCCTCGGCCGTCGCGACGCGCACGTGATGGCCGCGATTGTGCTCGACGAAGAAGTGCCCGTACGCGACCGGCGCGAGCGTGACTTTCGCGAGCCAGCGCTCGAAGCGGCTGGTCTTGTGCCCGAGTTCGTGCGCGGTGTTGATCGAGATGCCCGTCGCGGCGCCGAGCGACAGCGCGAAGCCGACGTAGTCGTACCACGCGAGCGCATGCGTGCCGACGATCCACACGCACATGAAGAACGCGATGTATTCGACCAGCGTCGCGAGATAGACGATGTAGCGGTAGTAGCGCTCGCGTTCGAGGTGCGGGACGGCGGCTTCGGGCGGATTGTCGCGATCGTCGCCGATCAGCGTATCGAGGACCGGGATCACGCCGAATGCGAACAGCGGGCCGAACCACCAGAACACGTGAAGGCCCGTCGACAGTGCGAGCTGGGCCGAGAGGATCGGCAGCGTGATCGTCACCGCGCCGAGCAGCCATAGATAACGTTTGCCATCCGACCAGCCCGAGGCCGATGCGTCGGTCATTGCCATTGTCTCCCTCCTTGTTTTGGCCGGCTCCCGCGTGTGCGGGCGCGGCGGCCGGGTGACGCGTTCGTCGTCGTTGGAATCGTCGTGGGTCCGCGGCGCGACGCGCGGCACGGATCGTTGGTCCGGTTGTGCCAGTTATACGACCGTCGCGCACGCTTTCCAAACCCTCGCGTTAGGCGTGCAACTCCAAACGGCGAACCGTGCATGACACCGGTTGGGAAGGGCCGGCATGGGGTGATTGAAACGGGCTGGCGCGGGCCGATTCGCTTGCACGGCCTGCGTTCTTGTCAGATGAATGCTCGGCGCGACGCACGCGTGCATTCGGCGGCGAAGTTCGCAACGAATGTTGCGACGCAGCAGACGTGGCGCGACGCCGCCCGGCAGCGCGGTTCGTTTGGATACATATGTAACGAACCATTACAGTCTCGACGACGAAATGCAGGACCCTCGCCGCATGAGCGCCATGCATGACAAGGCGAGCGAGGCGACGCCCCCGGTCTCGAAGTGCGGGCTGCATGCGTCGCCGCACGTCGACGCATCGATGCTGCACCTGCACACCGACGTGTGCGCGACATCGATTGCCTTTCGATCGGCGCCGCCATTTGAAAATTACGATTTGACTCATGCCCCGCTTTCGGTTGAAGCTAATAGCTTGCTGTCCGAAGGGGGCTGTGCCTGCATGAGTTCGACCTTGACCGTTCGTCGTATCGCTGCCGACCAAGGCCGCGTGTATCGCGAACTCCGCGCCGCATCGCTGCGCGAGCCCTACGCGCCCGGTGAAGCGCCGGAGGCCGAATTGCTGAACGTCGATTCCGACGCGGCGGCGGCCGTCGCCGCGCTGCGTGCCGCGTCCGACGAGTCGACGACTTTCCTGCTGTATACCGAAGGCCATCCGGCCGGCATGATCGGCGCGTATTTCGACAATACGCCCGAGCGGCGAGCGTTCGTCAGCGAGCTGTGGGTCGCGCACGCGGTCCGCCACCTGCGCGGCGGCGTGCTGTTGCTCGAAACGGCCACCGCGTGGCTGGCCGAACGCGGTGCGCAGGACGTCTACGCATGGATCGCCGATGCGAACCGCAACGCGATCCGTTTCTACGAACGCGCGGGTTTCGGCAACACGGGCGAGCATGCGCCGATCGCGCGGATGCCCGGCGCGATGAAGTCGTTATTCGTGTCGCACGTCAACACGCCCTGACGCATGAATGCGCGGGCCGCACGGTGCGATGAATTCCCGGCCGCCCGTCCGATTGCCCGCCTGCCGGTTGCGCGCTCGCCGCGACCGTCGCCACCCGGCTCCCCAAAAATAATGGCCGCGCGCGTGGACGCCTGTAAAATACGCAAAAATTTTTTGCAGAGTGTCCATGTCGCTTAAAAAATCGCCATTCTTCGAGCTGCGCAGCGGATCGGTCGATACGTTGCTGTTCACCGTGAAGACGACCGATCTCGATGCGTTGCGTACCGAACTGGTCAAGCGCTTCGAAGCGACTCCCGAGTTTTTTGCCGATGATGTCGTCGCGATCGACGTCCGCCGCCTCGCGGACGGCGAACGCGTCGCGCTTGCCGACATCCGCCAGATGCTGAACGATGTGCGGATGCGCCCGGTGGGCGTCGTCGCGCTCGCCACGCAGGGCTGGGCGGCGGAAGCCGGCCTGCCGTTGCTCGAGGCGCGCGACCGCCGCGTGTCGACCGCGAAGCCGGCCGAGGAAGCGGAGCCGGCGCCTGTCGTTGCCGCGGCCGCTGCCGTGGCGGCCGAACCGGCGCCGGAGCCCGCGCCGACGCCGATTCCGGCAGGCGGCCAGACGCTGGTGATCGATCGGCCGCTGCGTTCGGGGCAGCAGATTTACGCGAAAGGAGACCTCGTGGTGCTTGCGCCGGTCAGTCACGGCGCCGAAATCATCGCGGAAGGCAACATCCACATCTACGCGCCGTTGCGCGGCCGCGCACTCGCGGGCGTGCACGGCAATCACGACGCGCGCATTTTCTGCACGTGTCTGGAGCCGGAACTGATTTCGATCGCGGGTATCTATCGAACGACCGAGAACCCGTTGCCCGCCGACATACTGGGCAAATCGGTGCAGATCCGGCTCGAAGAGGAAAAACTGATGATCGAACCGCTGCGCCTGACGTGATTCACGCGGCACGCTCCGGATCGATCGGCTCTCATTGACGAACACAGGGTATTGGGTAAATGGCAAAAATCATCGTGGTGACTTCGGGCAAGGGCGGCGTGGGCAAGACGACGACCAGCGCGAGCTTCGCGTCCGGCCTCGCGCTGCGCGGCCACAAGACGGCCGTGATCGACTTCGACGTCGGCCTGCGCAACCTCGATCTCATCATGGGCTGCGAGCGTCGCGTGGTGTATGACCTGGTCAACGTGATCCAGGGCGAAGCGAACCTGAACCAGGCGCTGATCAAGGACAAGAAGTGCGAGAACCTGTTCATCCTGCCGGCGTCGCAGACGCGCGACAAGGATGCGCTCACGCGTGACGGCGTCGAGAAGGTGCTGAACGACCTGGTCGCGATGGACTTCGAATACATCGTCTGCGATTCGCCGGCCGGTATCGAGGCGGGCGCGCTGCACGCGATGTACTTCGCGGACGAAGCGCTGATCGTCACGAACCCGGAAGTGTCGTCGGTGCGCGACTCGGACCGCATTCTCGGCATCCTGTCGTCGAAGACGAAGCGCGCAGCCGAAGGCAAGGATCCGATCAAGGAACACCTGCTGATCACGCGCTACAGCCCGAAGCGCGTGAGCGAAGGCGAAATGCTGTCGCTCGAGGACATCAGCGAGATCCTGCGCATCAAGCTGATCGGCGTGGTGCCGGAATCGGAAGCCGTGCTGCACGCATCGAACCAGGGTCTGCCGGCGGTGCATATCGACGGCACCGACGTTGCGGAAGCGTACAAGGACGTCGTCGCTCGCTTCCTCGGCGAGGACAAGCCGCTGCGCTTCACCGATTATCAGAAGCCGGGCCTGCTGCAGCGCCTCTTCGGCAGCAAGTAACGGAGGCCGCCCATGTCCATCCTTTCGTTTCTCCTCGGCGAGAAGAAGAAGTCCGCATCGGTCGCGAAGGAGCGCCTGCAGCTCATCATCGCGCACGAGCGGGTCGGCGGCCGGCCACCGGCCGATTACCTGCCGGCGCTGCAGAAGGAGCTGGTCGCGGTCATCTCGAAGTACGTCCATATTTCGAACGATGACATCCGCGTGAGCCTCGAGCGCCAGGACGATCTCGAAGTCCTCGAAGTGAAGATCGAGATCCCGCAGGCCTGACGCTTGCCTGTCCCCCCGCACGGCGGCGCATGCCGTCGTGCGCGTCTTACGCCCTGTTGCACTTTCGGGCTCGCCGTAACACGGCGCCTGTCGGCCGCTGATCGACCTCCCGCATTGAACGAATACGCTCGCGTCATTTGTTAATCAGGAGGTTGTAATGGCTGTCTCTACCGTTCGACGTCGTATCGTTTCGCTCGCGCTGTTCGCCGCGGGCCTGTCAGCCATCGCCGCGCCGCTTGCCGCACGCGCGGACGAAATTCTCGTCGGTGCGCCGGTGATGGTGCAGTCGGGCCGGATGGTCGTCGCCGAACCGGTGGCGGCGCCCGTCGAGGAAATCGTCGTCGTCGCGCCGAATGCGCCGCCGCCCGTGCGCTACGAGGTCGTGCCCGACGCGCGCGTCGGCTATGTGTGGGAGCGCGGGCACTGGCGCTGGGATCACGGCCGCTACGTCTGGATCGGCGGTCACTGGGAAACCGAGCGCATCGGCATGCACTGGGTGCCGGGCCACTGGGATCAGCGAGGCCCGAACTGGTTCTGGAGCCGCGGCCACTGGGCCTGACGGAGGCATGCGATGAAACGAACCGCCATTGCCATCGCGCTCGTCGCGATCACGCTCGCCGGCTGTATCGTCGTGCCGGCCCGTCCCGTCTACTATCGGCCGGCGCCGGTGGTGATCTACTGAGGGTCACGCGGGCCCGTCCGCGCCGGGCCGCTCGCACCGGATGCGGACGGATCGGGTTCGTGCGGCGTCACCGGCGTGTGCGCGGCGACGTTGCCGGCCACCGGGGCCCCCGGCTCGCCAGCGTCCTGCTCGCGCAGCGTGTCGAGCGGATCGGCGGGCGCGGCGGCTGCATCCTGCGGCTCGACGACACCGGCCGCAGCCGCCGGTGCCGCGGCGGGGGCGGCGGTGGCCGCGGGCGGCGCGAGATAGCGCTCGGCGAGTGTTTCGTAGAGCGGCGGCGCGAAAAAGCGCGCCATGCGGCTGGATACCAGCGCGGTCGCCATCAGCGAAATCACGAGCGCGTGACCGTTGATCATCTCCATCACGATCACGAACGACGTGATCGGCGACTGCGTGACCGCCGCGAGGTAGCCGACCATCGCGAGCGCGATCAGCATCGGCAGGCTCATGTCGCCGAACACGATGTGCAGCAGGTTGCCGAACCCGGCGCCGATCGACAGCGAAGGCGCGAAGATCCCGCCCGGGATGCCCGGCAGGTACGACGCGACCATCGACACCATTTTCAGGAATGGATAAAGCACCGACAGCCGTTCATGGCCGTCGAGCAGGCCGCGCGCCTCGGCATAGCCGCTGCCGAACGTCGTCCCGCCCGACACGAGGCCGACGACCGCGATCACGAAGCCGCACAGCGCCGCGAACGCGATCGGGCGCTCGCGATACAGGCTGAGCAGGCGCGCGGGCAGCCAGCGGCCCGTATTGAGCAGCAGCCAGCTAAAAACGCCGCCCGCGATGCCCGTCACGATCGCGGTGACGAGTACGGCGACGGCAAGCATCTTCGGAAAATGCTGACCAGCGTCGATCGTGCCGAAGTACGTGTAATTGCCGTTCAAGCCCAATGCGACGACACCGGCGAGGATGATCGCGGTGATCAGCACGCCGCTTGCGCGGGCGGAGAAGCTGCGGGTCAGCTCCTCGATCGCGAACACGATCCCGGCGAGCGGCGTATTGAAGGCGGCCGACAGGCCGGCCGCCGCGCCGGCGAGCACGAGCTGCCGTTCGATCTGCGCGTTCGAGCGCGGGTAGAAGCGCCGCAGGTTGAACATCAGCACCGCGCCGACCTGCACGGTCGGGCCTTCGCGGCCGATCGTGAAGCCGCCGAGGATCCCCAGGAACGAGATCAGGACCTTGCCGAACAGGATGCGCAGCGTCAGCAGCCGCGCACCGAATGCGCTCGGGCTCGCATGCAGTGTCGCGATGACCTGCGGGATCCCGCTGCCCTCGGCACCGCGGAAGAAGCGGCGCGTGAGCCATGCCGACGCCGCGGCGATCGACGGCGTCAGCAGCAGCGGCAGCCATGCGGCGTGGTCGCGCATCGTGCGGAATGTGTCGTAGCCCCAGTCGATCAGTCGCGCGTACAGCACGGCCGCGAGGCCGACGGCGATCGCGCCGAGCCAGAACACCCCATACTGGCGCCAGATCCGAAGCGACCGGCGGGTGAGGGCAGGAAACAGCGCGGGAAGGGGAGGGCGTTGCATCGGCAGCGGGCCGGAAGAGCAAAGAACGCATTATAAAAAGAACCGATGCGGCCGGGGCTCGACAAATATTCACAAGAACGTCGCATTTTGTTGCAAATGTAATGTCGGCGTAATGTCTGCGCACCGCAAGCATCGTTAGCATGGCGCAATGGCCAGCCATTCCTCACAACGAACGTGAAACGCATCCTCATCGTGAAAGTGACGTCGCTCGGCGACGTCGTCCAGACGCTGCCCGTCGTCGCGGACCTCCATCGCGCCTTCCCGGGCGTGACGGTCGATTGGGCCGTGGACGAATCGTGCGCGGAGGTCGTGCGCTGGCATCCGGGCGTGAGCGAGGTGCTCTGCGCGCCGCTGCGGCGGTTCAAGAAGCTGCGCAACGGCGGCGACCTGAAGGCGATCTCCGCGTCGATCGGCGCGCTGCGCGCGCACCGCTACGACGCCGTCATCGACCTGCACGGCGTCTACAAGAGCGCGATCATCTCGGCGCTCGCGCGCGCCGCACGCCGTATCGGCTATCAGACCCAGGATCTCGGCGAGACCGGCGCCCGTTTCGCGTACTCGCATCGCTTCGGCCCGCGGCCGGACTGCGACGCGTGGCATGGAATGCGCGTGAGCGCCGGCGAGGCGCTGGACTATGTCCCCGAGGGCATCGCCACGTACGGGATCGTCCCGCCGCAGGATGCGAACCTGCCGCCCGCGGTGACCGACAGCGCACCGTTCATGCTGCTGTTCCACGCGACGTCCAACCCCGACAAGAAATGGCCGGCCGACGACTGGGCCGCGCTGGCCATCCGGATGATGGCGCGCGGCGTGCGCGTGCTGTTGCCGTGGGGATCGGCCGCCGAGCACGACGATGCGCAGGACATTGCCGCCCGCGCGTCGGGCGCGATCGTGCTGCCCGCGATGTCGGTGCGCGAACTGGGCGCGGCCATTGGCCGGGCTGCACTCGTGGTGGGGGTCGATACCGGGTTTGTGCACATGGCGCACGCGCTGCAGCGGCCGACCGTGATGATTTTCGTCGCGACCTCGCGCCACCATTGCGGCATCGGCGGCGCACCGAATGCACTTTCGATCGGCGAGCCCGGCGTGCCGCCGTCGGTGGAGCAGGCACTCGATGCGATCGATGCGGTCGGGCCGGCCTACGACGCGCAGCGCGAGCGGTTGACGGCCTAGGGCCTCCACAGGCCCGCTTTCGGCGTGAATGGGCCCCGCGGAAACGGAGCCGGCCGGTTCAGGCGAGGAGCGCTTCGGCCGTGACCACCGCGGCGACGGCGGCCAGGTTGGCGAGCAGCGCCTCGAACAGAAGGCCACGCCAGGTTTTCGGCCGGAAGCGAGCCGCGAGCAGCAGGGCGCCACCCAGCGCGAGCGCCAGGATCAGCACGAGGTCGGCGTTGTTGAGGTGGATGTTCATCGCGGCGGCTCCTTCGGGGATCCAGGGGGCGCGACGGCGCCCCCGGATCGAGTATAGGCAGCGCCGCCCGCCGCACAACCCGGGGCGCCCCGGAGGCTCAAACGAGCGATGCGTCGCGGGTTTCGCGCATCAACAGCACGCCGATCAGGCTGATCGCCGCCGCGACCGACACATAGCCGCCGACCCACGACAGGCCGCCTCGCGCGGCGAGCAGCTGCGCGATGTACGGCGCGATCGACGCGCCGAGGATCCCGCCGAGGTTGTACGCCACGCCCGCGCCCGTATAGCGGACGTTGGTCGGGAACAACTCGGGCAGCAGCGCGCCCATCGGCGCGAACGTCACGCCCATCAGGAACAGCTCGAGCGTCAGGAACAGCGCGACGAGCGGCATCGAGCCGCTGCCGAGCAGCGGCTCCATCGCGAAGCCGGACAGCAGTGCGGCGATCGCGCCGACGGCCAGCACCGGCTTGCGGCCGAAGCGATCCGACGCCCACGCCGACAGCGGCGTCGCGAGCCCCATGAACACGACAGCGAAGCACAGCAGGCCGAGAAAGCTCTGGCGCGGAATATGCAGCGTCGACACGCCGTACGACAGCGAAAACACCGTCGAGATATAGAACAGCGTGTAGCAGACCACCATCGCGAGCGCGCCGAGCAACGTGGGCTGCCAGTGTTGCGAGACGAGCGTCGCGACCGGCACGCGCACGCGTTCGTTGCGGTCGAGTGCGGCCTGGAACGCCGGCGTCTCGGTGATCTTCAGCCGCACGTACAGGCCGAGCGCGACGAGCACCGCACTGACGAGGAACGGGATGCGCCAGCCCCAGCTGCGGAATTGTTCGTCGGACAGCGACAGCGCGAAGAACAGCCCGTTCGACATCAGGAAGCCCACCGACGGACCCAGTTGCGGGAACATCCCGAACCAGCCGCGCTTGCCTTGCGGCGCGTGCTCGGTCGCGAGCAGCGCCGCACCGCCCCATTCGCCGCCGAGGCCGATGCCCTGGCCGAAGCGCAGCACGCACAGCAGCACCGGCGCGAGCGTGCCGATCGTGTCGTAGCCGGGCACGAAGCCGATCGCGGTAGTGGACACGCCCATCACGAGCAACGACGCGACGAGCGTCGACTTGCGGCCGATGCGGTCGCCGAAGTGGCCGAACAGGAACGAGCCGATCGGCCGCGCGATGAAGGCGATGCCGAACGTGACGAATGCGGACAGCGCCTGCGCGGTCGCTGAGCCATGCGGGAAGAATACGGGGCCGATGACGAGCGCCGCGGCGGTCGCGTACACGTAGAAGTCGTAGAACTCGATCGCGGTGCCGATGAAGCTCGCGAACACGATGCGCCGGTGGCTGACGGCGCCGGCCGAACCGGTTGCGTGTGCAACGGCCGGGGGAGATGCGGACATGGATGTCTCCGTTTTATCGTTGGGGCATTCGACTGAGCGTGCGCTCGGGCAGGCAGGTGGACGCCTGCCGGGTGAGCGCAGCCGGGCGGATGATGCGGTAGCGGCGTGGACGCGCGTCGTGGCGCGGACGTCACCCGCCGGTCGACGATGGAGACGGATAGGCCGCCGCCGCCCGGTGCCGGCATGGTCGGCTCGCATGCCGGGTGCGGCGCGCGAACGCGCGCGCGGGAGGGTGGCCGCGCGATTGCGGAAAATTATAGCCAGCGCCGCGACATAGCGGCAATCGCGTGCGGGCGCGGGCTCAGTCGAGCGATTGCGCCTGTGCGGATGCAGTGCTTTGCAGCTGGAAATGGCCGTCGTCGTTGAACAGCCAGCCTTCCATCATCTCGAGCCGGCCATTGCCGTCCAGCAGTTTCGACGGTGGTGGCGGCAGCGGTGCCGAGCGGCGCAGCGACGCGAGCGCGAGCCCTTCCGCTTCGCTGTCGCCGTTGCTGCGATAGACGGACGCGTTGACGAGGCGGCCGCTGCCATCGACGGTGTACGCGACGACGACGAGCGAGCGCAGCATCGCCTGCGGCGTCCCGCGCGATACGCCGGACGGATTGTGCTCCGTCACGCACCGCGCGACTTCCACGCGATATTGGTCGCGATTCGCGCTGCGGATGACGGACGGGATCGTCAGCACCGAGTGCACCGACGGCGGCGGTGTGATCGTGCACGCGGCAAGCAACGGGGCGGCGACCAGCGCGGCAATACGCAGCCGGCTGGCGCATGAGAGGGGAAGAGGGGACATGGCGGAGTGCCGGAGGGTGACTATAAAAAAATGATAGGCGTCCCGGCGCGACCTGTTATCGGGAGAAACGCATAGTGGGCGAAGCGCGACGTGGCGATTCGCGGAGGATGGC
Organism: Burkholderia sp. BCC1640; assembly: GCF_902833125.1. NCBI lineage: Bacteria > Pseudomonadati > Pseudomonadota > Betaproteobacteria > Burkholderiales > Burkholderiaceae > Burkholderia > Burkholderia sp. BCC1640. The sequence continues at coordinate 164,652 of NZ_CADFEF010000003.1, read as the reverse complement.
GATCGGCGGGCCGACCGTCATGCGTCGCGATGTGACGTGACATGTGACGGCGCGGGCGCGATATGTGCTCGCGTATCGCGCGCCGTGGCGGTGGGCGTGGCCCGACCGGCCCGCTCAGTAGCCGTGCGTGACGAGCGACAGAACGGACAGGTCCGGATGCGTGCCGTCGATGATGCTCTTGCCGATGTGCACGGCTTCCTGAACCGCTTCGTCGACGCTCGCGAAGCTTTCCTCGCCGTCGGCGTGGAAGGGCACCGCATGATCGGGCAACGCGGGATTCACGCCGGGATGGCAGACATAGCCGGTGTAGGTGTAACGCGTGTCGCTGCCGGGAGCGAGGCCCGGCACCACATGGATCTCGAAGCCTTCGTAATCGACGTGATCCGTCGCTGTCGACAGTTCGGTCATGGCGGTCTCCGTGGGCCGCACGCACGGATGGCGCGGGCGGCATCGAGTCGCGGCGGCGGTCGTGTCGCCGTGCTGATCGAATTCTAGGCGATGGCGGCCCGGCTCGTGAGGCTCGCGCGCGTCGTCGGCTGCCACGGCGGGCGTGCCGTGTCGCGCGTTACCGCGTGCAGCGCGCGTCCTTGCGCTGCACCACGAGGATCACGGGATACTTCTCGCCGTGCTCGAGTTCTACAGGCGCGACGACCGTCAGCGTCGCCGGGTCGGAATCGTCGTACACGCTGACCTGTTCATTGCGGATATAGGTCACGCCGGTGCAGTTCGATGCGCGCCCATCGTCCGAAACCTTGCACTGGATCTCGTTTTCCTTCAGGTAGTTGTATGGCGTCGGGCTCGCGAGATATTCGCGCAGGCTGCGCGGCGAGCCGCCGACGCCCTTCACGTACGCGATCGCGCACGATGGCGTTTGCGCGTCCGTGCCGGAGGCGGAATCGGCGGCCACGGCGTGCGTGCCGACGGCAGCGAGCAGGGCGACGAGCGACGAGGCGATGAAGGGCTTCATGACGTGGTTTCCCGTTTCGCGAATCGGAGCGCCGGATTGTAACGGCATCGGGCGAGATGCGTCGGCACGCCGGGCGGACACCGTGCGCGGCGCGCGGCGGACAAACAAAAACCCCGTCATTCGATGAATGGACGGGGTTTGGCGAACTTCCTGGCGGAAGCGGTGAGATTCGAACTCACGGACAGTTTCCCGTCGCCGGTTTTCAAGACCGGTGCCTTAAACCGCTCGGCCACGCTTCCACACGAGGCGGCATTGTAACCGAAATGTCGCCTCGTTCCGGCCTCAATCGTCGCGCAGGAACAATTCCTGCAGGTCGTTGAGGAAACGTTGGCCGAGCGGCGTCGGTGCGATCTGCGCAAAATCGCGCGTAATCAGTCCGCGCTGCTCCGCTTCCTTGAGTGCCGGCTCGATCGTGCCGATCGGCATACCCGTGCGCTCGACGAAGCTGTGCACGGGGAAGCCCTCGACGAGCCGCAGCGTGTTCAGCATGAACTCGAACGGCAGGTCGCGCGCACCGACTTCACGTTCCTCCTGAACCGGCGTGCCGGCCATCGCCTGTTCGATGAAGGTGGCCGGATGCTTGTAGCGTGCCTGCCGCAGGATCCGGTTCGGGAACGACAGCTTCGTGTGCGCGCCCGCGCCGATCCCGAGATAGTCGCCGAAGCGCCAGTAGTTCAGGTTGTGCTTGCACTGATGATTCGGCTTCGCGTAAGCGGACACTTCGTAGCGGTCGTAACCGGCCTCGGCCGTGCGCGCGTGGATCCATTCCTGCATGTCGGCCGACGCGTCGTCGTCGGGCACCGCGGGCGGAAACTTCGCGAACAGCGTGTTCGGCTCGAGCGTCAGGTGATACAGCGACAGATGCGGCGGCGCGAACGACAGCGCGGTCTCGATGTCGGCCCGGCATTCGTCGAGCGTCTGGTTCGGCAGCGCGAACATCAGGTCGAGGTTGAAGTTGTCGAACGTCTTCGCGGCGATCTCGACGGCCGCGCGCGCCTGCGCGGTGTCGTGAATGCGGCCGAGCGCCTTCAGATGGCCTTCGTTGAAACTCTGGATGCCGACCGACAGGCGGTTCACGCCGCTCGCGCGGAACTGCGTGAACTTCGCGGCCTCGAACGTGCCCGGATTTGCCTCGAGCGTGATCTCGGCGTCGGCATCGAGCGGCAGCAGCGCGCGCACGTCGGACAGCAGCCGGTCGAGACCGGCCGCGGACAGCAGGCTAGGCGTGCCGCCGCCGATGAACACCGTATGCACCTGCCGGCCCCAGACGAGCGGCAGCGCCTGTTCGAGATCGGCGCGCAGCGCGTCGAGGTACTCGGTTTCCGGAAACCGCTCGCCCTTCCACTCGTGCGAGTTGAAATCGCAGTACGGGCACTTGCGCACGCACCACGGAAAATGCACGTACAGCGCGAGCGGCGGCAGCGACGTGAGCCGTACCTGCCCGGGCGACGTGAAGGCCGCGACGACGCGCGCGCCGGTTTCCGCCGCCTGGCTCATGCGGCCTCCGGTTGCGAATGCGTGACGAAGTCGATCATGCCGGTTCCTCCGCGAGCCGCGCGAGCAGTGCCTTCAGCGCGAGCGCGCGATGGCTGTGCGTGTTCTTCACGGCCGGCTCGAGTTCGGCCGCCGTCGCGCCGAGCGACGGCAGGTGGAAATACGGGTCGTAGCCGAATCCGTGCTCGCCGCGCGGCGTGTCGACGATCTCGCCCGCCCAGCGACCTTCGGCGAACAGCGGCTCGGGATCGTCCGCATGGCGCACCAGCGCGAGCACGCAGCAGTAGTATGCGCGCCGGTCGTCGACGCCGCGCAGCTGCTCGACGAGGTACGCATTGTTCGCCGCGTCGCCCTTGTCGCCGCCCGCGCGCTGCGCGTAGCGCGCCGAATAGACGCCCGGCGCGCCGCGCAGCGCACGCACGCACAGGCCGGAATCGTCGGCGATCGCCGGCAGGCCGGTGAGCCGCGACGCGTGGCGCGCCTTCGTCAGCGCGTTCTCGATGAACGTGCCGAACGGCTCTTCCGCCTCCGGCACGGCCAGGTCGCCCTGCGGCACGATCTCGATGCCGACCGTCGAGAACAGCGCGGTGAACTCGCGCAGCTTGCCGGCGTTGTTCGACGCGAGCACGATGCGCGACAGCGGCGCGAGGGTGCGATCGTCAGACATGGCCGGCGCCCAGCACGTCCTTCTGCAACTGCACGAGCTGGCCGATCCCGCTTTGCGCGAGGTCGAGCAGCGCGTTCATCTCGGCGCGCGAGAACGGCACGCCTTCGGCGGTGCCCTGGACTTCGACGAAGCCGCCGGCGCCCGTCATCACGACGTTCATGTCGGTGTCGCAGCGTGAATCTTCCGCGTAGTCGAGATCGAGCACGGGCGCCCCTTCGTACACGCCGACCGAGATCGCGGCGACGTGGTCGGTGATCGGCGAGCGCGCGAGCTTGCCGGCGGCGATCAGCTTCGACACGGCGTCGTGCGCGGCGACGAAGGCGCCGGTGATGCTGGCCGTGCGCGTGCCGCCGTCGGCCTGGATCACGTCGCAGTCGATGTGGATCGTGCGCGGGCCGAGCGCTTCGAGATCGAACACCGCGCGCAGCGCGCGGCCGATCAGGCGCTGAATTTCCTGCGTGCGGCCCGTCTGCTTGCCCCGCGCGGCTTCACGGTCGCTGCGCGTGTGCGTCGCGCGCGGCAGCATCCCGTATTCCGCCGTCAGCCAGCCCTGGCCGCGATCGCGCAGGAATTCGGGCACGCGTTCGGCGACGCTCGCGGTGCAGATCACCTTGGTATCGCCGAATTCGACGAGTACCGAGCCTTCGGCGTGTTTCGTGTAATGGCGCGTGAGGGCGACCTTGCGCAGTTCGTCGGCGCGGCGGCCGCTCGGGCGGGACAGGGAAGACGTCATGGGGGAATCGTGGACGGAAGAGGAAACCCCGATTTTAGCGCCGAACGGCAGCCTTGCCCGGCGGGGTGGGGCGCAAAAATGGGATAATGCGCGCTTCCCGCCCCGCGCCTTGCAATGCGCCGGGCGCCTCGACATATTCCCGCCCGAGAAGGGCACCCAGACGGCGAGACGAACCATGATCTACAGCATGACGGGCTATGCGAGCGCGACGCGCGAACTCGCGACGGCTACCGGCAACGGCGGCACCAGCGTGTCGGTCGAACTGCGCACCGTGAACTCGCGCTTCCTCGACCTGAATTTCCGCATGCCGGACGACGTGCGCGCGTGCGAGCCCGCGCTGCGCGAAATGCTGATGAACAAGCTGTCGCGGGGCAAGGTCGACGTGCGCATCAACCTGCAGCGCGGCGAGCAGAGCATCGGCGCCGGCGCGCTGAACCAGACGGCCCTCGGCCAGCTTGCCGAGCTCGAGCGCTCGGTGCTCGATTCGTTCCCGGGCGTCGGCCGCCTGCGCGCGGGCGAGATCCTGCGCTGGCCGGGCGTGCTCGCCGAGAGCGGCGTGTCGGCGGAAGCGATCCGCGACGCGGTGCTCGCGTGCGGCAAGGAAGCGATCGGCGAGCTCGTCGTCGTGCGTTCGCGCGAAGGCGCGCAGCTGGCGACGATGCTGCTGTCGAACGTCACCGAAATGGAAGCGATCGTCGCGCGCATCACGCCGCTCGTGCCGGAGCTGATCGCGAAGCATCAGCAGAAGATCGTCGAGCGGCTGCAGGAAGCGCTCGGCCTCGCGGCGCCCGAAGGCAGCGCGCCGATCGTCACGCGCGAGGAAGCCGCGGAACGCATTCGTCAGGAAGTGACGATGTACGGCATCCGGATCGACATCGCGGAAGAACTGTCGCGACTCACCGCGCACCTGAACGAAACGCGTCACGTGATCGAGAAGGGCGGCCGCGTCGGCAAGCGTCTCGACTTCATGATGCAGGAACTGAATCGAGAAGCAAACACGCTCGGCTCGAAGGCGGCGGCAAAGGAACTGGCCGACGCATCGATGGCGCTCAAGCTGTTGATCGAGCAGATGCGTGAGCAAGTGCAAAACCTGGAGTAACGCAACATGACCCACCCCACTCACGATGGCCACGCATCGCATGCGCTGCACGGCGGCGTCTATCCCGGCAACCTGTTCATGGTCATCGCGCCGTCGGGCGCCGGCAAGTCGACGCTCGTGAACGCGCTGCTGTCGAAGGACAGCGACATCTGCCTGTCGATTTCGTACACGACGCGCAAGCCGCGCCCGGGCGAGCAGGACGGCCAGCACTACCACTTCACGACCGTCGAGGATTTCCGCACGCGCCACGCCGCGCACGAATTCCTCGAAAGCGCGGAAGTGCACGGCAACTATTACGGTACGTCGCGCGTCTGGATCGAAGAGCAGATGATGAACGGCCACGACGTGCTGCTCGAGATCGACTGGCAGGGCGCGCAGCAGGTGAAGAAGCAGTTCCGCAACGCGGTCGGCATCTTCATTCTGCCGCCGTCGCTCGACGCGCTCGAGGAACGTCTGAAGAAGCGCGGCCAGGACGAACCGAACGTGATCACGCGACGCCTGCTCGCGGCGGGCAGCGAGATGGCGCACGCGTCCGAAGCGGAATACGTCGTGATCAACGAGAATTTCGATCGCGCACTGGCCGAGCTCGAATGCATCGTCGCGGCGACGCGCCTGCGCTTTGCTTCGCAGTACGCGCGACATGCCGAGCTGTTCATCGAGCTCGGCATCCATTTGCCCCACGCGGAATGACGCGGGGGTAGAGGGACATAAGGTAGAATAGGGACTATATTCAGAAGGAATTACCAACATGGCTCGCATTACCGTCGAAGACTGCCTGAAGCAAATCCCCAACCGCTTCGAACTGGCGCTCGCCGCCACTTACCGCGCGCGGCAGCTCGCGCAAGGCCATACGCCGAAGATCGAGAGCCGCGACAAGCCGACCGTCGTCGCGCTGCGCGAGATCGCCGCCGGCCAGGTCGGCGTCGAGATGCTGAAGAAGGTGCCGGTGTAACGCGCATCCGGCCCGTTCCAGCCATGTAGTCCACGCGCGCAACGACTCGACCTGGAGGCGAATATGAGCACCACCCCATCGTCCGCCTCCGCGGATTCGACCACCGAAGCCACGGCCCAGTCGCCTGCGCGCCAGTACATCGACGCGGTCCTCGAACAGTCCTTCCGGCATCTGTTCGGGCCGACCGCCACTCCGGAGCAGCCGCGCAAGCACGGCGTCGTTTCGATCGCGAAACTGACGACCGCGCTTGCCGAGTATCTCCCTCCGGAAGAAATCAAAGAGGTCAAGGCGGCGTTCCACTTCAGCGACGAAGCCCACCTCGGTCAATATCGCCAGAGCGGCGAACCCTATATCACCCATCCCGTCGCCGTCGCGGAAATCTGCGCCGGCTGGAAGCTCGACGCGCAAGCCGTGATGGCCGCGCTCCTGCACGACGTGATGGAAGACCAGGGCGTGACGAAGAGCGAGCTGGCCGAACGGTTCGGCCCGAAGGTCGCCGAATTGGTCGACGGCCTGTCCAAGCTCGACAAGATGGAGTTCCGCAGCCGCGAGGAAGCGCAAGCGGAAAACTTCCGCAAGATGCTGCTCGCGATGGCGCGCGACGTGCGGGTCATCCTCGTCAAGCTTGCCGACCGTCTGCACAACATGCGCACGCTCGGCGCGGTGCCGATGGAAAAGCGCCGCCGCGTCGCACGCGAGACGCTCGACATCTACGCGCCGATCGCGCACCGCCTCGGGTTGAACAACACGTATCGCGAGCTGCAGGACATGAGCTTCGCGAACTTCAACCCGCATCGCTACGCGACGCTCGAGAAGGCCGTGAAGGCCGCGCGCGGCAATCGCCGCGAAGTGATCAGCAAGATCCTCGAGGCTGCGCAGCGCGCGATGGGCGACGCGAAGCTCGACGCCGAGATCACCGGCCGCGAAAAGACGATCTACAGCATCTATCGCAAGATGCGCGACAAGCAGCTGTCGTTCTCGCAGGTGCTCGACGTATACGGCTTTCGCGTCGTCGTCGAGAATCCGCTCGACTGCTACACGTGCATCGGTGCGTTGCACGCGCTGTACAAGCCCGTGCCCGGCAAGTTCAAGGACTACATCGCGATCCCGAAGATCAACGGCTATCAGTCGCTGCACACGACGCTCGTCGGCCCGTTCGGCGCGCCGATCGAGTTCCAGGTGCGCACGCGCAAGATGCACGAGATCGCCGAGGCGGGCGTGGCCGCGCACTGGCTGTACAAGAACGGCGGCGCGGATCTGAACGACGTGCAGAAGCGCGCGCATCAGTGGCTGAAGTCGCTGCTCGACATCCAGAGCGAAGCCGGCGATTCGAGCGAATTCCTCGAGCACGTGAAGATCGACCTGTTCCCGGATGCGGTCTACGTGTTCACGCCGAAGTCGAAGATCATGGCGTTGCCGCGCGGTGCGACGGCGCTCGATTTCGCGTATTCGATTCACAGCGATCTCGGCAACCAGTGCGTGGCCGTGAAGATCAACAACGAGTTGCTGCCGTTGCGTACCGAGCTGAAGAGCGGCGACATCGTCGAGGTGATCACCGCGCCGTATTCGAAGCCGAACCCGGCGTGGCTCGGCTTCGTGCGCACCGGCAAGGCCCGCTCGGCGATTCGTCACTACCTGAAGACGATGCGCCTGAACGAGTCGGTGCAGCTCGGCGAGCGGCTCGTCGACCAGAGTCTGAAGGGTTACGGGCTCGCGCTCGCCGATGTCGCGCCCGAGGTGTGGGAGAAGCTCGTCCAGTGGACGGGCAACAAGAGTCGCCAGGAAATCTTCGCGGACATCGGCCTCGGCCGGCGCGTCGCCGCGGTGATGGCCAAGCGCATCGAGGTGCTGATGAGCGGCCGCGATGCGGACGACGATCTGCCGAAGTCCGAGCGGCATCCCGCACACAATGCGCCGCCGGTCGTGATTACCGGCACCGAAGGGATGTCCGTGCAACTGTCGGCGTGCTGCCGGCCGATTCCGGGCGATGCGATCATGGGCTATATCGGCATCGGCCTCGGGATGGCGATTCATACGACCGATTGCCGGGTCGCGCAGCGCATCCATCGTCGCGATCCGGGCCGCTGGATCGACGTCGAGTGGGCGCCGCAGCCGGGTCGTCTGTTCGACGTCGCGGTGAAGGCGCTCGTGAAGAACACGAAGGGCATCTTCGCGCGCGTCGCGGCGGACATCACGTCGGCCGACGCGAACATCGTGCACATCGCGATGGACGAGGATCTGACGCACGAATCGACGGTGCTGCGGTTCGTGATCCAGGTCAGCGATCGCGTGCATCTCGCGAACGTGATGCGGCGCGTGCGGACCAATCCCGACGTGATGCGGATCATGCGCGAGCGCTCGACCGACGACAGCGTGCATGCGCGTCACGACGGTGGCATGCGCATCGAGCGCGAGCGGCAGGATTACTGACGCCGCGCGTTGGTTTGCGGCGGGATACGACGGCGGCCACGGGCCGCCGTTTTCGTTTGTGCCTGGGTCGGGCGGTGTCGCGCAGCGGCAACCCGACGCGGGCAGAGCGGGCGATGGCCGAAGAGAAGAGGGGGCGGACAAGAAAAAGGGCCTTCCCGGAGGAAGGCCCTTCTGAGGTGGCGCGGCTGGCAGGATTCGAACCCACGACCCCTTGGTTCGTAGCCAAGTACTCTATCCAACTGAGCTACAGCCGCACGCAAAACGGTACTGCTTCAACTGTCGGAACCTTCTGCGATGGGAAGGCCCCCAAAAAAGGTGGCGCGGCTGGCAGGATTCGAACCCACGACCCCTTGGTTCGTAGCCAAGTACTCTATCCAACTGAGCTACAGCCGCACGCAAAAACAAAACGCTACAACATCGAACTGAAAGGGCCTTCGGTTTGGAAGGCCCTCGAAAAAGGTGGCGCGGCTGGCAGGATTCGAACCCACGACCCCTTGGTTCGTAGCCAAGTACTCTATCCAACTGAGCTACAGCCGCACGCAGAAGCGGAAGTATAGCAGGGTTGTATAAAAAGGGAAGCCTTATTCGCAAAAAATGTCACCCGATCTTGGGCGGCCGCGTTCGTGTACCCTTGATGCATCAGTCATCCATGTGTTGAATCTGCATCATGAACAAGGCGTTTGTCAAAGAGTCGGACGGCGACGACGACGATCTCGACTCGAGTCAACCCGCGATTCCGGCGGGCACGAAAAACTACATCACCCCGGCCGGCCACAAGCGGCTCAGGGACGAACTCCTGAACCTGATCGACGTCGAGCGTCCCGAGGTCGTGCGGCTGGTGTCGTGGGCCGCGTCGAACGGCGATCGGTCGGAGAACGGCGACTACATCTACGGCAAGCGGCGGTTGCGCGAGATCGACCGCCGGATCCGCTTCCTGACGAAGCGGCTCGATCTCGCCGAAGTCGTCGACGCGAGCCGGCAGGAGAATGTCGACCAGGTGTTCTTCGGCGCGACCGTCGATTACGCGACGCCGGACGGCGAGGATCACACCGTCACGATCGTGGGGATCGACGAGGTCGATCTCGATCGCGGTTGTGTCAGCTGGATCTCGCCGGTCGCGCGGGCACTCATCAAGGCGAAGATCGGCGACACCGTCACGCTGATGACGCCGGCCGGTCCCCAGCCGATCGACGTGCTCGACGTTCGCTATCCGGCACCGGGCAGCGCGTGAGCAGCGAGTGGTGCATCCGCGCAGTGCCGCCCTGAAACGACGAGCGCCCCGGGGTGGGGCGCTTGTCATGACGCTCCTGGCCGAAGAGGCGGGAGCGATTGCGTTGCTCAGAAGCGGTGGCGCATGCCGGCCGTGACCGCGATCTGCTTGTTCGTCGACGACGCGGTGCCGAGCCCGTTGATGTTCGCGCCGACCGCCAGGCCGTCCGCATTGACCCGCTGGTACTCGCCCTGCAGATACAGGTCGGTGCGCTTCGACAGCGCATAGTCGGCCTGCAGGTTGAACTGGTGCCAGCTCGGCGTCTGGCCGTCGAGGCGGCCGTCGGTGTACGTGTACGAGCCCGCGAGCGAGAACGCCGGTGTCAGCGCGTAGCGGCCGTTCACTTCGTAATTGTTGAAGCGCGTGCCGCCGGTGAGCGGGATGCCGCCCGACACACCGGACTGCCCGGCACTGATCCTGGCCGAATCGGTCAGGCGCGTCTGCGTGAACACGAAGCCGGCCGTCGCGGGCCCGAACGTGTAGTTGAGGCCTGCGCCCCAGGTGCGCTGACGGCTGGCGGCAAACGTCCAGTCGCCGGCCACCGCGCCGGGGTCGCTGGCTGCGAGCGACAGCGCGTTGATGTTGTTGTTGAGCTGCATGTACGCGGCCGCGACGTTGAAGCCCATGTAGCTGTACGACGCGCCCACGCTGTATGCGCGGTTGTTCGAGAAATCGCTGGAATTCGAGAAGCCGTACAGCGCGCCGAACTTCAGGCCACCGTAATTGGCACTCTGATACTTGACCGAGTTGTTGATCCGGAACGAGTTGTTCAGGTTGTCGTTGTCGAACGGGTGCGCGAACTGCGTGCCGCCGTATTGGGTGCCGGTCAGCGACAGCGGGCCGAGGAAATCGACGACGCTGTCGTACTGGCGGCCGAGCGTGAGCGACCCGTAGCTCTCGTGCGCGAGGCCGACGAACGCCTGGCGGCCGAATTCGCGGCCGTTCTGCTTGAGTGAACCGTTGTTGATGCCGAAGCCGTTTTCCAACGTGAAAATGGCTTTCAGTCCGCCACCGAGATCCTCGGTGCCGCGCAGGCCCCAGCGGCTGCCGTTGATCGAGCCGCTCGTCTCCTGCCACGCGCTGTGGCCACCCTGGTTGTTCGTATAAGTGATGCCGGCGTCGATCAGGCCGTACAGCGTGACGCTGCTTTGCGCATGGGCGGCAGTGGCGCACATGCCGGTCAATGCCGCGACGATCAGGGGCTTTTTCATGATCTGTCTCCAAACAGGATGATGTCGATCGAACCTGCTGCGGGCATCGGCGGCGTCGCGGGTCGGCGACACCGTGCGCGTGGAGCGCGGCACCCTCGTCGGAAATCCATTTGCAGTGTACGGATGGGGCCGGGTGCAGAAGAAAATTGCTTCCGGCAATACTGTATTTTGAATCCCGCAAGAATAAGTGTATGCGCCGGGAGCCCCGGCCACCAAGGCTTTGCGGCAGCGCAGCAGGTGGAGAAGGTGCTCAGGACTGCGTAAAGGGTGTCGTGGACGTTGCGCGATCGCGACAGGCACTCACTGGCGGGCGGAAGTAGGACTAGCGCGATTATTGACACATCGGCAATAGAGGTTTGTGTGGGGCATGGATAATGAAAGGATGATCTCTCGCTATACTGCGATCTCTGCTTTCCGAAGCAGACTTTTTCGTTGACGGAAAAGATCTCCAAACCTTTGTCGGCGCGACTTCCCAGTCGCGCTTTTTTTTTGCCCTTCGCCCCGATCCCTATCGCGTTTACGAGCGTCGCTTGCGCTTGCTCGTCGGCGGCGGGTCGTCGGCTTCGGCTTGCGGCGGCGTATACGTCCAGTCTTCCATCACGTAGTGACGGGCGTCCAGCGGTGACGCCAGCAGGTTCTGCCAATGATCGCCGTGCCACGTCGGGTCGAATTCGGTGTCGCAAGGTGTGTCACGGGACTCGGCCAACGCGCGGGACTTGCGGCGCACGCGTGCGAGTCGGCTCGCGAAGCGTTTGATTCCGTCCAGCCACATGACCTTCTCCTTCCATTGCCTTGCACCAGCATCGCAACGTCCCTCGTTCTTCGCAATCCGGAAAAAACCCGAGGATTTTACCGACCCGATTTGTCCCCGGTAGGTTTTTCACCGTTTCGATTATGTGGGATTCGATCCCGGTAATATTGACAGGTTTTTGATGCGGATCAATTAATAAAAGACGATGGTGTACCGATTCCAGTGGTATTGACGTTTTTTTGATAAAGAAAGCGTCAAAAATTCCCTTGACGCGCCTGGATTGTCCAATTTATAAAGTCAGCACTCCGTCCCCGGGCGGAGCGCTGGGGGTGGGTGTCGGCGCGCCGTTGCGGGATTTCGGGAAGCGGCTATAAACAGTAGCTTTTTTGATCTAATCGAGTGGGGAATGAAGGTATGGATACCGGTATCGTAAAATGGTTTAACGATGCTAAAGGTTTCGGCTTTATTACGTCCGACAATGGCGGCGAAGATTTGTTTGCGCACTTTTCCGAAATCCGTATGGACGGCTTCAAAACGCTGAAGGAAAACCAGCGCGTTTCCTTCGAAGTGAAAGTCGGGCCGAAAGGCAAGCAGGCAGCGAATATCCAGGCGGTCTGACGCGCCACGCATTGCCGAACTCGTCCGGCCCCCGCATCGCGGGGGCTTTTTGCTTTTTGGGGCACGAAAACCCGAGAGCGGTGAATCGAATCCGCTTCGGACTGGTCGCGAACACGCCTGCCGGTGCATACTCACGGAAGCATCGTTTCTCCCGCCTTTTATGTCCGATTTCAGCCCGTCAGATCCCGCCTGCGAACAGCCGCTCGTCTTCGTCGACCTCGAAACCACCGGTGGTTCGTCCGCCGAGCACCGCATCACTGAAATCGGCGTGGTCGAAATCGGCCCGCTGGGCATATCGACATGGACGACGTTGGTCAACCCGGGGCAATCGATTCCGCCGTTCATCCAGCAACTGACGGGCATTTCCGATGAGATGGTGCGCGACGCGCCGTCGTTCGCGTCGCTCGCGCCCGTGCTGTTCGAGCGGCTCGACGGCAAGCTGTTCGTCGCGCACAACGCGAGCTTCGACCGGGGCTTCCTGCGTGCCGAATTCGAGCGCGCCGGCTTCGCGTTCAATCCGGACGTACTGTGCACGGTGCGGCTGTCGCGCGCGCTGTTTCCGCGGGAGGCGCGACACGGACTCGATGCGCTGATCGAACGCCACGGTCTCGTCCCCGCCGCCCGCCACCGGGCGCTCGCGGATGCCGATCTCCTTTGGCAGTTCTGGCGACAATTGCACGAGATCGTGCCGCTCGAGCGTCTGCGCGACCAGATTGCGCGCACGACGCGCCACTTCCGTCTCGCGGGCGGCATGACCGAAGCGTGGCTCGATACCGCGCCGGCCGGATGCGGCGCGTACGCGCTGTTCGGGGAGGGCGACGAAGCGCTGTACGTCGGCCGCAGCGTGCGCGTGCGGCAGCGCTTGCGTGCGCTGCTGACCGGCGAGCGGCGCTCGTCGAAGGAAATGCGGATTGCGCAGCAGGTGCGGCGTGTCGAATGGCGGGAGACCGGCAACGAACTCGGTGCGATGCTTGCGGAAGCGCAGTGGATCGCTCGCCTGCGTCCGTCATACAACCGGCGTCCCGCGGCCGAAAGTGGCCGTGCCGGCAATGCGCCCTGGCCGTTCGACGGCCCGGTCGCGTTCGAGGCGAGCGGCGAGCGCCGCCTGTTTCACGTGATCGACGGCTGGCGCTACCTCGGTGCGGCCGAATCGCTCGATGCGGCCGCGCGGCTCGTGGCCGACGGCGCGGACGGTGCGTTCGAACCGCATACCCATCGCCTGCTGCAGACGCATCTCGCGCGCGGCCTGCAACTGATTCCGCTAGCGGCGCTCACGCCTGCCGACTGAGCACGGCCGGCTGCCGCGCGCAATGGCCGTGCGCCGTCAGCCGATCGCGCTGGCGCCGCCGGCGGAGCAGACGTGCGACAGCGCGATGCCGAGCGCCTGCGTCTGGGTGCGGTCGTAGCGGGTCAATGTCTTCCAGTTCGCGATGCTGCGTGCGAGCCGCGCCTGGCAGTCGGGTGCGTCGCGCAGCGGTGCGACTTGCGCGAGGCCGGCCAGCATCTTTTGCGTGAGTTGATCGAGCGCCGGCCGCGTGCTGGTCGCGAGGTCGGGCGGGGAGCCTTCCGGCGGCCGCGTCGCGCGCCACGTAGCAAAGAGCGCGTTCTGCACGTCCTTGCTCGCGGCGATCTGATCCTCGAAGAACGTGCGCGCGAACGCCGGATCCACGCCGGACTGTGCGGCGCGCTTCTCGACCGATGCGAGCAGTGCCGCTTCGCGCGGTTGGTCCTCGATTGCCTTGTGATTCGCCCATTTCCATCGCGCGACGGGTTCGGCCAGGGCGAGCCGCTGCGATGCGAGCGCGACGAGATTGGTGAGCGCGGTGTCGTCGCCGTCCGCGCGTGCGATGTGCGGCGACGAAAAAAGGGCGACGCCGAGCGCGGCGACAGCGACGCTGGCACGAATGGCTTGTTTCATCGGAACGATCGGGAGAACCGGACGGGCCGGAGGTGGAAAACCAGAAGGATAGACGAAGACAGTCGCGCGGCGGAACGACGCGACAGAAGAATCAGCGGACGCGCTGATCCGGCACCGTCAGGCCGTTGCAGCCCGGGTGCGAAGCGATCTGCGCCGAAAACGCAGCGATGAACCGCACGATATCGATCGACACGTGGCGGTTACAGAACGGAACGTAGGTTCACTTCGGCGAGTACAGCTTGTGCTGCTCGTCGAAGAATGCCCGGACATACTCGGGCAACTCGGCGAGGAATTCCACGCCGACGGGTTCCGGATCCGGGCTCATCACTTGCTCGGGCGGGGGCATGCGGGTTGGTCTTTCGTCCATGGTCATTTCTCCAGCAGGTTCAATAATTATCAACCTCGCGCTCGGATTTTTGCCAGAGGCGAATCGTTAGATTTTGTCTCTGTTGTATTAACGGCACATGCGCTGCTGCGCACCGTGCGATGCCGACTATTGCACCTCGCACGTCGGCAACGATCAGGCCGCTTGTTATACTTGCGCGCACTTTTTCCTGGACCGCGATGAAACGAACGACGCGATGGATCGGCCTCGTATGGTTGGCGCTCGTACTGAACGTACTGTCGCCCGTCGTCGGCTACGCGCGTCTCGCATCGAACGGTTCCGGCGAGCTCACGCTCGAATTGTGCAGTGCGGCAGGTGCGCGTCAGATCGTCCTCGCGCAGTCGGGCGACGACCGCGGCACATCGTCGTTCGACCATGCCGGCGTGCCGCACTGCGTGTACTGCCCCGGCTTCGCGGCGAACGTGGCGCTCGGCACGAGCCTGCCTGCGTTGCCGGGCTTCGTGCGCGCCTTCGCGTACCGGGCGACCGCCCCGGCCGTTCCCGTTTTTCCCCGCAAGGGCATCCGTCTCGCGCAGCCGCGCGGCCCGCCTGAAAACGTCCCGATCTGATTGATATCGTCCGCGCGCCCCGGTGGCGCGCGTGCCGCCCGCGGCCCGGTCCGCGCGCCGCGCCGTGTGCGCGCGGCGCGTCGGCTCGCGCCCGGCGGTGTCCGGTCACGTTTCCAGGAATTCATCCATGTCGTTCACCTTCGCCGCGTGGCCGTCGCGCGGCCGGCTCGCGCTCGCCTGCGTGGCCGTTTTTGCCTGGCCTGCCGCGCAGGCGGCCACGATCGATGGCGTATCCGCTGACCCGGCGCCCGACAGTCCGGGCGACCCGGCCGGCCATGCCGCACCGGTTGCCGCGCCCGCGCCGACCGGCGACACGCTGACCGCCGTCAGCGTCACCGCTCGGCGGCGACCCGTCGATCCCGATACGCCGGCCGTCGTCGAGTCGATCACGCGCGAGCAGATCGACGCGCACACCAACGTCACCACCGAGGACGCGCTGAAGTACGCCCCCAACCTGATGGTTCGCAAGCGCTACATCGGCGACCGCAACAGCGTGTTCGCCGGCCGCGACTTCAACGAGCTGCAGAGCGCGCGCGGGCTCGTCTACGCCGACGGCCTGTTGCTGTCGAACCTGCTCGGGTCGAGCTATGCGTATCCGCCGCGCTGGTCGCTGATCGCGCCCGACGATATCGCGCGCGTCGACGTGCTGTATGGTCCCTTTTCCTCGCTGTATCCCGGCAACGCGATCGGCTCGACCGTGCTGCTGACGACGCGGCGTCCCGACGCACTCGAGGCGTCGCTGTCGACGCAGTTCTTCACGCAGCGCTATCACGACGGCTACGGCTTCGCGGACAGCTTCGGCGGCAATCACCAGACCGCGCGGATCGCGAACCGCATCGGCAAGTTCTGGTTTTCGCTGTCGCTCGACCGGCTGGAGAACAACGGCCAGCCGATGCAGTATGCGGACCCCAATTCAGCCTACAACCCGAAGCTCGGCGCCGCGGTGCCGGTGACGGGGGCGGCTACCGACATCGGGCCGAACGGCAAGCCGCGCACGATCGTCGGCGCGCAGACCATCGAGCGGACCGAGCAGCTCAACGGGACGGTGCGGATGGGCTACGCGTTCACGGACCGCGTCGACGCGACACTGACGCTCGGGCACTGGGAAAACCATTACCGGCAGCACGGCGAAACCTTCCTGCGCGATGCGGCCGGCAATCCCGTCTACGGCGGCAACGTGTCGATCGGCGGCCGGAACATGACCATCGCGCCGAGCGCGTTCGCGCCGCAGCGCGGCGACCAGGAGAACTGGCTGTACGCGCTCGGCCTGAACGGCCGGCTCGATTCGGGCTGGCGGCTGTCGGGCGTGGTGTCGGCGTACGACGTGTCGCGCGACGTGCTGCGCGCGGCGTCGACCGTGCAGGGCGGGGCGGGCACGCTGTTCCAGGGCGACGGCACGGGCTGGCGCACGTTCGACCTGAAGGCCGAAGCGCCGGAAGTGAAGGGCCACGCATTCACGTTCGGCTATCACTACGACAACTATTTCCTGCGCAACGTCACGTACAACACGGCCGACTGGCTGGCCGGGCCGACTACGTCGGTCGCGAGCGTCTACCGGGGCGACACGCGCACGCAGGCGCTGTTCGCGCAGGACGCGTGGCGTTTCGCGCCCGGCTGGCTCGCGACCCTCGGCCTGCGCTACGAGCGCTGGGATGCATACGGCGGCGCGCTCGGCAACGCCAACGGCATGCTCGGCTACGCGGACCGCGGCGCGAATGCGCTGTCGCCGAAAGTCGCACTGCAATGGGACGCGACGGACGTCTGGCGCTTCCGGCTGTCGTTCGCGACCGGCACGCGCTTTCCGACGGTCGGCGAACTGTTCCAGGGCACGATCTCGAACAACGCGATCCTCAACAACAACCCGAACCTGCGTCCGGAAAAGGCGATCGACTGGGACTTCACGGCCGAGCGCGACGTGGGCGTCGGCGTCGTGCGCGCGAGCGTGTTCCAGAGCGACCTGCGCGATTCGATCTACAGCCAGACGACGGTGTCGGGCGCATCGACCGTCACCAACATCTCGAACGTCGATCGCATGCGCGTACGCGGCGTCGAACTCGCATTCAGCGGTCAGAACGTCGGGCTGCGCGGGCTCGACATCGACGCGAACGTGTCGGCGAGCAACGCGCAGATTCTGGCCGACACCGCGAATCCGGCTTACGTCGGTTCGCGCTTTCCGCGCATCCCGCGCATGCGCGCGAACCTGCTCGCGTCGTACCGCTTTGACGAGCACTGGCTCGCGAGCGTCGGCGTCCGCTACTCGGGCCGCCAGTTCAATACGCTCGACAACGGCGACGTGAATCCGGACGTGTACGGCGGCACGAGCATCTTCACGGTCGTCGACCTGAAGGCGCGCTACCGGTTCGACCGTCACTGGACCGCATCGCTCGGCATCGACAACCTGACAGACCGCCGCTATTACGTATTCCACCCGTATCCGGGCCGCACTTTCTTCGGAGAACTGAAATGGTCGCTGTGAAATCGTTCGCGGCAGGCTGTGCGCTGTGGCTCGCGGCGCTGTCGCCCGCACGCGCGCACGACGCGCCGAACGCCGTCGATCCGCATGCGGCGCACATGAGCATGCAGGCCGCGCCGGCGCAGCAGAAGCAGCCGCTCGCGACCGGCGCCGCATTCGACGCGCGGCACCGGCTGTGGGTCGCATGGGTCGAAGGCGCGCACGTCGTCGTCGCGCACTCGGACGACGCTGGCCGCACGCTGTCCGCACCCACGACCGTCAACGCGATGCCCGAGCCGATCTACACGAGTGCGGAGAATCGCCCGAAGATCGCGACGAGCCCGGACGGTCGCGCGGTGTACGTGTCGTGGTCGATGCCGCTCGATGCGCCGTACACCGGCATGGTGCGCTTCTCGCGTTCGCTCGACGGCGGCGCGACCTGGAGCGTGCCCGTCACCGTGCATCGCGACCGGCAAACGATCACGCACCGCTTCGACATGATGGCGGTCGATCCGGCTGGCAACATCGCGATCGCGTGGATCGACAAGCGCGATCTCGTCGCGGCGAAGGCGGCGGGGCAGACGTACGACGGCGCGGCCGTCTACTTCGCCGTGTCGCGCGACGGCGGCGCGTCGTTCGAGCCCGAGCGCAAGGTCACCGATCACACATGCGAATGCTGCCGCATCGCGATGGCGATCGATCCGGCCGGACATATCGAAGCGGTGTGGCGCAACGTGTTCCCGGGGCAGATCCGCGATCATGCGCTCGCGGTGCTGCCCGTGTCGGCGTCGGAGCCCGTCGTGCCGGTGCGCGCGACGTTCTCGAACTGGCACGTCGAGGCGTGCCCCGAGCACGGGCCGGCGCTCGCGATCACGCCGGACGGCACGCGCCACATTGCGTGGTTCGGCGTCGTCGAGGGTCGCGCCGACGTGTTCTACTCGCGCATCGGCGCCGATGACCGGGCGCTCGGCACGCCCTGGGCGTTCGGCGCGAATCCGGCGGTACCGGCCGAGCAGGCATCGCATGCGGCGCTCGTCGCGCGCGGCGATGTCGTGTGGCTCGCATGGAAGGCGTTCGATGGCGACACGATGCAGATCAAGCTGCGCCGCTCGGACGATCGCGGCGAGCACTGGTCGGCGCCGCGCGTGATCGCGTCGACGTCGGGTGCGAGCGACAACCCGCAACTGCACGACGATGCAGGACGCATCTACCTGTCGTGGCGCACGCGTTACGACGGCTATCGGCTCATTCCCGTGGAGGGAGCGCAATGAAACGGCTGATGGTGTCGATCGGCGCCGTGCTTGCGAGCCTGCCCGCATGGGCCGGTGAACTGCAGCCGCTGCGCGCGGCCGAGGTCGCGAAGTTGTACGCGACGGCGCCCGAACGCCCGCTCGCGGTCGAGATCTGGTCGCTCGATTGCGGCTACTGCCGCGAGAACGCCGCGCATCTGGTCGCGTGGCAGCGCCGGCATCCGGACGTGCGGCTCGCGATGGTCTCGATGGACGCGTACGACGACAACGGTGCGGCAATCGCACAGGCGCTCGCGCAAATGAACCTGCCGCCGCAGGTCGCGCAATATGCGAACGCGGAGCCGATGCCCGAGCGTCTGCGAGCGGCACTCGATGCGAGGTGGCGGGGAGAAATGCCGCGTACCGTGTGGATCGGACGCGATGGCGCACGCGAGGCGCGCAGCGGATTGCTGACGACCGACGTGCTCGACGGCTGGTTGCAAGGCGGCAAGCGCCGGTGAAAGCGGAAGGTGGCGCGCGGGCGATGCCGCGCGCCGCTTCGATGCAAATACGAATCGAAAGCGCGCCCGAAGGCACGCAAGAAGATCGTCAGGCCGCGCGCCTGAACAGCCGGATCACGAACAGCAGGATCACGGCGCCGATGACCGCGACGATCACCGAACCGATGAAGCCGCTGCCGAGGCTGATGCCGAGCACCCCGGCCAGCCAGCCGCCGATCACCGCGCCGACGATGCCGACGATGATATCGACGATCAGGCCGAACCCGCCGCCCTTGACGAGCAGGCCCGCCAGCCAGCCGGCGATCGCGCCGATGATGAGCCACATAATCAAGCCATGAGTCATGGTGATCCTCTCCTTGTGTTGAGTCGAAATGACCGGACGTCGGCTGTTTCGCCGCAAGCTGCATGAAGGCGGCATGCGACCCGCCGCGCCGCCCACGCAATGTAACGCGATAGACGGGTCGGAATCGTTAAGTAATGTTATGCACCCTTAACGGGTTTTTCCAGGGGATTCGTCTGGCTACGCAATGAATCTGTAAGGAAAGGGGCGCCATGTGTCATCGTCCGTGCGTCGGCGTCGATGCGTCGGTGTCGGGCAGGCCGTCACCGGCGTCGGTAATCATGCGGGTGACGGTCGCCGCGTCGCCGATCGCCTCGATCGCGAGCAGTGCGAAGCGCGCGAGAAAGAGCGATGCATCGGTTTCGCCGATGCGCGTCATCGTGCGGCACAGGTCGGTGTAAAGGATGTCGCGTTCGGTGTCGGTCATCATGCGTTCTCCTGAGGATCGGATGACGTGTGCGGGTGCAGCACGCGTTCGAGTGCGGCGCTCAGGTCGGTGACGCGAGCATCGTGCCAGCGGCCGAGCACATGTCCGTCCGGACGCACGAGATAGATGGTGCCGTCGCGCGCGCCGTATAGGTCGAACAGCCGGCTGTCGGCATCGTAGCCGCCGCATCGCGGATGTTGCGGTGCCGCGTGCCGCGCGAGCGTGATCAGCGCGAACGGTATGCCGGCGTCGTGCAGGCGTCGTTCGAGATCGGCGAACGACGGATCGGACGCACCGTCGCGTGTGAAGCGGAACGCGGTGAAGCGCGCGCCGACGAGATCGGTCAGGTGACCGCGCCGCGCGCCGTTGTCGTTGCCGATGTCGCTCGACGCCTGCAGGATCAGCGGACATTCGGCGAGTACCATGCCGGGCGGCGGCCCAGCGGAGAACGCATCGCGTTCGTCCGCATTGAGCGGCGACGCTGTGTAAGCGATGGCCGATGTCTGACGCGGATTGATCAGCGAACGCAACGCCGGATGCCGGGCCGCGAGCGTCAGCACGGCCTTGCGCATCAGGTCGAATGCGAACGACGGCGGCGCCATGAACTCGGTGCTCTTGGTGCCGTAGCGCAGGTTCTCGTGCGTCGCGAACACGCGCTCGTCCGAATAGCTGTCGAGCAGCGCGTCCGACGCGAGGCCGCGAATCACGTACGCCAGTTTCCACGCGACATTGTCGGCATCGTCGATGCCCGAGTTCGCGCCGCGCACGCCGAAGATCGGCACGAGGTGCGCGGCGTCGCCACAGAACAGCACGCGGCCGTGCCGGTAGCGTTCGAGCGTCAGCGCGTTCGCCTTGTAGATCGTGATCCAGATCGGCGACCAGTCGCCGCGCTCGCCCATCATGTCGAGCAGGCTTTGCACGCGCGGGATCACGTTCTCGGGTTTGACGGCCGCTTCGGGATCCTCATCGTCGAGCAGCTGGTAGTCGATCCGCCACACGTTGTCGGGCTGCTTGTGGACGAGCACCGTCGAGCCCGGATTCGACGCCGGGTCGAAGTAGGCGAGTCGCTCGGTCGGCCGATCGCTGTCGAGCGCGATGTCGACGATCACGTAACGGCCTTCGTAGCTGGTGCCGTGCAGCGACAGGCCGAGCGCATCGCGCATCGTGCTGCGCCCGCCGTCACTCGCGACGACCCAGTCCGCATCGAGCGCGTAGCCGCCGAGCGGCGTATCGACGTCGAGACGCACGCCGTCCGGGCGCTGCGCGACGCCAGCGACCTTCGTCTGCCAGCGGATTTCGATGAGTTCGGGGCGGCGCAGTGCGGCGTCGAGCAGGAACTGCTCGATGTGATACTGCGCGAGGTTCACCATCGGCGGCAGCTTCTGGTTTTCGTCCTGCGGCATCGTGAAATGCAGCACTTCGTCGTGACGATAGAAGCTGCGTCCGCCGCTCCACGGCAGTCCGACGCGAAGGAAACCATCGAGTGCGCCGAGCCGTTCGATGATCTCGAGGCTGCGTCGCGAGATGCAGATCGCGCGGCTGCCGTGACAGACGGAATCATCGGCTTCGAGCAGCACGCTGCGGATGCCGTGATTGGCGAGGCCGAGCGCGACGGCGAGGCCGACCGGCCCGCCGCCGACGATCGCGACGCGGTGCCGCTGCATGTCGACACCTTCGCTACAGGTCGGCAGACGCGCGGGATGGCGCGCGGCGACAAACGGATATGGCTTGAATTCGATGCCCATCGTTGGCTTCCAGGTTGCACTGTTGGAATGCGCACGCTCGACCATGCGATGCGTGCGGCAGGCTGGATGCAGTATGGAAGCCGTACCGAACACCGCTGTCCCCATTCCGGGGACAGCGTTCGGCCGGCGGCGGGCCGGGATTTACCCCCGACGCGTTCAGGATCGGCGAGCGCGGTTCAGGGTTGGAGGCACAGCGCAAAAAGCTGGCGCTGGCTCGAGATGCCGAGGCGCCGGTACGCGCGCTTCTGATAGGTGACGACGCTGGAGGCCTTCACGCCGATCGTTTCACCGATCTCCTGCGCGGTCTGGCCTTCGAGCACGCCGCGCAGCACGTCGAGTTCGCGCTTGGACAGTGCCGGGCATGCGCCGCGCAGCCGCGCGAGCATCAGTTGCGGGATGCCGATCTGCGCCGCGCCGGCGAGCGCGTAGTGATGCTGTGCGGCCTGCGCGATCAGCGGTGCGAGCGTTTCGATGGCCGCGATCTCGCGCGGCTGGAACGCGCCGCTGCGATGCGCGCGATACAGGTTGATCGACAGCCAGGTCGAGTCGTTCGGCTGCATCAGCAACGCGAGGCGATCGGACACGTCGGGGCCGCGGTAGCAGGCTGCCCGATATGCGTCGTGGCAGATCTCGTCGCCGGCCTGCTGATGCAGCAGCACGTCGCGGCGGTGGGTGCCGCGACCAGCGGCAGAGACGATCTTCTGGTTGCCGTCGAGCGGATAGAAATGTCGCACGTAGGTGTCGGCGACGTCACGCAGGTAGCGGCCGCCGCGATGATCGGCGACCGACACTGTGCGTGGCCGGCTGCCGAACTCGTACGCGAAGATCGTGCACTGCGTGACGGACAGAGCATCGTCGAACAGCTTCAGGATTTCCGCGGCGAACGCATTCGGCTCGCTGCCGCCGATCGCGGTGACGAGACCGGTCGCGCGGGACACGTCCAGTTGTCCGCCGAGGTTGGGTCGTTCGAGGCGCCAGATGCGCATGATGCGGGGGAAGGGCCGGGTGGTCCGGCGATTGTAATCGGCGGCGCGCGGCGCGGGAGTCGGGGGATGCCCGCAAGCGGAAATGACGGGGAGGGTGGCGCAGGACTTCGTCGTGTATAGGAAATCGTCGCCGGAAAAGAGAAAAGGCCTGATAAGCGATGCTTATCAGGCCTTTATATCTTGGTGCCGGAGATAGGAGTCGAACCTACGACCTTCGCATTACGAATGCGCTGCTCTACCAACTGAGCTACACCGGCAGCAGAGAAATGAAATTATATGGTGAAATCCGAGATCTTGGCAATAGGTTTTGCGAAATTTTTTCAGCTTGCTGCGACTGCTTCGCGAAACCATCGATCCGGCGGACTTCCCGCTTTCACTTCACTGCGATGCAGCCTGTCAGGGCCACATCGCGAAGGCGCGATTGTACTGGCGTCTCGCACCTCCGTCTAGTGCTGCAGTGCAAATTTATTTGCCTTCGCCTTCGTTGTGATAGCTGGTCACGCGCTCGACTTCGTTCTTCGAACCGAGGAACACCGGCACGCGCTGGTGCAGGCCGGTCGGCTGCACTTCCATGATGCGCTGCGTGCCCGTCGTCGCGGCGCCGCCGGCCTGTTCGACGATGAACGACATCGGGTTCGCTTCGTACATCAGGCGCAGCTTGCCCGGACGATCGGGCGTGCGCTTGTCGGCCGGGTACATGAAGATGCCGCCGCGGTTCAGGATCCGGTGCACGTCGGCCACCATCGACGCGATCCAGCGCATGTTGAAGTTGTCGCCGCGCGGGCCTTCCTTGCCGGCGTTCAGTTCGCTGACGTAGCGCTGGACCGGTTCATACCAGTGACGTGCGTTCGATGCGTTGATCGCGTATTCGCGCGTATCGGCCGGGATCTGCATGTTGCTTTGCGTGAGCACCCACGAGCCGACTTCGCGGTCGAGCGTGAAGCAGTTCACGCCGTTGCCGGTCGTCAGTACGAACACGGATTGCGGGCCATACACCGCGTAGCCGGCCGCGACCTGCTCCGTGCCCGGCTGCAGGAACGATTCCTCGGTCGCCTGCTTGCCGTCCGGGCAGCGCAGCACCGAGAAGATCGTGCCGATCGACACGTTCACGTCGATGTTCGACGAGCCGTCGAGCGGGTCGAACACGAGCAGGTATTCGCCGCGCGGGTAGTTCGCAGGGATCGGGAAGAACGTTTCCATTTCTTCCGACGCCATCGCGGCGAGGTTGCCGCCCCATTCGTTCGCGTCGAGCAGGATTTCGTTCGACAGGATGTCGAGCTTCTTCTGCACTTCGCCCTGGACGTTCTCGCTGCCGGCGGTACCGAGTGCATCGCCGAGCGCGCCCTTCGACACGTTGTAGCTGATCGCCTTGCACGCGCGGGCGACGACTTCGATCAGCAGGCGGAGGTCGGCGGGGAGGTTGTTGGTCTCACGCTGCTGCTCGATCAGGAACTTGGACAGCGTGGTGCGGCGGGCAATGGACATGACAGACTCCGAAAGGCCAAAGAATCCTTGAATTGCCGCAATTTTACCCGGCGCGCCTCCCGAGCCGCCGCCTTTTTTCGTCCGGTTACATGGTCGGTCGGCCGTCCCGGCCGGGTGCCGGCGTGCGTGGCGCGGCGGCTCGGCGCGAAAGCGGCGGTAAAACAGGGCGGCTGAACACATGGTCCGGCTCCGACCCCGCCAACCTTCAGACGACAAAAAAGCCGGCGCCGCAACGGGGCGGCGCCGGCTTCGTCGCACGGGCACGCGACGCGAATCGCGTGCGTGACGTTACGCGAGGGCCTTCTCGACGATCTCGCGCACGTCGCGCGATTTCGCGCCGGCGGCGACCTGCTCGAGCGCATCGCGCATCCGGTCGCGCAGCGCCGGCGTGAAGCGGCGCCACAGTTCGAGCGAGCGGGCGAGGCGCGCGGCGACCTGCGGGTTGATCGCGTCGAGCGCGAGCACCTGTTCGGCCCAGAACGCGTAGCCCGAGCCGTCCGCCGCGTGGAATTGCGCCGGGTTCGCCGCGCAGAAACTGAAGATCAGCGAGCGCGCGCGGTTCGGGTTCTTCAGATTGAACGCGGGGTGGGCCATCAGCTTGCGGACCTTCGCGAGCGTCGGCTGCGTGGACGTGCCGCGCTGCGCGGCCTGCATCGCGAACCACTTGTCGATCACGAGCGCTTCCTTCTCGAAGCGACGGTAGAAGTCGTCGAGCGCGTGTGCGGCCGCGTCGTTCGCGCCTGATGCCGCGGCGGACAGCAGCGCGCCGAGCGCGGCGGCACGATCGGTCATGTTGTTCGCCGCGTCGTACTGCGCGGTCGCGATGCGCACGGCGTCGGCCGGATCCTCGAGTTCGGCGAGATACGCGAGCGCGAGGTTCTTCAGCGCACGGCGGCCGGATGCGTCGGGCGTCGGCTCGTACGCGCCCGGCGTCTGATGCTGCTCGTACGCGGCGAGCCACTCGGCGCGCAGCGCGGTCGCGAGCTGGCGGCGCACGAACTGGCGCGCGCGATGCACGGCGGCCGGATCGGCTTCCGCCATCTGGTCGGCCAGATACGTTTCCGACGGCAGCGTCAACGCGAGTTCGCGGAACGCGGGCGACAGGTTTTCATCGGTCAGCACGCGGCGGAACGCGGCGACGAAGTTCTCGCCGAGCGTGAGCGCCTCGTTCGCGGCGGCGCGCGCGGCGAGCGTCAGCAGCGCGCGCGTCGCGAGGCGCTGGCCGGCTTCCCAGCGGTTGAACGGGTCGCTGTCGTGGGCGAGCAGGAAGGCGAGGTCGTCGTCGCTGTAGTCATACTCGACGATCACCGGTGCCGAGAAATTGCGCAGCAGAGACGGCAGCGGCTGCTCCGGCACGTCGACGAACGTGAAGGTCTGTTCGGTGTCGGTGAAGTCGAGCACGCGCGTCGTGCCCGACGCGGCCGCTTCGCCGTCGAGACGCAACGGCAGGTCGCGGCCGTCGCGGCCGATCAGGCCGATCGCGAACGGAATCAGCAGCGGCCCCTGCTGCGTCTCGCGCGCGGCCGGCGACGCATTGCCGTAGCCTTGCGCGAGCGTGACCGTGTAGCGGCGCGCGGCTGCGTCGTACGCGGTGCGCACCGACACGCGCGGCGTGCCGGCCTGGCTGTACCAGCGTTCGAATTGCGCGAGATCGCGTCCGTTTGCATCGGCCATCGCATGACGGAAGTCGTCGCACGTCACGGCGTGACCGTCGTGGCGCTTGAAGTACAGGTCCATTCCCTTGCGGAAGCCGTCGCGGCCGAACAGCGTCTGGTACATACGCACGACTTCCGAGCCTTTCTCGTAGACGGTCATCGTGTAGAAGTTATTGATCTCGACGTAGCTTTCCGGACGCACCGGATGCGCCATCGGGCCCGCATCCTCGGCGAACTGCAGCTGGCGCAGCACGCGCACGTCCTCGATGCGCTTGACCGCGCGGGCCGCGGAATCGATGTCGTCGCCCGCCGCCATGTCGGCCGAGAATTCCTGGTCGCGGAACACCGTCAGGCCTTCCTTCAGGCTCAGCTGGAACCAGTCGCGGCAGGTCACGCGGTTGCCGGTCCAGTTGTGGAAGTACTCGTGGCCGACCACCGATTCGATGTTCGCGAAGTCGGTGTCGGTCGCGGTCTCGGGGTTCGCCAGCACGTACTTCGTGTTGAAGATGTTGAGCCCCTTGTTCTCCATCGCGCCCATGTTGAAGTCGCCCACGGCGACGATCATGAAGCGGTCGAGATCGAGCTCGAGGCCGAAGCGCTTCTCGTCCCAGCGGATCGAGTGAATCAGCGAATCCATCGCGTGACGGGTCTTGTCGAGATCGGCCGGTTCGACCCAGACCTGCAGCAGCTTTTCCTTGCCGGAGCCGGACGTGATCTTCTCCTCGATCGCGACGAGCTTGCCCGCGACCAGCGCGAACAGATAGCTCGGCTTGCGGAACGGGTCTTCCCATTTCGCGAAGTGGCGGCCGTCGGGCAGTTCGCCCGAGTCGACGAGGTTGCCGTTCGACAGCAGCACCGGATACGCGGTCTTGTCGGCGCGCAGCGTGACGGTATACGACGCCATCACGTCGGGGCGGTCGAGGAAGTAGGTGATGCGGCGAAAGCCCTCGGCCTCGCACTGCGTGAAGAAGTTGCCGCTCGACACGTACAGGCCGGACAGCGTCGTGTTCTGGTCCGGCGCGCACGCGCTGTCGAGCGTGAGCTCGAACGTGTCGGGCACGTTTTCGACGGTCAGCCCGTGTTCGTGCACGCGCACCGCGCCGTACGGCGCGCCGTCGAGGTGTGCACCGAGGAATTCGAGCGCTTCGCCCAGCAGCTCCAGGTGCGGCGTCGGCGCCGCGTCCGGATTGCGGCGCACGCGCATCGTATTCCTGACGATCGTGCGGGCCGGCGCGAGATCGAATTCGAGCGCGACGGAATCGATGAGGAAGGCCGGCGGCGTATAGTCGGCGCGGCGGATCACGGTGGAGGAGGCGTTGTCGGACATGGTCGTCGAGATCGGTGGAATGGGGATCGGGCCCGCGGCGCGGGCCGGGCGAACCGGGCCATTGTACAAAGGCTGGCGGCTGCGTGCCGGGCGAACTTTTTACCGGTTTTGGCTGTCCGCGTATTATCGGCATCCCGTGCGGTTCGCGCGGTGCGACGAACGGATGACGGAGCGACGAGGATCGACATGAAACACGAATGGATTCAACGGAGTGCGAGCTGGGCGGCGGTGCTGTGCGTGGCGCTGCTGACGGGCTGCACGAGCTATGTGACGACGCAGGTCACGGCCTTCTCCGACTGGAGCGGCAGCGACGCGACACGCACGTACGCCTTCACGCGCACGGATGCGCAGAAGCACAGCATCGAGCAATCGACTTACGAGCCGATCGTCGCGAACGAGCTGTCCGCGTATGCATTCAGGCAGGTGCCGGCCGCGCAGGCCCGCTATCTGATCGGGCTGGCCTACGGGGTCGGCAGCGATCTGGTGACGGTGCCGCAGCCGGTTTACTACGACCCGTGGTTCATGGGGCCGGGGCCGTACTGGCGGGGCGGGCCGTGGGGCCCGTGGGGGCCCTGGGGGCCGATGCCGGCCGGCTACGTCGCGCAGACCTATCAGGTCTTCGACTACACGCTCGGCATCCGGATCACCGAGCGCGCGACCGGCAAGGAAGTCTACAACGTGACCGCGCGCACCACCGGCGACAACGGTGCGCTGCTGTATGCGATGCCGTTCCTCGCGCGCAGCGCGCTCGCCGATTTCCCGTTGGCGAACGGCGTGATCCGCACGGTGCGGTTGCCGGTCGACAAGCGCGGCGGCCCGGCCGCGCCGGCCGCCAACGAGCGTGCGGTGCCGGCCGTGCCGGCATCGGGGGCGGCGGTCGCGAAGTAATGCGGTATCGACACCGGCGCGGCCGCCCGGCCGCGCCACGTGCCTGCGCGCGTCACGCCCCGACGCCCAGCAGCGCCAGCGCGCCGAGCACGACGAACAGCACGGCCGCGATGCCGTGCACCAGCTTCGTCGGCAAGCGGTGCGCGAAACGGTCGCCCAGCAGGATGGCGGGCACGTTCGCCAGCATCATCCCGAAAGTCGTGCCGGCCACCACGCCGATGTAATCCTGGAAGCGCGCGGCGAGCGCGACGGTCGCGATCTGCGTCTTGTCGCCCATTTCCGCGAGGAAGAACGCGACGAGCGTCGCGCCGAACACGCCGAGCCGCGAGCGGTTGGCATTGGCTTCGTCCGCATCGAGCTTGTCCGGCACGAGGATCCACAGCCCCATCGCGATGAACGAGAACGCGAGCGCCCAGCGCATGATCGACGGCGTGACGAGCGCGCCGAGCCATTCGCCGAGTGCGCCGGCGAAGCCGTGGTTCACGAGCGTCGCGACGAGTACGCCAAGAATGATCGGCACGGGCTTGCGATAGCGCGCGGCCAGCACGAGGGACAGCAGTTGGGTCTTGTCGCCGATTTCAGCGAGGGCGACGGCGCCGGTGGAGATCAGGAAGGCTTGGGACACGTATGGGGTTCCACGGGCCAGTGTTGTGCGTGCGAGCGACGATCCGCCGCGCGCCGGGCCCTGATGCGGCGCGCAGTGAACCATCGGTCTCGCCAGGCCTTCGTGGCTGCGTCCGCCATGGCCGAAAGGCCAAGTCTGTTGACGGACGCCTCCGTCACGATGCGCGCCGTTGGCGCGGGGCATCGAGCGGAGCGGCTACTCCCCAATGAGCGGCGAATTCTAGCACGCCGTGGGGCGTGCGCGGTGCGAATCCGGTTGCGCCGGCATGCGCTGCGACGCACGCCGGAGCAGGCATGGGCAGGCGCGCGCGCGTTACGCGGCGGCGGTGCGGCGTGCGGCGCCGCGCTCGTGCACGAGCTGGCCGGCCGCATACGTGCGGTACACGGCGCGATCGTCGCCGAGCAGCGCGAACGCGAACAGCAGTTCCTCGAGCGACTCCGCGCGTTTCGTGCGGCGCGCGAGCAGCGGCGTGGCCTGCGGGTCGAGCACGACGAAGTCGGCTTCGGTGCGCGGCGCGAGCGTGCCGACGGTGTCGGCGAGGTCGAGCGCCTGGGCGGCGCCGGCCGTCGCGAGCCAGAACATCCGCGTCGCGGTCAGGTGGTGGCCCGACAGCCGCGCGACCTTGTGCGCCTCGTTCATCGTCTGCAGCATCGAGAACGACGTGCCGCCGCCGACGTCGGTGGCGAGCGTGACGGGCACGTCGAATTCGCCGGCCTTGTCGAAGTCGAACAATCCGCTGCCGAGGAAGAAGTTCGACGTCGGGCAGTGCGCGACGACGGTGCGCGTCTCGGCCATCCGGCGACGGTCCTCGTCGTCGAGGTGGATGCAGTGGCCGTACACCGCGCGCGGGCGCAGCAGTCCGTAACGATCGTAGATGTCGAGATAGCTGCGGTGGCCGGGGAACAGCTCGGCCACCCATTTCACTTCATCGACGTTTTCCGCGACGTGACTCTGCACGAACACGTCCGGATGGCGACGCGCGAGTTCGCCGCATGCCTCGAGCTGCGCCTCGGTGGACGTCGGCGCGAAGCGGGGCGTCAGCGCGTACATCTGGCGGCCCTTGCCGTGCCAGCGGCCGATCAGCTCGGCGCTGTCGTCATAGCCCGATTGCGCGGTGTCGCGCAGGAATTCGGGGCAGTTCCGGTCCATCAGCACCTTGCCCGCGATCATCCGCAGGTCGCGCGCGTCGCTTGCCGCGAACAGCGCGTCGGCCGACTGCTTGTGCACGGTGCAGTAGACGAGCGCGCTCGTCGTGCCGCAGGCGAGCAGTTCGTCGACGAAGAAGTCGGCGACCTCGCGCGCATGTTCCGGATCGCCGAACTGGCGCTCGGTCGGGAACGTGTACTTGTCGAGCCACGGCAGCAGGCCGGGCGCCGGCGACGCGATCATGTCAGTCTGCGGATAGTGGATGTGCGTGTCGATGAAGCCGGGCACGATCAGCTTGTCGCGCAGGTCATGGACGACCGCGTCGCGCGCGAGCGTCGCGGCGAGCCGCGCATGCGGGCCGGCCGCGACGACCTTGCCGTCGTCGACGATCAGGAGGCCGTCGGTCTCGTGGTTCGCGGCCTGGCTCGACTGCGCCGGGTCACCGTTGAAGGTCAGCAGTTGGGAACGGAAAGCGGTTTGCGTCATGACGAATGGTCCTGCATCAAGGTAAGGCGAACAGAAGAAGAAAGCGGTCGGCGCCGCGCGGGCGACGGCATGGCGGGTGCTGCCCGGGCATGCGCGACGCGGCGAAGCGCGAAGGCCGGGGCGCCGCGGATGGCGAGCGCGCACGCGAGCGTGGCGGCATGTGCGACCGGCGCGGCGGCGAGCTGCATGACGAGCCGCCACGACAGGCTTCGGCGCGCGACGTCGCACAACGCCGTCGCCACGCGGGCGACGGGCGCGACGTCGGCGCGCGCGCGCGGGGCACGCACGCGGCCGGCGTGGCGCAGGGCCGAGCCGGTCGCCACGAAGCGGATGTCGTCGACGTGATTCATCTGTCTAGCGAACCTCGATGCCGGCCGTCACGCGGCTTGCCAGTACGAATCGAGACGCGCGATCAGCGCATCGCGCTGCGCGGCGTCGACGAACGACGCCTCGAAGCCGTTGCGGATCACCGCGTGCACTTCGGCGTCCGTCAGTTGCAGCCCGTCGACCGTCGCGAAGTAGTTGTCGTTCACGTAGCCGCCGAAATAGGCCGGATCGTCGGAGTTGATCGTCACCGCGACACCCCGATCGAGCAGCGCCTTCAGCGTGTGTTTCGTCATGTCGTCGAACACGCACAGCTTCAGGTTCGACAGCGGGCACACGGTCAGCGCCGTGCGCGTGCGCGCGAGGCGTTCGACGAGCGCCGCGTCCTCGATGCTGCGCACGCCGTGGTCGATCCGGTCGACCTTCAGCACGTCGAGCGCTTCGTGGATGTAGGCGGGCGGACCTTCCTCGCCCGCATGCGCGACGAGCTTCAGCCCGAGCGCACGCGCCTTCTCGAACACGCGCGCGAACTTCGTCGGCGGATGGCCGAGCTCGGACGAATCGAGACCGACGCCGATCAGCCGGTGGCGATAGCGTTCGAACAGCGGCAACGCGGATTCGAACGTCGCGAGCGCATCTTCTTCGGACAGGTGGCGCAGGAAACACAGGATCAGCTTGCTCGACAGCCCGCGCTGCTCGGCATCGGCGAGCGCGCGGTCGATGCCGGCAACGACCGTCTCGATCGGCACGCCGCGTTCGGTGTGCGTCTGCGGGTCGAAGAACAGCTCGGTGTGGACGACGTTGTCGGCGAGTGCGCGTTCGCAGTACGCGGCCGTCATGTCGTAGAAATCCTGCTCGGTCAGCAGCACGCTCGCGCCGGCGTAATAGATGTCGAGGAACGACTGCAGGTCGGTGAACGCATACGCGGCGCGCAGCGCGTCGATCGACTCGTACGCGAGCTTCACGCCGTTGCGCTGCGCGAGCGCGAAAATCAGTTCGGGCTCGAGCGAGCCTTCGATATGGATGTGCAGCTCCGCTTTCGGAGCGCGGGCGATCTTGTCCTTGAATGTCGGGGTCATGGCGTTGTTCTTGGTCGGTCAGAATTGTGGGGAAACCTGCACGGGCGCGTTCGCCTCGACGGCCTGCAGCAACTGCGCGGCCACCGAGATTGCGATCACTTCGGGTGCCTTGTCGACGATGCCTTCGACGCCGATCGGGCAGTGCATCCGCGCGACCTGGGCCGGATCGATGCCGATCGCCGCCAGCCGATGATCGAACTGCATGCGCTTGGTGCGCGAGCCGGTCATCCCGAAATACGCATAGTCGCCGCGCCGCAGGATGCGTTCGGCCAGCACGAAATCGAGTGCGTGGTCGTGCGTCATCACGACGAAGTACGCATGCGGCGGTGCCGTGTCGACGGCATCGGCCGGGCTGGCCACCGCGTCGATCGCGAGATTGCCGATCCCGGCGAGTGCGTCGGCCGGCGGGAACACCGCGTCGGGCCCGTCGATCCAGTGCACGTGGCACGGCAGCGTCGCCAGTACCTTCACGAGCGCGGTGCCGATGTGTCCCGCGCCGAACAGCACGACGGGGAACGCAAACGGCGCGATCGTTTCGGTCATCAGCGACACGCCGCCGGTTTCCCACAGCAGGCAATCGGCGTGCGCCGCGGGCGATTCGGGTTCGCTGAGCAGCGGCGCGCCCGGCGAGGGGCCGAATGATACGCTACGCACGGTCGCGGCGCCCGCCGCGACGCGCTTGGCGAGCGACATGATCCAGCCGAGGTCGCCGACGTCGAGCCGCTCGAACGCGAGCACGACCGCGCCGCCGCAGCACTGGCCGAGGCTCGGGCCGAGCGCGAGCCGTTCGAGCCGGCGTGCGTGGGGCACGTGCGCGCCGTCCTTCAATAGGTGCCGCGCGATCTCGATCGCCTTCCATTCCAGATGACCGCCGCCGATCGTATGGCGGGCCGTGTCGCGCGTGACGAGCATCTTGGTGCCGGCCTCGCGCGGCGCGGAGCCGTCGGTGTGCGCGACCGTCACGAGCACGGCCGCTTCGCCGTGCGCGAGCAGTTGCTGCAAATCGCCGAGCCAGGCTTCCATCAGCACGCTCCGGTCGGGACGACGCGGCACGACGCGCGGCGCGGGCTGGCGGGCGCGGCGGCAACGAGGACGGATGGGAGCGACGCGGGCCGGCTGCCCGACGTGTTCGGTGCGGCGGCCGTGCGCCGAAGGCGCGCGCGAACGACGCCGCGGGACGTGCGGACGCCATGAGGGTGACGGATGCGGATGGTTTGCGTTGTCATGATGAATCCAGTCGACATTGCGGATCGGGCGCGCGTTACGCAGGAGGTGAGACCGCTGGCCTCGCGCACGTAGATCGCCATCCAGTCGCGAAGATAGCACCGCAAGGCGGCGGAAACATTGCCGGGCGGTGATCCGGGCTATCAGGCGGCGATCATGTCGATCATAGGCCCGCCGCGCGGAATCGGGGCGCAGATGCACGGGCATCGGCCCGAAACGCATGTGCGGCGGGGCGTGCGCGCGGATGTCGCGCGACGTGCGTTCGCCCGGAAATCCGGGGTGCGGCGGGGGTAGGTGTTTGCGCGCGGCGGGCAGGGTGCGGGCGCGTCGGGGCTGCGCCGGCGCAGCCGGGTGAGCGGCGCGACGCGCCCGCGCGGCCTCGACCGGTCGGCCGGACCGCGTGGCGCGTCCGGTCAGCCTGCCAGCTTGCGGCGATGGCGCCAGAGGCTCGAGGCGACGGCGATCAGGATCGCGGCGAAGCCGATCAGCGCCCAGCCCGGCAGCAGGATGCCGAAGATCGGCGGGTAGACCGTCTCGCACAGGCCGGCGACCTTGAACATGCCAGGGAACCACTGGGCGGGCGGCAGGCTGTCGACGATCGGCTGCAACGTGTCGAAGCCGCAGCTGAAGCCCGGATTCATCTGGATCGACAGGTGCCGCGCGGCGGTGCCGACGCCGCCGGCCGCGGCGATCGCGATCAGCAGCTCGAGCACCCAGATGCCGCGCCAGTTGCGCATCCCGGCCGCCAGGAACGCGAAGATCCCGATCGCCGCGAAGAAATAGCGCTGGATGATGCACAGCGGGCACGGATCTTCGTTCTTCACGTACTGCAGATAGAGCGCGCCGGCCAGCAGGGCGATGCACACCCATCCGAGCAGCATCAGCAGGCGGCGTTCACGGCGGAGTGCGAGCGTGGAGTCGTTCATGTCGGCGGGATTCCTGTCGTTGGTCGGTCCGATAAACAATCGCGCGATTTTAGCGCGAACGATCTGGCACGAAACTGACAGCGCACGTGCGGCACCCCGCCGCAGCCACTGCGTCCGGGGCATCTGCCGCCGTCATTGCGCCCGTGCGGTCACCGGATCGTGTTCAGCACGGCCTCGACCGCCTGGCCGATCGCGAGCAGCGCGTCGTCGCGATGCGGCGCGGCCGCGAGCATCAGGCCGACCGGCGCTGCGTCGCGCGGATGGCACGGCAGCGACAGCGCGCAGGCGTCGAGGAAGTTGAACGCGCTCGGGTTGCGAAGGATCAGCGCGTTGGTGCGCGTGAAGGCGGCGTCGTCCGCTTCGAGTTCGGCGATGCGCGGCGGCACGACCGGCACCGTCGGCGCGACGAGCGCGTCGAAGCGCGACCAGACCGTGTGCGCCGCTTCGTCCAGCATCGCCTGGCGGGCGGCGACCAGGTCGAGATAGTCGGCCGCGCTCGCCGGCTCGCCCTTCAGGATGCGCGACAGCACGCGCGGATCGTATTGGTCGCGGTGCTGCGCGAGCAGCGGGCGATGCCACGCGTAGGCCTCGATCGGCGAGAAGCCGAAGCGGTTGATGTCCGGCAACCGGTCGAGCGCGGAAAAGCGCACTTCCGTGACGATCGCGCCGGCGGCTTCGAGGTGTTTCAGCGATGCGTCGAGCGCGGCGGCGACATCGGCGTCGACACCGTCCGTCACATAGTTGGTCAGCACGCCGAGCCGCACGCCTTCGAGCGGTCGCGCGGCCGGCACGTGCGGCTCGAGGCCCGCGAGCATGCGGTCGACGAGTGCGCAACAGGCGACCGTCAGGCCGATCGGGCCGAACGAATCGAGCGTGGTCGACAGCGGCACGCCGCCTTGCGTCGGGACCCGGCTCGCGGTCGGCTTGAAGCCCGTGAGCCCGCACAGCGCGGCCGGAATGCGGATCGAGCCGCCGGTGTCGGTGCCGAGCGCGACGGCCGCCATCCCGTCGGCGACGGACGCGGCCGCGCCGGACGACGAACCGCCGGCAATTCGCGCGTCGCCCGGCACGTCGCGGCGGTACGGCGAGCGCGGCGTGCCGAAGTGCGGATTCAGGCCGAGCCCCGAGAACGCGAACTCGCTCATGTTGGTGCGGCCGACCAGCACCGCGCCCGCGCGCTTGAGCCGCGCGACGGCGACCGCGTCGGACTTGGCGGGCGGCGCGCCGTCGAGCACGCGCGAGCCGGCGCGCGTCACCTGGCCCGCGACGTCGAACAGATCCTTCACCGACACGGGGATGCCCGCGAGCGGCGACAGCACGGTGCCCGCCGCACGCAGGCGGTCGTGGGCATCGGCGGCCGCGCGCGCGTTGTCGGCGTCGACTTCGGTGAAGACGGCGGCACCCTGGCCGGACGGATCGGCGATCCGGTCGAGCGCGACGTCGACGAGCGCGCGGCTCGTGGTCCGGCCGGCGGCGAGGTCGGCGGCGAGCTGGGCGAGCGGAGGGAAGGGCGTGAAGGTGGTCATGGGCGGCTCAGGGACGAAGATGTTGGACAAGCGTGGCGCGAAACGAATCGATATGGCGTTCGACGGCCGTGCGTGCGCCGGCGGCATCGCGCGCGGACAGCCGTTCGAACAATTCGAGGTGTTCGCGCTGGACCTCGGACAGGTGGCGCGGCTCGGACAGCGTGACGAACCAGAAGCGCAGCGAGCGTTCGTGCAGCGCGCGCAGGATTTCCGCGAGCACGGTGTTGCGTGCCGCCGCGGCGATCGTATGATGAAACGCGCGGTCGAGCTCCATCATGCCCTCGACGTCGTGCGTGTCGACGCAGGCCTGCCCGTCGTCGAGCAGCGCGGCCATGCGCGCGAGATCGTCGGGCGTCGCATGGCGGGCGGCGAGTTCGACGCAATGCGCTTCGTTGATGCGGCGCACGTCGATCACCGCGACGATGTCGTCGAGCGATAGCGGCTGCACCATCAGCCCCTTGCGCGGCATCACGGACAGTAGCCCTTCGAGCACCAGCCGGTGGACGGCCTGATGGACGGGCGTGCGGCCGATGCCGGTGCGTGCGACGAGGTCGGCTTCGTTGAGCGCGGCGCCGGGCTTCAGGCGCATCGTGATGATGTCGCGCTGGATCAGCGCGTACGCGCGATCGGCGAGGCTGACCGCCGATGCGGCGGGTCGGTCGTGGAGGGCATCGGTCAGGTCGTTCATGCGGGCGGCGGCGCGGTGGCCGGGCAGGGCGCGATCATGGCGCGGTCGATCGGGGAGCGTGGGCGATTCGTGAATATTATTGTGATATATCACTGATGTCCAGTTGGCCCGGGCGACTGTCAATGTTGTCGAACGGGGCCGGTGACGCGCGTCGCGGCGGATGCGACGAGTTGCAACAATATCGACAGGATGTTGCTCGTTTACCGCGCGATCGTGCACTGAAGCATAATGAATCCTCGTCAATCCACCACGCGCGAGCGACGTACCAGACCATCGTCATGAGCGAAAACACGCCTTCCCCGGCCGGTCTGCCCGGCACATCTTCCGCTTCTACCGATTCCCCCCGTTCCAGTCCGGCGCATACGCCGGAGGCGCCCGCCACGCGGGCTGCCGCCGCGCAGATCGTCGCGGCGGACGGCGCGTCGCCGGTCACGGCGGCGTCCGAGCCCGGCGCCGCGGGCACGACAGGCGCTGCCTCAGAAGGCCGTGCAGTGCCGCCGAAACACGGTGCCGCGCCGCCCGGTTTCGGCGCGCAGCCCGATTTCGACACGCCGCGTCCGCCGCCCGCGAGCGCGCAGAACGCGCCGCCGGCGTACCTGAAGCAAAGCGACACGCCGTGGTCGGTGTTCGGCCGGATCGTCGCGGCGCGCGCACGCCGGATCTTCGATCGCGCCGGCCAGCGGATCACGCAGCGCACGCTGCGCATCGGCGTGTCGGCGCGGATCTTTCATCCGGAGCCGGGCGCGAAGGGGCTGCGCGGCAAGACGCTGCAGTATCTCGAAGAATCGATCGCGCACTGGGTGATGTCGCGCGACGTGCTCGTGTTCATGATCCCGACCGTCGGTCACCAGGGCATGCTGCATCCGAGCAACATCCGCCTGCGCGACTACGCGAAGCATCTCGACGGCCTGCTGCTGCAAGGCGGCGCCGACGTGTCGCCGCAAACCTACGCGGCGTCGGATGCGCGCCCCGAGTGGCCGGGCGACCGCGTGCGCGACATGTACGAGCTCGAGCTGTTTCACGAGTTCGTCGAGTCCGGCAAGCCGGTGCTCGGCGTGTGCCGTGGCGCCCAGCTGATCAACGTCGCGTTCGGCGGGTCGCTGTACCAGGACATCGCGACGGACGTGCCGACCGCGAATGCGCACGTGAGCGAGCATTACGACCAGCATCGCCACGCCATCCGCTTCCCCGACTCGTCGACGCTCGCGAGCATGTTCCCCGGGCGCAGCGAAGCGATCGTGAACTCGATCCACCATCAGGCGATCCGCGATCTCGGCCGCGATCTGAACATCGAGGCCGTGTCGGCCGGCGACGGGATCATCGAAGGCATTCGCTACCGGCGTGCGCCGTTCGTCGTCGGCGTGCAATGGCACCCGGAGTTTCATCGTGCCGGCGGCTCCGAGTTGCTCGACTGCACGCCGCTGCTCGATGCGTTCCTGCGCGCCGCTCGCGAGACCCGCCTGTAACCCGTTCTGGTATTGCCGCGCAGGAAAGCCGGCCGCATCCCGATAAATTCGAGATGCGGCCGTTTCGTTTTGAACGATAATCGCGACTCCCGATTCGTTCGACGGAGTCTGACGTTGGCCTTCCGAGATTTTTCCCCTGCACGATGCGCGACGTGGATCGTTGCGCTGGCCGCCTGCGCGCACGCGGGCGCGGCGTGGTCCGACGCGACCGCGCCGGTCGCGGGCACGCGCCCCGCGGTGACGAGCCTGAGCGGCGATGCGGCGACCGCGGCGCCGGCGTCCGCCACGGAGGCCGCCGCGCAAGGCAACGTCGCCGAACTCACGCAGATGCTGCATGACGGCCGAATCGTCGAGATGCGCACCACCTACAACGGCAGCTATGGCGCAAGCCTGATGTTCGATCCGCGCGAGATGACGTATTACGTCGCACTGTTTCAGGACAAGCATCTGTGGCGCGTGATCAGGTCGCAGGAGAAGAACCGCGCGGAGATGGTGTACGCGAACTTCGTCCAGCAGACGGCGCAGCTCGCGGATGTCGAAATTCGTCGCACCGAACTCCAGGCGCAGAAGACGTTCCTCGAACGCGTGATCGCGCTGCAGGCGAATCGCGCGCAGCAACTGCAGGCGGATCTGAATATCGCGCGCGGCCAGCAGGCCGAGGTCGTGCAGCGGCAGAAGGCGGAGCAGGAGCAGACGCAGGCACTGCAGATCGAGAAGCGGGCCGCGCAGGTGCAGTTGCGTGATCTGCAGGAGCAGGTACGGCAACTCGAGCGGCAGTCCGAAACGGGATTGCCTGCGCACAAGTGACGATTCGGTCCGATGGACCAACGGACGGACAAAAAACCCGGCGAAGCTTGCTTCGCCGGGTTTTTTGTTGGGCGCTGTCAGCGGGTGAGCGTATCCGGTACGTCGGTCAGGCGGCGATGGGACAATTGCGCTGTCCAGTCGAAGCCGGCGACGGGCGCATTGGCCGCCGGTGCCGGGCGATCGGCCTGCAGCGCGTTCGCCACCGCGATAAGCGTGAGCGGATCGTCGAGCGGGTCGCGGGGGGCTCCGGGATGCGCAGGCGAACCGACGCGATCGGGCGTCTGCGTGCGCGACGCGTGGTGAGTGACTGACGGGCGGGCGGTGAATCGCGGCGCGGAAGGTGCTTGTACGCGTGCCGTTGCCGTGCGCCTGTTGTCCGAACGATGAGGCGTCGGCGGCGCTGCCGTGGCGACGCGCTGAACGTTCGGTGTCGTGTCGGCACGGCGCGGCGCTGGATTGGTCGTCGCGCCGCGTGTGACGGGCGCGCCTGTGGAGGGCGTCGCAACCGGCCGCACCGCGACGGGCTGAGCCGGCGCGATGGTCGGTGTGGCGGGCGCCACCGCGGCCGTTTGCACGGCACCCATGGACTGCACGGCGTGCTTCGGCTCGACGCCAACGGTCTGCATCGCGGGCGCAGGCGCGAAACCCGGGAACGGCTCGTGCGCGGCGATCAACCAGCCGATGATGCCGAGTGCGCCAATGCTCCAGCAGGCGGCGTGCCGCGCACGCCGGTCATGCGCGCGACCGGCGGCATGCTCGATGTGCTGGCCGGCGGCGCGCGCCGCAACGGCCGGTACACCGGCAGACACCGGGCGCGCGGCGGGCGGCGATTGCCAGCGGCACATGCGATGCGGTGCTTCGACGTCGATGCACGAGGTCTTCAGGATGGCAGCGCAGCGCGTGCCGAGCCGGGTACCGGGCGTGCCGCGGAACGTCCATTCGCGGCCGAACGGCGGCACGCCGTCGAGGGGCGCGACACGAGGGCGGGCAAGCGGACCTTCGACGGAAACGAGAGGCGTTGGGATCATGAGGGCGGTACGCGGTGCGACACGGGCGACGATGCCGGCCGCGGCGCGAATAGCGTGGCGAGTCGTGACATTGTGGTGAGTCGCCGGCGACCTGTCGATCAGACCGATCTGATTTTCGTGCGTTTTTCGAGGCGATTCGTACGAGACGTACGCGGCGACGTTGATCACGGCCCCGGCCCAAGGCAATTGTCGGCTTCGCGTGGCATCATTTGCCGACCATGCCGGCGTGCACATCGTTGCGCGGCGTGCCGTCGGCTGGCAGCGATGTTCGTGCGTGCCGGTCCGGTGCCACTGCATCGTCGGATCCATACGGCGCCGATGTCGCGCCATCCGCGCCGAGAGAGAACAACATGTCCACAGCAACACACGCCGTCGCCCGGGAATCGAAGGTTCGTACCGTGTTCCGGGTCGTCAGCGGCAACTTCCTGGAAATGTACGACTTCATGGTCTACGGGTATTACGCGTCGGCCATCGCGAAAACCTATTTTCCGAGCGGCAACGCGTTCGCGTCGCTGATGCTGTCGCTATCCGTGTTCGGCGCGGGCTTCCTGATGCGCCCGGTCGGCGCGATCGTGCTCGGCGCATACATCGACCACCACGGCCGCCGCAAGGGGCTGATCCTGACGCTTGGGCTGATGGCGCTCGGCACGCTCACGGTGGCCGCGATACCCGGCTATGCGACGATCGGCGTGCTCGCGCCGGTGCTCGTGCTGCTCGGCCGGTTGCTGCAGGGCTTTTCCGCGGGCGTCGAACTCGGCGGCGTGTCGGTCTACCTGTCGGAAATCGCGACGAAGGGCCGCAAGGGGTTCTATACGTCGTGGCAATCGGGCAGCCAGCAGGTGGCGGTCGTGTTCGCCGCATTCGTTGGCGTGCTGCTGAACCGCGCGCTGCCGGTCGAGGACATGACCGCGT
This sequence comes from Burkholderia sp. BCC1640, assembly GCF_902833125.1. Classification (NCBI taxonomy): domain Bacteria; kingdom Pseudomonadati; phylum Pseudomonadota; class Betaproteobacteria; order Burkholderiales; family Burkholderiaceae; genus Burkholderia; species Burkholderia sp. BCC1640. The sequence goes on along the minus strand of NZ_CADFEF010000003.1, from coordinate 124,296 downwards.
GGGGCTGGCGCATTCCGTTCCTGATCGGCTGTCTGATCGTCCCGTTCCTGTTCCTGATTCGTCGTTCGCTGAAGGAGACCGACGAATTCCTTGCGAAGCGTCATCGTCCGACGATGGGCGAGATCATGCGTTCGATGCTCGAGAACTGGGGTGTCGTGATCGCCGGCATGGGGATGGTGATCATGACGACGGTGTCGTTCTACATGATCACGGCCTACACGCCGACATTCGGCAAGGAAGTGCTGCACCTGTCGTCGCTCGACGCGCTCGTCGTGACCGTCTGCGTCGGCCTGTCCAATCTCGTCTGGCTGCCGCTGTCCGGCGCGCTGTCGGATCGCATCGGCCGCCGCCCGGTGCTGATCGCGTTCACGGTGCTCACGCTGCTGTCGGCCTACCCGGCCGTGCTGTGGCTCGTGGCCGATCCGTCGTTCCTGCGGCTGCTGGCCGTCGAGCTGTGGCTGTCGTTCCTGTACGGCTCGTACAACGGCGCGATGGTCGTCGCGCTGACCGAAGTCATGCCGGCCGACGTGCGCACTGCCGGCTTCTCGCTCGCGTACAGCCTCGCGACGACGATCGGCGGTTTCACGCCGGCGATCTCGACGTTGCTGATCCACCAGACGGGCAACAAGGCGGCGCCGGGGCTGTGGCTGAGCGTCGCCGCGATCTGCGGATTGATCGCGACGCTCGTGCTGTATCGCACGCCCGAATCGCGCAACCAGTACAAGGCGGCCTGACGCCACCCGCGTCGCATCGCGTCGAATGAAAAAAGGAGCGCGTCGCGCTCCTTTTTTTGTCTGCGTGCGGCCGTGGTCAGGCGTCGCGCAGCGCGCCGGCGACCGCCGTCGCCACGTCGAGCCATTGCCCCGGTGCGGACTGGCGGGCGAGCCGCGCGTGCGGATACCACGGGCAATCGTCGCCGGTGAACCAGCGCCAGTCGGGCGCGAACGGCAGCATGATCCACAGCGGCTTGCCGAGTGCGCCCGCGAGGTGCGCGACCGCCGTGTCGATCGTGACGACGCCGTCGAGCCGTTCGATCAGCGCGGCCGTGTCGGCGAAGTCGTTCAGTCGCCCATCGAGGCGATGCACGCGCGGATGCGCGTCGACGCGCGCGCGTTCATCTTCGTCGAGCGCCGGTTGCAGCACGACCCAGTCGATGTCCGGCAGCGCAAGCAGCGGCGCGAGTGCGTCGAACGGCATCGAGCGGTTTTCCTGCGCCTGCCGGCGCCCTGACCACGCGAGACCGAACTTGCGCTTCGACTGGCCGCCGAGCGAGCCGCGAAAGCGCCGGTGCGCGTTGTCCGGCGCGTCGAGGTAGCGTCTGCCCGCGACGATGTCGGCCGGCTGCAGGCCGAGCAGGAACGGCAGGCTCATCAGCGTGCACGCGACGTCCGCCGCCGGTGGCTTCGCGGCGCCCTGTGCGACGAGCGTCACGCGCCAGCGTGCCGCGGCCGGCGCGAGCAGCGTGACGAGTTCCGGCTGCACTTCGAGCACGACGCGCGCGCAGCGCGCGCGCGCGAGCGGCACGAAGCGGACGAACTGCAGCGAGTCGCCGAAGCCCTGTTCCGCGCGGATCAGCAGCGTGCGCGACGCAATTGGCTCGCCTTGCCAGCGCGGCAGCGTGCCGAGCGGCGTCGCGCCGGGCGTGTCGTGACGCGTTTCGTATGCGGGCAGGCCGCGGGTGAAGTCGCCCAGCGTCAGCAGCGTGACGGCGCGATGCAGGTGCGCGAGTTTGAGGTCGGGAGCGACGCGCAGCGCCTGGTCGTACGCGCGCAGCGCCATCTCGTGCGCGCCGAGTGCGTGATGTGCGTTGCCGAGGTTCAGCCACGCGAGACTGAACGACGGATCGAGGCCGACCGCGCGTTCGTAATAGGGCAGCGCTTCGCGCTGGCGCGCCTGCGCGCACAGCGCGTTCGCGAGCCCGAAAAGGGCGAGCGGGAACGGCGGGTGCAGCGCGAGCGCGGCTTCGAATGCGGCGGCGGCTTCGGCGTGACGGCCGACCGCCTCGAGCGTGTTGCCGAGATTGAAATGCGCGGCGACGAAGCGCGGCTGCGCGGCGATCGCCGCCTGGAAGTGCGCGATCGCGTCGTCGGCCCGGCCCATCGCGTTCAGCGCCATCGCGAGATTGTTGTGCGCGCCGGCATGCCCGGGCCGCAACTCGAGCGCGCGATGGAATGCGGCGAGCGCGTCGTCGTGACGGCCGAGGGCATTCAGCGCGTTGCCGAGGTTGTTGTGGATCGATGCGTCGTCGGGCGTGAGCCGGAGCGCGCGGCCGAACGCGTCGATGGCATCCTCGTGGCGCTGCAGCGCCGCATACGCGTTGCCGAGGTTGTAGTGCGCGAGCGGAAATTCGGGCGCGAGCGTGAGCGCGTTGCGAAAGCGGTCGATCGCTTCGTCGAGTCGGCCGAGCGCCTTCAGCGCGTTGCCGAGATTGAGCTGCAGCGCCGCATCGTTCGGGCGCAGGTCGACCGCACGCCCGACGAGATCGGCCGCCTCGGCATGCTGGCCCTGCTGGTGCCGCAGCACGCCGAACAGATGCAGTGCGTCGGCGTCGGCGGGATTGGTGGCGAGGGCGGTGCGATAGCCGTGCTCGGCCTCGGCGAGGCGGCCCGCGCGGTGCGCGGCATACGCTCGGTCGAATGCGGAATCCATGACGCGAAAACTGACGGAAAGCGCGTATTTTCCCACACTGCGCGGGGGTACCCCAGATCGGCCGGTCGGCATATGGCCCCGTCACGCGGAGCGGCGTAGACTTGCACAATCGCGTGTCATCGAGGTTCTCATGGCTGACACACTGCTCGATATCCCGCCCGTGCTGATCGTCGGCGCGGGCCCGACCGGCCTTGCCGCCGCGATGGCGCTCGCGCGTGCCCGCGTGCCGGTGCGCATCATCGACCGGCTCGCCGCGCCCGCACCGTATTCGCGCGCGATCGGTATCCAGGCGCGCACGCTCGAACTGCTGGAGCAGCATCGCGCGGTCGAACCGTTTCTCGCGTTGGGCCATCGTGCGCATGCGGCCGCACTGCATGCGGACGGCCGCGTGATCGCGCGGCTCGATTTCGATCCACTGCAAACACGCTATCCGTATTTGCTGTTTCTCGACCAGAGCATCACCGAGCGGCTGCTCGCCGAGCACCTGGCCGGTTTCGGCGTGACGGTCGAACGCGGCGTCACGCTGACCGCGTGCGAAGCGGGCGGTACGTCGCTCGACGTGACGATCCGCGGCGCCGACGGTCGTGAACAGGCGTTCGCACCGTCGTACCTGATCGCCGCCGACGGCGCGCACAGCACGGTGCGCCATCTGCTCGGCCTGGGCTTCGCCGGGCATGCGTTCGAGCAGACCTTCCTGCTTGCCGATTTCGCGGCGATACCCGACTGGCCGGACGAGGAGATCCACCTGTTCACGACGCCGGACGGCATCGCGGGGCTGTTTCCGATGGGCGGCGGCCGCTACCGGCTTGTCGCCGACCGGCCGCCCGGCGGCGACGCACCGCCCGATGCGCCGACCCCGCCGACCCCGACGCTCGACGAATGCGAGGCGATCGTGCGCGCTCGCGTTGGCGCGTCGATCGCGCCGAGCGATCTCGCGTGGTCGGCGTATTTTCGTCTGCATAGCCGGATGGTCGACCGGCTGCGTCACGGGCGCGTGTTCTTCGCGGGTGACGCCGCGCACGTTCACAGCCCGGCGGGTGCGCAGGGCATGAACACGGGTATCCAGGAAGCGTTCAATCTCGGCTGGAAGCTCGCGCGCGTGCTTGGCGCGGGCACGCCGGAGCGGCTGCTCGACACGTATCACGCGGAGCGCCATCCGATCGAGCGCGATGTATTGCGGCAGACCGGCTTCATCACGCAGATCGTCGAAGCCGACCACGGCGCGATGAAGCTGCTGCGCGATCATGTCGTGCCGCTGCTGGCGTCGTTCGGGCCGGTGCGTGACGCGGTGCGCCGCACCGTCAGCGAGCTCGGTGTGCAATACCGGAAAAGCCCGCTCACGCTCGAACGCGTGCTCGATGGCGGGCCGCGCGCAGGCGAGCGTGCACCCGACGCGCTCGTGCACGTGGTCGACGGGCCGCTCGGCCGGGCGCCCGGGACCGCGCGACTATACGACCTGCACGATCCGGCGAGCTTTACGCTGCTGCTGCTCGAGGAGCCGGCAGGTGCCGACACGGGCGATACCGCCGATGTGCCGCCGATGCCCGCGGACGCGCAGGCGCTCGTGCAGGGGCTGGAGCGGATTATGCCGGGCGCCGTGCGAACCTGGCGCGTCGCCGATGCCGAAAGCGACGGCACGGACGGGCTCGCGCAGGTATACGGCCGTTCGAGGCCGTCGTTCTACCTGCTGCGCCCCGATGGCTACATCGCGGTGCGCGGCCGTACCGCCACCGACGCGAACGCGCTGCTGCGCCATTGCGAAAGCTGGTTCGCGGGCATGCCGGTGCCCGCGTAGCGGAGCGCTCAGGCGGGGGCCGCGGCCGGCGTGAGCGATGCGCGGTGCGCGGCGATCGCGTCGCGCACGATCGGCGCGGCGCGTTGCCCGGCTTCGCTCGATGGATCGTCGAGCGCGGCGAGTAGCGCGCGCCGCATCCGCGGTTCCCAGAAGCGCCGGATGTGTTCGGCGATGCCGGCCAGCGCTTCTTCGCGATCGGGCATAGATTCGAAGAAAGCGCCGATCTGGTTGGCCATGTCGATCAGGTGTCCGATGTCCATCGCGTCCTCACTTGCCCGTCGTCGCGGCAGCCGGCGTGGCGGCGCGGCGCTCGAGCAGATCGAGCTGCTCCGAGTTGAAGCGTGCATACGCGCGCTGCCAGTCCGACGGCTGCGCAACCGGCAGCACCTGCACGGCCGTGACCTTGTATTCCGGGCAGTTCGTGGCCCAGTCGGAGCTGTCCGTCGTGATCACGTTCGCCCCTGACTCGGGGAAGTGGAACGTCGTGTACACGACACCCGGCTGCATGCGGTCGGACACGAGCGCACGCAGTACCGTCTGGCCGGCCCGCGATTCGATGCCGACCCAGTCGCCGGTCCGGATCCCGCGATCCTCCGCATCGTGCGGATGAATCTCGAGGCGATCCTCTTCGTGCCACCGGACGTTCTCGGTCCGGCGCGTCTGCGCGCCGACGTTGTATTGCGACAGGATGCGGCCCGTGGTCAGGATCAGCGGATAGCGCTGCGTGACCTTTTCAGGCGTCGGAATGTACTGCGTGATCACGAACCGGCCCTTGCCGCGCACGAACGCGTCGATGTGCATCGTCGGCGTGCCGTCCGGTGCGGCTTCGTTGCACGGCCACTGGATGCTGCCGAGCGCGTCGAGTTTCTCGTACGACACGCCAGAGAAGGTCGGCGTGAGCCGCGCGATCTCGTCCATGATTTCGGACGGATGCGTGTAATGCATGTCGTAGCCGAGCGCCTGCGACAGCAGCAGCGTCACTTCCCAGTCGGCGTAACCCGCGAGCGGCGGCATCACCTTGCGTACGCGCGAGATGCGGCGCTCCGCGTTCGTGAACGTGCCGTCCTTCTCGAGGAACGTCGAGCCAGGCAGCAGCACGTGCGCGTATTTCGCGGTTTCGTTCAGGAAGATGTCCTGCACGACGATGCATTCCATCGACGACAGCGCGGCCGCGACGTGCTGCGTGTTCGGGTCCGACTGGACGATGTCCTCGCCCTGGCAGTAAAGCCCCTTGAAGCTGCCGTCGAGCGCCGCGTCGAACATGTTCGGGATGCGCAGCCCCGGTTCCGGTTGCAGCGTGGCCGACCATGCTTCCTCGAACTGGCTGCGCACGATTGCGTCGCTGATGTGCCGGTAGCCGGGCAGCTCGTGCGGAAACGAACCCATGTCGCACGAGCCTTGCACGTTGTTCTGACCGCGCAGCGGATTGACGCCGACGCCTTCGCGGCCGATGTTGCCGGTCGCCATCGCAAGGTTCGCGATGCCCATCACCGTCGTCGAGCCTTGCGCGTGTTCGGTCACGCCGAGGCCATAGTAGATCGCGGCGTTGCCGCCGGTCGCATAGAGGCGTGCGGCCTCGCGCACCCGTTCGGCCGGTACGCCCGTCACCTCAGCGGTGGCCTCGGGCGAGTTCTCGGCGCGCGACACGAAGTCGCGCCATTGCTCGAACGCGCGCGTGTCGCAGCGTTCGGCGACGAACGCGTCGGCGACGAGCCCTTCGGTGACGATCACGTGCGCGAGCGCATTGACCATCGCGACGTTGGTGCCGGGGCGCAGCTGCAGGTGATGCGTGGCCTTCACGTGCGGGCCGTCGACCACGTCGATGCGGCGCGGGTCGATCACGATCAGCTTCGCGCCTTCGCGGATGCGCCGCTTCATGCGCGAGCCGAACACCGGGTGGCCGTCGGTCGGGTTCGCGCCCATCACGACGATCACGTCGGCCTGGCCGACCGACGCGAAGGTCTGGGTGCCGGCCGATTCGCCGAGCGTCGTCTTCAGGCCATAGCCGGTCGGCGAGTGGCACACGCGTGCGCAGGTGTCGACGTTGTTGTTGCCGAACGCGGCGCGCACAAGCTTCTGCACGAGGTAGGTTTCCTCGTTCGTGCAGCGCGACGACGTGATGCCGCCGATCGAATCGCGGCCATATTTCTGCTGCAACTTGCGGAATTGCGTCGCCGCGTAGGTCAGCGCCTCTTCCCAGCTGACTTCGCGCCACGGGTCGGTGATCTTCTCGCGGATCATCGGTTTCGTGATGCGGTCCTTGTGCGTTGCGTAGCCCCACGCGAAGCGGCCCTTCACGCACGCGTGGCCTTCGTTCGCGAGGCCGTTCTTGTGCGGCGTCATGCGCACGACCTGCGTGCCCTTCATCTCGGCCTTGAACGAGCAGCCGACGCCGCAGTACGCGCAGGTCGTGACGACCGAGTGTTCGGCCTGGCCGAGCTGGACGACGGATTTCTCCTGCAGCGTGGCGGTCGGGCACGCGGCGACGCAGGCGCCGCACGATACGCAGTCCGACGCCATGAACGATTCGCTTTCGCCGGCGGCGACGCGCGATTCGAAACCGCGCGCGGCGATCGTCAGCGCGAACGTGCCCTGCGTTTCCTCGCATGCGCGCACGCAGCGGTTGCAGACGATGCACTTCGACGGATCGTACGTGAAGTACGGATTCGATTCGTCCTTTTGCTCGCGCAGGTGATTTGCGCCGTCGAAGCCGTAACGCACTTCGCGCAGCCCGACGACGCCCGCCATGTCCTGCAGCTCGCAGTCGCCGTTGGCGGGGCAGGTGAGGCAGTCGAGCGGGTGATCGGAGATGTACAGCTCCATCACGTTGCGGCGCAGCGACTGCAGCCGGTCCGACTGCGTGCGCACCTTCATCCCGGCTTCGGCGGGCGTCGTGCACGATGCCGGATAGCCGCGCCGGCCTTCGATTTCGACCAGGCACAGGCGGCACGAGCCGAACGGTTCGAGCGAATCGGTCGCGCAGAGCTTGGGCACATTGACGCCGGCTTCGATCGCGGCGCGCATCACCGACGTGCCGGCCGGCACTGTCACCGGCTGGCCGTCGATTTCGAGCGTGACGTCGGTATCGGCATGCCGTTGCGGCGTGCCGTAGTCGGTTTCGTCGAACGGATCGCGCACGCGCGCCTGCGCGGCGCTCTTGCACGCGCATTGGCCCGAGCCGCAGCCGCCTTGGCGGACGTTGTTCGTGTCGAGGGACATTCAGGGCTCCTTCTGGGTCAGGCCGCGGCCTTGACCGGACCCGACGCGGCTTGCTTGCCGGCGGCGAGCCCGAAATCTTCGGGGAAATGGTCGAGCGCGGACAGCACCGGGTACGGCGTCATCCCGCCCATCGCGCACAGCGAGCCGGCGAGCATCGTGTCGCACAGGTCGCGCAGCAGCGTGACCTGTCGCTCCGACTTGTCGCCCTGGCGAATGCGTGCGATCGTCTCGACGCCGCGCGTCGATCCGATCCGGCACGGCGTGCACTTGCCGCACGATTCGATCGCGCAGAACTTCATCGCGTATTCGGCGAGTTCCGCGAGATTCGACGTGTCGTCGTGCAGCACGATGCCGCCGTGGCCGACGACCGCGCCGATTGCCGTGTACGCCTCGTAGTCGAGTGGCACGTCCCACTGGTGTTCGGGCAGATAGGTGCCGAGCGGGCCGCCGACCTGGGCGGCGCGCGCGGGCCGGCCGCTGGCCGTGCCGCCGCCGTAGTCGAACATCAGCTCGCGCAGCGTGACGCCGAACGCGAGCTCGACGAGGCCGCCATGGCGGATGTTGCCCGCGAGCTGGAACGGCAGCGTGCCGCGCGAGCGGCCCATCCCGTAGTCGCGATAGAACGCGGCACCGCGCGCGAAGATCACCGGCGCGGTCGCGAGCGTGATCACGTTGTTGATCACGGTCGGCTGGCCGAACAGGCCGGCGAGCGCGGGCAGCGGCGGCTTCGCGCGCACGACGCCGCGCTTGCCTTCGAGCGATTCGAGCAGCGCCGTTTCCTCGCCGCACACGTACGAGCCGGCGCCCTTTGCGACGTGCAGGTCGAATGCATGCGCGGAGCCGAGCACGCGTTCGCCGAGCCAGCCGGCTTCACGGGCGCGCTCGATCGCGGTTTCCAGTGCCGCGATCGCGTGCGGGTATTCGCTGCGCACGTAGATGTAGCCGAGCGTCGCGCCCGTCGCGATGCCCGCGATGATCATCCCTTCGATCAGGCAGTACGGATCGCTTTCCATGATCAGGCGATCGGAGAACGTGCCCGAATCGCCTTCGTCCGCGTTGCAGACGATGTACTTCTGCGTCGCGCTGGCCTGCCGGACGGTGCGCCATTTGATGCCGGCCGGGAAGGCTGCGCCGCCGCGGCCGCGCAGCCCCGATTCGATCAGCAATTCGCATGCGGCGCCGCCGTCGAGCGCGAGCGCGTTCTTCAGGCCGGCGAGGCCGTCGTGCTTCAGGTAATCGTCGATCGACAGCGGATCGGTCAGGCCGATGCGCGCGAATGTGAGGCGCTGCTGGCGCGCGAGATAGGGCAGGGCGTCGACGAGGCCGACGCCGCTCGGATGCGCGCCGCCGTCGAGCCAGTTCGCGTCGAACAGGGCAGGCACGTCGGCGGCCGACAGGTTCGCGTAGCCGACGCGCCCGGCGGCCGTGCCGACCTCGACGAGCGGCTCGAGCCACAGCAGCCCGCGCGAGCCGTTGCGGATCAGTTCGATCGCGACGCCGCGCCGCTCGGCTTCCGCGACGATCGCGGCGGCGAGGGCGTCGGCGCCGAGCGCCAGCGCGGACGAATCGCGCGGAACGTAGATGCGGGTCGTCATGCGGCCTCCGGGGTGTGGGCGGTCGCGTCGGCGAGCAGGGCGTCGAACTTCTCCGGCGTGACCTTTGCGTGCAGCACGCCGTTGACCGTCATCGACGGCGATTGCGCGCACAGCCCGAGGCAGTAGACCGATTCGAGCGCGACGTCACCCGGCGCGTGCGCGTCGGCGCCACCGCCGTGCGCTGCATCGAACCGGCAACCCGTGCGCGCTTCCGCGTGCGCGGCCAGCGCTTCGCAACCCATGCTGCGGCACGCCTCGGCGCGGCACATCTGGATCGTCACGCGCGCGGGCGGCGCGGTGCGGAAGTGGTGATAGTAGGTGAGCACGCCGTGCACTTCGGCGCGCGACAGATTCAGCGCCTTCGCGAGCGGCGCGACGCAGCCTGCCGGCACGTAGCCTGCGTCGTCCTGGATCGCATGCAGGATCGCGACGAGCGAGCGGCCGGCACGCGCGTGGCGCTCGACGAGCGCGTCGGGCGCAGGGGAATTCGGGGACATCGGGTATGCTCCTCCAAAGTCTCATATGTGCCGCTAATTCATATAGTGCACATCGGGACTTCGTCCTGATTGATTTTGAGCAACGATAAGCGGAAGATTCCGCAGTCGCAATAGGAAATCGGAGTACATAATTGATTCGAATCGAATGCGACGCGTATCTGACCGTACGCGACACCGAGGGCCGCACCGCCAGCCTGTCGGACGTCGCCCCGTTGCTGGAGCTCGTGGCCGATACGGGCAGCATCGCGCAGGCCGCGCAGGCGAAAGGTCTGTCGTATCGGCACGCGTGGGGCATGCTGCGGGCGCTGGAGGCGTGCGTCGGAGGCGAGTTGATCGAGACGGCGCGCGGCAAGGGGTCGACGCTGTCGGAGCTCGGGCAGGCGATCGTCGACGCGCAGCGGCTCGCGCGCAGCCGTCTCGACGGGAACCTGCGCGCGCTGGCGGCCGAGGTGGCGAGCGACCTGAACCGGCGGCTCGCGCAGCGCGACGGCGCCGTGCGCATCCATGCGTCCCACGGCTACGCGGTTGCGACGCTCGTTTCCGCGCTTGTCGATGCGCAGGCCGCCGTCGACATCAAGTATCGCGAGAGCGTCGAAGCCGTGCAGGCGCTTGCGCGCGGCGAATGCGAACTGGCCGGTTTTCATCTGCCACGCGGCGCGTTCCGCGAACAGTGCGCGCAGATCTACCGGCCGTGGCTCGACGACACGCGCCACGTGCTGATTCATCTGACGCGTCGTCAGCAGGGGCTGTTCGTGCCGCGGGGCAACCCGAAGCAGGTCGGCGGGCTCGCCGATCTCGCCCGCAACGACATCCGCTTCGTCAACCGGCAGCCGGGGTCGGGCACGCGGATGCTGCTCGATCTTGCATTGCGCGCGATCGGCATCGATCCCGAGCGTATCGACGGCTATGCGTCGGCCGAACTCACGCATTCGGCGATCGCCGCATTCGTCGCGAGCGGGATGGCCGATCTCGGCTTCGGCGTCGAGCCGGCCGCCCATCACTTCGGGCTCGATTTCATCCCGGTCGTCGACGAGGACTATTACTTTGCGTGCGAACGCGCGCAGCTCGATTCGCGACCGCTCGCCGGCGTGCTCGCCTTGCTGCGCGATGCACGCTTCGTCGACCGCGTCGCGCATCTCGACGGCTACGATCCGGCCGCGTGCGGGACGCTGATCGGCATCGCGGAGGGATTCGCCGGTATCGCCGGGGGCGGTATGCCGGACGGCAACGCACAGTAACGGGGACGCGCGCGAGCTGCGCTGCAGCAGCGAGGGATTTGCGCTACGCTTGCCGCTTGATCAACGTTCCAACAAGCACGCCGTTCAGGCGTCATCCCGCCATGAAACTATCCGTTCCCTTCTCCGCGGCAGCGTTGACCGCAGGGCTTCTTGTTGCCGTTTCGCGGTTGACGTTCGCGCAGAATTCACCGGGCGTGCCCGGCGGGATCCTCAGCGAGCAGTTCCGCCTGAACGAGCACCCGCAGATGCCGTTCGCGGCGTCTGCGCCGTCGCAGAAATACCAGGGCAGCAAGAAGTCGGCATTGCGCCGCAAGGGCGATTTGGGGGACCCGAACGGCTGCAACCTGAAGTGTCCGATGGACACTCAATAAGCAGGCGCTGACGCGCCGGATGGTCGGCGCCGCGATCGTTTGTCCAGACCGCGCCGATGCCGCGCGGTTCTTTTCGAGTCCCGCAGGGTGTACTGCCTTGCGGGGCTCATGCTTTGTGGGGCTCGGTTCGGCCTCGCGTGACGTGGTGCGATCTTGGGGTGCTGGCCCATGTCTGCATGGATATAGGGTTAACCCTTGTTTCGGGAAGGATGTCTTCCTGAAACCTGCCTTATTCTTAAGCACATGCCTACATAAACTTCGGTTTGTCAGCGATGAACGGGTGTTCACCGCGAAATCAGACAAATCTGGAGGTAGGTCATCATGAAGTCGCTCGTTCAAGCCGTTGTCGTTGCTGCTGCTCTCGTTGCCCCGGTCGTGTCGTTTGCGCAGTCCGGCTCGGCACTCACCCGCGCACAGGTTCGCGCCGAACTGGTTCAGCTCCAGCAGGCCGGTTACAACACCGCCCGCGGCGAAGATCCGCACTATCCGGAAGCGATCCAGGCCGCCACGGCGCGTGTCGCGGAGCAACAGCGCAGCGCGCTCGCCCAGGCGCAAGGCGCCGACGCCAGCGGTTATGGCGCGCAGGTGCAGGGCGCATCGGTGTCGGGTTCGCGTGCGATCGGCGTGCGTCCGGCCAGCGCAGAAGAAATGAAGTCGCTGTATCGCGGCAGCTAAGCGGCTCGTCGCCCGGTGAGGCCGTGCTGCGGCGGCGACGATGCGTCGCGTGCCGGGCAGGGGGACCGTCCGCCGCGGTCGATCACCTCGCGGGCGACGTCGAACATCCGTCACCTCCTGCCGCCGGAATGCCGGCGGCATTCCGCCCGGCCCGTCCGAGGCCGGGCGCTTTTTCGGACGGCGCGGGATGCTCGGCCTCTCAGGCAACAAAAAACCCCGCAGACTCGCGTCGTGCGGGGTTCGTGCGTCAAGCGCGGAATTTGGTGGAGGCGGCGGGAATCGAACCCGCGTCCAGAAGCGCTCCACGACTAGTTCTACATGTTTAGTTCAGTCATTTGATTTAACCGCAGCGACGCGGACGAACACGCTGCACTACGGCGATTCGCTAGATTTTCGACCCTGGCGTCGCGACGCCGACAGGGCTTAACTGACGTAAATGACCTCTGGCGGTATTGCTACCGGTCTTGCGACACTAGCCCGTCAGTGAACTAGGCAGAGGACGGCGGCCGTTAGGCTGCCAGTGCGAACGTATCGTCGTTTGCAGTTACGATTTTCCCATTGATTAACGAGGTGACGGGTCCTCGACATGCCCTAGCCGCTTCACAACCCCTGTCGAAACCAGGTCGCCCCCGCGGATAAGATCGATCATTATAGCCCAACATCGCGCAGCAGTTCGCGCAGTTCCTGCGTCGTGCCGACAAGATGCTGCGCTTGCCAGTCGGCCGGCGCGACGCCGTCACCGCAATAGCCGTACGCGGCCGCGACCGTCGCCATCCCCGCCGCGCTACCGGCCTGGATGTCGCGAAGATCGTCGCCGACGTAGACGATGCGCTCCGGCGCGAGCGTCATTTGTTCCGCCGCATGCAACAGCGGGGCCGGATGCGGTTTCGAGTGCGGCGTTGTGTCGCCCCCGACGATGCAGGCCGCGCGCGGCGCGAGGCCGAGCAGGTCGGCGAGCGGCGCGGTGAGGCGCATCGCCTTGTTCGTGACGATGCCCCAGCGCACGCCGCGTGCATCGAGCTCGTCGAGCACGTCGCCGATGCCGGGGAACAGCACCGTGTGCACGCAGATGTCGGTCGCGTAATTGGTCAGGAACTCGTCGCGCATCGCGTCGTAGCCGGGCGATTGCGGGTCGATGCCGAATGCTCCGCCGAGCAGGCCGCGCGCACCGGCCGATGCCAGCGGCCGCAGCACGTCGAGCGACGTTTCGGGCAGGCCGCGCACGCGCTGCATCTTGTGGACTGCAGCGGCGAGATCGGGTGCCGTGTCGGCGAGCGTGCCGTCGAGGTCGAACAGCACGGCATCGCAGTGCAGCAGGCGCGGCGCGTCGAATGCAGGCCGCTCGGTCGAAAGGGGAATCGTCATGCCGGTCGGAGGGTCACGCGCCGCGGCGGCACGCGACGAGATAGTTGATGTCGGTGTCGTTCGACAGCGCGAAGCGCTTGCCGATCGGGTGATAGGTAATACCCTTGATCTCCACGATGTGCAGATCGGTCCCGCGAATGAAGCTCGCCAGTTCCGACGGGCGGATGAAGCGCGCGTAGTCGTGGGTACCCTTCGGCAGCATCTGCGCGATGTACTCGGCGCCGATCACCGCGAACAGGTAGGACTTCAGGTTGCGGTTCAGCGTGGAGAAGAACACCCAGCCGCCCGGCTTCACGAGCGTCGCACACGCGGCGACGACGCCGGCCGGCGACGGCACGTGCTCGAGCATCTCCATGCAGGTGACGACGTCGTAAGTGCCCGGCTCGCGTTCGGCGATCGCTTCGGCGGCGATCGCCTCGTAGTCGACCGTGATGCCGCTTTCGAGGCTGTGCAGGTCGGCGACCCCGAGCGCTTCGGTCGACAGGTCGATGCCTTTTACCTGGGCGCCGAGCCCTGCCATCGATTCGGACAGGATGCCGCCGCCGCAGCCGATATCGAGTGCGCGCTTGCCGGCGAGGTGCGCGTGCGAATCGATCCAGCCGAGCCGGACCGGATTCAGGTCGTGCAAGGGCTTGAATTCGGCATTCGGATCCCACCACCGATGGGCGAGGTCGCTGAATTTCTGGAGTTCGTGCGGATCGGCGTTGGTCATGTCGGCAAACGGGCTACGGAAGGAGGGCGGTGCGTCGGTACGTCAGCCCCGAGTATATAAGGGGGCGCACAACGAGGCCAGCGAGCGCCAGGACGGGCGTCAAAGAAAAAGCCCCGCCGGAGCGGGGCTTTGAAGCAGTCGAAAACCGCGGCTTACTGCGCCGGAACGGTCGTCTTCTGGACTTCTTGCGTACCGACCACTTCGACTTCCACGCGGCGGTCCGGTGCGAGGCAGGCGATCAGTTGCTTGCGATTCTTCTGGTTGCAGCCGGTCGTGACCGGGTTGCGCTTGCCCTTGCCTTCCGTGTAGATCTTGTTGGCCGGGACACCCTTGCTGACCAGGTACGACTTGACGGCTTGCGCACGGCGCAGCGACAGACGGTCGTTGTACTTGTCCGAACCGATGCGGTCCGTGTAGCCCGTAGCGACGACCACTTCCGTGTTCATGCCCTGGATCTTCGAAGCCAGTTCGTCCAGCTTTTGCTTGCCCAGCGGCTTGAGCGTTGCCTTGTCGAAGTCGAACAGTGCGTCGGCTTGATACGTGATCTTCTGGCTCGTGATGGCCGGAGCAACCGGAGCGACCGGCGGCTGCGGTGCCTGGGCGACCAGTGCGCCATCGCACTTCGCGTTGGCGGTGGCCGGCGTCCAGAACGCGTCACGCCAGCAGAGCTCGTTCGTGCCGTTCATCCATACCCATTCGCCCGTGCCGTTCACCCAGTTGTCGTTGACGGCTTGACGCGACGCCGGCACCGACTGTGCCGAAGCGGATGCAGCCATAACTGCGGTAGCTGCAATGAACGCGAGCTTTGAAAGTTTATTCATATTTCTCCTCTCGAAATTGAGATTACCGCAGGTTTACTGCGAGCCTGTTGACGGTGACAAGTCATACATTGCTCGAAGTATAACATTGGTGCGGCACAAAAAACGTGGCACCGCTCTGTGTAGACTTCGAGCAGCGTCTAACTTTCAGTGCGTTGGCATTTTGCCATATCGTTCCCTTCCTACGAAAAAAAATCCTCCCCACCCCAAGATCGCTTCAACTTTGTGGTGCATGCGCAACACCCGCCTGCCGTAACTTTTAGGGATTGTCAAGAGCGTGTCCACGAAATTGCGTGAAAGGCGGCAAGGGTTTACGCGCGTGCGTGACAAGGATCCGAACGACGCCCAAGCCTTCTGAAGGGGCGCGATCATGGCCGGTTCGGGTGCCTTTTCCACGGACGGCGATTTTTGCTGTTTACATATAGAGGGGGTGGCGAATTGGCGGCCGATGGGCGCATGTTAGAATCTCGCGTTGCGTTGCGCATGCAGCGCCCACGCGAAAGGCGTTCGCCGTCTTCGCTCCGAAACGATACGGATACATGGATCAATTCGCCAAAGAGACCCTGCCCACCTCCCTAGAGGAGGAAATGCGCCGTTCGTATCTCGATTACGCGATGAGCGTGATCGTCGGACGTGCCCTTCCGGATGTCCGCGATGGCCTGAAGCCCGTGCACCGGCGCGTACTGTTCGCGATGCACGAACTGAACAACGACTGGAACCGCGCGTACAAGAAATCGGCGCGTATCGTCGGTGACGTGATCGGTAAGTATCACCCTCACGGCGATACCGCGGTGTACGACACGATCGTGCGGATGGCGCAGGACTTCTCGCTGCGCTACATGCTGATCGACGGACAGGGCAACTTCGGCTCGATCGACGGCGACAATGCCGCGGCGATGCGTTACACCGAAATTCGCATGGCGAAGATCGGTCACGAACTGCTCGCCGACATCGATAAGGAAACGGTCGACTTCGAGCCGAACTACGACGGCAACGAGATGCAGCCGTCGGTCCTGCCGTCGCGCATCCCGAACCTGCTGATCAACGGCTCGTCGGGTATCGCGGTCGGCATGGCGACCAACATCCCGCCGCACAACCTGAACGAAGTCGTCGACGCGTGCCAGCACCTGCTGAACAACCCGGAAGCGACGATCGACGAGCTGATCGAGATCATCCCGGCACCGGACTTCCCGACGGCCGGCATCATCTACGGTGTCGCCGGCGTGCGCGACGGCTATCGCACCGGGCGCGGCCGCGTCGTGATGCGCGCGGCCACGCACTTCGAGGAGATCGACCGCGGCCAGCGGATGGCGATCATCGTCGACGAGCTGCCGTACCAGGTGAACAAGCGCTCGCTGCTCGAGCGCATCGCCGAGCTCGTCAACGAGAAGAAGCTCGAGGGCATCTCCGACATCCGCGACGAGTCCGACAAGAGCGGCATGCGCGTCGTGATCGAACTGAAGCGCGGCGAAGTGCCCGAAGTGGTGCTGAACAACCTGTACAAGGCGACGCAGCTGCAGGACACGTTCGGCATGAACATGGTCGCGCTGGTCGACGGCCAGCCGAAGCTGCTCAACCTGAAGGAAATCCTGCAGTGCTTCCTGTCGCATCGACGCGAAGTGCTGACGCGCCGCACGATCTATGAACTGCGCAAGGCACGCGAGCGCGGACACGTGCTCGAAGGTCTCGCGGTCGCGCTCGCGAACATCGACGAGTTCATCGCGATCATCAAGGCAGCGCCGACGCCGCCGATCGCGAAGCAGGAGCTGATGGCGAAGCCGTGGGATTCGTCGCTTGTGCGAGAGATGCTGACGCGCGCCGAGACCGAGAATGCGGCGGCGGGCGGCCGCTCCGCGTACCGTCCGGAAGGTCTGAACCCGGCGTTCGGGATGCAGACCGACGGGCTGTACCGTCTGTCCGACACGCAGGCGCAGGAAATCCTTCAGATGCGTCTGCAGCGCCTGACCGGTCTCGAGCAGGACAAGATCATCGGCGAGTACCGCGAAGTGATGGCGCAAATCGCCGACCTGCTGGACATCCTTGCGCGCCCCGAGCGGATCACGACGATGATCGGCGAGGAGCTGACGACGGTGAAGGCCGAATTCGGCGACGCACGCCGCTCGAAGATCGAGCTGAACGCGACCGAATTGAATACCGAAGACCTGATCACGCCGCAAGACATGGTCGTCACGATGTCGCACGCGGGCTACGTGAAGTCGCAGCCGCTGTCCGAGTATCGCGCGCAGAAGCGCGGCGGCCGCGGCAAGCAGGCGACGCAGATGAAGGAAGACGACTGGATCGAGACGCTGTTCATCGCGAACACTCACGACTACATCCTGTGCTTCTCGAACCGCGGCCGCGTGTACTGGGTCAAGGTCTATGAAGTGCCGCAGGGTTCGCGCAACTCGCGCGGCCGTCCGATCGTCAACATGTTCCCGCTGCAGGACGGCGAGAAGATCAACGTCGTGCTGCCGGTCAAGGAGTTCTCGGCCGACAAGTTCGTGTTCATGGCGACGTCGCTCGGCACCGTCAAGAAGACGCCGCTCGAGGCATTCAGCCGCCCGATGAAGAAGGGCATCATCGCGGTCGGTCTCGACGAGGGCGACTTCCTGATCGGTGCATCGATCACCGACGGCGCGCACGACGTGATGCTGTTCTCCGACGCCGGCAAGGCCGTGCGCTTCGACGAGAACGACGTGCGCCCGATGGGCCGGGAAGCGCGCGGCGTGCGCGGCATGCAGCTCGAGGACGGGCAGCAGGTCATCGCGCTGCTGGTTGCCGGCAGCGAGGAGCAGACCGTGCTCACCGCGACCGAGAACGGCTACGGCAAGCGCACGCCGATCACCGAGTACACGCGTCACGGCCGCGGCACGAAGGGGATGATCGCGATCCAGACGTCGGAGCGCAACGGCAAGGTCGTCGCCGCCACGCTCGTCGACGCCGAGGATCAGATCATGCTGATCACGACCGCCGGCGTGTTGATTCGTACCCGCGTGTCCGAGATTCGCGAGATGGGACGTGCCACGCAAGGTGTTACACTCATCAGTCTCGATGAGGGTACCAAGCTCTCCGGCCTGCAGCAGATCGCAGAAGCCGAAGAGGGCGATGGCGAGGCCGACGAGGCGTCGGACGGCGAAGCCTGAAGAACGGATGAGACTCGAGCCGCCGCGCGCGCCAGGCGCCGCGGTCGGCGAGCAACCATTCATATTTCCAAAAGGGAGTGATGATGCAAAAGCAATTCAAGCAACTGGTTCTGCTGGCTGCACTGGTGCCGACGTTCGCGATGGCGCAAGCGCTGTCGAATTCCGCACCGGCTGCGACCGCGGCAGCTGCGCCGATCGACGCCGACAAGAAGGCGGCGATCAAGGATCTGCTCGACGCGATCGACGCGCCGAAGCTCGTGTCGGCTATCGGCAACAGCGCCGAGATGCAGGCAAAGCAGCTCGTGCCGGCGATCCTGTCGGACGCGCTGTCGGAAAACAAGACGCTGAACGACAAGCAAAAGCAAGCCGCCGTGCCGACGCTGCAGAAGAATGCGGTGCCGAAGCTGGTTGACGGCGCGGGCAAGGTGTTCGGCACGCAACAGTTCCAGAGCGACGCGATGTCGGCTCAGTACGACGCCTACGCGAAGTACTACAGCACGTCGGAGATCAAGGATCTGACGACGTTCTACAAGAGCCCGACGGGCCGCAAGTTCATCCAGGTTCAGGATCAGGTCGGCCGCGACGTGGTCAACGGCCTGATGCAGAAGTACATGCCGCAAGCGATCCAGGCAACGCGCGCACAGGCTGACAAGGAAGTCGCGGCAGTCAAGCCGGGCAAGTAAGCCGTCCGGGCACGCCGCCCGGCCGTTCGGCCGGGTTTGGCGGGAGCCTGATGACAGTGCGATAATGGCCGTTTGCGCGCGAGCGCAAGCGGCCATTCTTTTTCTGGCGCGGTTCTTTCTGCCGGCGGCAAGCCGGTCGCGTCCCTCCCGAGGTTTTCACGATGCGCGTCTTTAATTTCTCCGCCGGTCCTGCGGCGCTCCCCGAGGAAGTGCTGCGGCAGGCCGCCGACGAAATGCTCGACTGGCACGGCAGCGGCATGAGCGTGATGGAGATGAGCCATCGCGGCAAGGAATTCATGTCGATCCACGAGGCAGCGCTGACCGACCTGCGCGAACTGCTCGATGTGCCGGCCAGCCACCGGATCCTGTTCCTGCAGGGTGGCGGCATTGCCGAGAACGCAATCGTGCCGATGAACCTGCTTGGTTCGCGTAAGACCGCCGACTTCGTCGTGACGGGCTCGTGGTCGCAGAAGTCGTTCAACGAAGCGAAGAAATACGGCACGCCGCATCTGGCCGCATCCGGCAAGACGGCCGACGGTTTCACGCGCGCGCCCGCCCGCGCCGAATGGCAGCTGTCGGACGATCCGGCCTACGTGCATCTGTGCACGAATGAGACGATCGACGGCGTCGAGACGTTCGAGATTCCCGACCTCGGCGACGTGCCGCTCGTCGCGGACGTGTCGTCGCACATCCTGTCCCGTCCGATGGACGTCGCGAAGTACGGCGTGCTGTTCGGCGGCGCGCAGAAGAACATCGGGATGGCCGGCGTGACGGTCGTGATCGTTCGCGAGGACCTGCTCGATCGCGCGCTGTCGATCTGCCCGTCCGCATTCGAATGGAAGACGGTCGCCGCGAACAACTCGCTGTACAACACGCCGCCCACGTATGCGATCTACATCGCGGGCCTCGTGTTCCAGTGGCTGAAGCGGCAGGGCGGCCTCGAGGCGATCGAGGCGCGCAATATCGAGAAGGCGAAGCTGCTCTACGACACGATCGATGCGAGCAGCTTCTATCTGAACAAGGTCGAGCCGGCGGTGCGTTCGCGTATGAACGTGCCCTTTTTCCTGGCAGACGAAACGCGCAACGAAGACTTCCTTGCCGGCGCAAAGGCGCGCGGGCTGCTGCAGCTGAAGGGCCACAAGTCCGTCGGCGGCATGCGGGCGTCGATCTACAACGCGGTGCCGCTCGAGGGCGTGAAGGCGCTCGTCGAGTACATGAAGGACTTCGAACAGCGCGGCGCCTGAGCGCGCGCTGTTCAAACAGCACGGCAACTACGCATGGACGACGAACTGAATTCCCGCCTGAAACCGCTGCGCGACCGCATCGACGCGATCGACGCGCAGCTGATCGCGCTCCTCAACCAGCGCGCCGCGGTGGCGCTCGAGGTGGGCGAGGTCAAGAAGCATTTCAACGCGCCGGTGTTCCGGCCGGAGCGTGAGCTGCAGGTGATCGCGCGCCTGCAGGACATGAGCGCGGGGCCGCTCGCGAGCGAACACATCAGCGCCATCTGGCGCGAGATCATGGCCGCGAGCCGCGCGCTCGAACAGACAATCCACGTCGCGTTTCTCGGGCCGGTCGGCACGTATAGCGAACAGGCGATGTTCGAGTATTTCGGCCAGTCGATCGAAGGGCTGCCGTGTCCGTCGATCGACGAGGTATTCCGCTCGGTCGAGGCGGGCGCGTCCGCATTCGGCATCGCGCCGGTCGAGAACTCGACCGAAGGCGCGGTGTCGCGCACGCTCGACCTGCTGCTGCAGACGCAGTTGCTGATCAGCGGCGAACTCGCGCTGCCGATCCATCACAACCTGCTCACGCAGAGCGGCACGCTCGACGGCGTGACGCGCGTCTGCGCGCATGCGCAGGCGCTCGCGCAATGCCAGCAGTGGCTTTCCGCGAACGCGCCGCAGCTCGAGCGGCAAGCGGTGTCGAGCAATGCGGAGGCCGCGCGTCTCGCGGCGGCGGACCCGAGCGTCGCGGCGATCGCTGGCGACCGCGCGGCCGCGCACTACGGCCTGCAGATCACGTTCTCGCTGATTCAGGACGATCCGCACAATCGCACGCGTTTCGTTATCGTCGGCAAGCAGCCGGCCGGGCAGAGCGGTCACGACCAGACGTCGCTGATCGTGTCGGTGAAGAACGAGCCGGGCGCGGTGTTCAAGCTGCTCGAACCGCTCGCGCGGCACGGTGTATCGATGACGCGCTTCGAGTCGCGTCCGGCGCGGGTCGGCACGTGGGAGTATTACTTCTACATCGACATCGAAGGGCACCGGGACGAACCAGCCGTGGCCGCCGCGCTCGCGGAGCTCGGCCAGAAGGCCGCGTTCCTGAAGATACTCGGTTCGTATCCGCGCGCGCGCTGACGCGTAGCGGCCCGTCGCCAGCACCGAGCAGGCGGCGCGGCGAAGCGGGCAGGGCAGGCCGGGCGGCGCTGCCCAAGGCGGGTTCGGGCGGTATCCGGCGCAGGTCGCGCCGGGTGCGGGCCCGTTGCCCGGAATCTGGACTTCCGTGCGCGGGGCGTCGTTCCGCGCGCGTCACTTGGCTCTTGTCGTGTCAGGCTTTGCATTCAACAAACTTGTCATCTTCGGCGTCGGCCTGATCGGCGGATCGTTGGCGCGCGCCCTGCGCGAGCGCGCACCGGGCGGCGCGGGCGAAGTTGTCGGCGTCGGTCGTTCGCGTGCGTCGGTCGAGCGCGCCCTCGCGCTCGGCGTGATCGATCGCGCAGCGGCGCTCGACGACGATGCGCAGCTGCGCGACGCGCTCGCCGGCGCCGATCTCGTGTTGCTGGCCGCGCCGGTCGCGCAAACGGGCCCGCTGCTCGCGCGCATCGCGCCGTGGCTCGACGCTGCGACGATCGTCACCGACGCTGGCAGCACCAAGTCCGACGTCGTCGCGGCGGCACGCGATGTGCTCGGTGCGCGGATCGCGCAATTCGTACCGGGCCATCCGATCGCCGGGCGCGAATCGAGCGGCGTCGAGGCCGCGCTGCCGGATCTGTACGTCGGTCGCAACGTCGTGCTGTGTCCGCTGCCGGAGAACGCGCCCGAAGCGGTTGCGCGGATCGATGCGATGTGGCGGGCGACCGGCGCCGACGTGCGCACGATGAGCACGACGCAGCACGATCGCGTGTTTGCGTCGATCAGTCATCTGCCTCATGTGCTGTCGTTCGCGCTCGTCGAGCAGATACTCGGCGAGGCGGATGCCGAACTGAAATTCTCGTACGCCGCGGGCGGCTTCCGCGACTTCACGCGGATTGCGGCGTCGAGCCCGGAAATGTGGCGCGACGTGTGTGTCGCGAATCGCGCGGCGCTACTCGATGAGCTCGACGGCTATACGCGCGTGCTCGCCCGGCTGCGTGCGGCGATCGACGCTGGCGATGGCGCGGCGCTCGAAGCCGTGTTCACGCGCTCGCGCGCTGCACGCAAGGCATGGCAGGAACGTGGCGCGCAGCCCGCTGCCGAACCGGTCAAGAAATAACAGGAAACAGGACGATTCCCATGGACTATCTCGATCTCGGCCCGTATTCCAGCGCATCGGGCATCGTGCGCCTGCCCGGCTCGAAAAGCATCTCGAACCGCGTGCTGCTGCTCGCGGCGCTTGCCGAAGGCGATACGACGATCACCAACCTGCTGGATTCCGACGACACGCGCGTGATGCTCGACGCGCTCGGCAAGCTCGGTGTGAAGCTCGCGCGCGAGGGTGACACCTGTGTCGTCACCGGCACGCGCGGCGCGTTCACCGCGAAGACCGCCGATCTGTTCCTCGGCAACGCGGGCACTGCGGTGCGACCGTTGACGGCGGCGCTCGCAGTCAACGGCGGCGACTATCGCGTGCACGGCGTGCCGCGCATGCACGAGCGGCCGATCGGCGACCTCGTCGACGGCCTGCGGCAGATCGGCGCGCAGATCGACTACGAGCAAAACGAAGGCTTTCCGCCGCTGCGGATCAAGCCTGCGGCGATCACGGTCGACGCGCCGATCCGCGTGCGCGGCGATGTGTCGAGCCAGTTCCTCACCGCGCTGCTGATGACGCTGCCGCTCGTGAAGGCGAAGGACGGCAGGATCGTCGTCGAAGTCGATGGCGAACTGATCTCGAAGCCGTACATCGACATCACGATCCGACTGATGGCCCGCTTCGGCGTGACCGTCGAGCGCGACGGCTGGCAACGCTTCGTCGTGCCGGCCGGCGTCCGCTACCGTTCGCCGGGGCGCATCATGGTCGAGGGTGATGCATCGTCGGCCTCGTACTTCCTCGCGGCCGGCGCGCTCGGCGGCGGCCCGCTGCGCGTCGAGGGTGTGGGGCGCGCGAGCATCCAGGGCGACGTCGGCTTCGCGAATGCGCTGATGCAGATGGGCGCGAACGTATCGATGGGCGACGACTGGATCGAGGTGCGCGGCATCGGCCATGACCACGGCAAGCTTGAGCCGATCGACATGGATTTCAACCTGATTCCCGACGCGGCGATGACCATCGCGGTCGCGGCGCTGTTCGCGAGCGGCACGAGCACGCTGCGCAACATCGCGAGCTGGCGCGTGAAGGAAACAGACCGCATCGCCGCGATGGCGACTGAACTGCGCAAGGTCGGCGCTATCGTCGAGGAAGGCCCCGATTATCTGGTCGTCACGCCGCCGCAACGGCTCACGCCGAACGCAGCGATCGACACGTACGACGATCACCGGATGGCGATGTGTTTCTCGCTCGTCAGCCTGGGCGGCGTGCCCGTGCGGATTAACGATCCGAAGTGCGTCGGCAAGACGTTCCCCGACTATTTCGACCGCTTTGCCGCGCTCGCCAAAGCCTGACCCGACAGTTCCGATGAAATCGACCCGACCCTTTCACCCGACCCCCGTCATCACGATCGACGGTCCGACTGCTTCCGGCAAGGGGACCGTCGCGGCGCTCGTCGCCGCGCATCTCGGCTTCCACCTGCTCGACAGCGGCGCGCTGTACCGTCTCGCGGCGCTCGCGAGCGTGCGCTACGGCATCGCGGCGGAGGATATCGATGCGCTCGTGAAGCTGATCGACGATCTTCACATCACGTTCCGCGAGGGCTGCGCGCAGCTCGACGGCGTCGACGTGTCGAACGACATCCGCGCCGAAGCGGTTGGCAACCGCGCGTCGGCGATTGCCGTGCACGGGCCGGTGCGTACCGCGCTCGTCGCGCGCCAGCGCGCGTTTCGCAAGACACCGGGCCTCGTCGCCGACGGCCGCGACATGGGCACAGTGATCTTCCCGGACGCCGTGCTGAAAGTGTTCCTGACGGCCAGCGCCGAGGCGCGCGCGGCCAGACGGCATAAGCAATTGATGCAAAAAGGTTTTTCTGCTAATATAGATAACTTGCTTCAGGATCTTCGTGAACGTGACGCGCGCGACAGCAATCGCGCGGCCGCGCCGCTGAAGCCTGCGGCAGATGCCAAGCTGCTCGATACGTCGGCGCTTTCGGTCGATGAAGCAGTCGACCAGGTGCTGCAGTGGTACCGGGCGCTCGGTCAGCCGGCCTGAGAAGGCGGGCAGCAGTAGGTGCCTCGCGCGAGAAGCGCGAAGCGTGTTTCGAACCCTTAACCCCGTGTGGCTTCGATCTGGCCCTTTCAGCCTGCCATTCCGGCCGGCGTGGCACAGCGATCCATGCACAATCAGATTTTTATGTCCGACCTGCAAACCTCCACCCCGAATACCGAATCCTTTGCGGCTCTGTTCGAAGAGTCGCTGACCCGCCAAGACATGCGCGCCGGCGAAGTGATTTCCGCCGAAGTCGTGCGCGTCGACCACAACTTCGTGGTCGTCAATGCAGGCCTGAAGTCCGAGGCTTACATTCCGATCGAGGAATTCCTGAACGATCAGGGCGAGGTTGAGGTGCAGTCGGGCGATTTCGTGTCCGTCGCGATCGACGCACTCGAAAACGGCTACGGCGACACGATCCTGTCGCGCGACAAGGCGAAGCGCCTTGCATCGTGGCTGTCGCTGGAAAAGGCCCTCGACAACAACGAACTCGTCACCGGCACGATCACGGGCAAGGTGAAGGGCGGCATGACCGTGATGGTCAACGGCATCCGCGCGTTCCTGCCGGGTTCGCTGGTCGACACGCGTCCGGTCAAGGACACGACCCCGTACGAAGGCAAGACGCTCGAGTTCCGCGTGATCAAGCTCGATCGCAAGCGTAACAACGTCGTGCTGTCGCGTCGTGCAGTGATCGAAGCAACGCAAGGCGAAGAGCGCGCGAAGCTGCTCGAGACGTTGAAGGAAGGCGCGATCGTCAACGGCGTGGTCAAGAACATCACCGACTACGGCGCATTCGTTGACCTCGGCGGCATCGACGGCCTGCTGCACATCACCGACATCGCATGGCGTCGTGTGCGTCACCCGAGCGAAGTCCTGTCGGTTGGCCAGGAAGTCACCGCGAAGATCCTCAAGTTCGACCAAGAGAAGAACCGCGTCTCGCTGGGCATCAAGCAACTGGGCGACGATCCGTGGGAAGGCATCTCGCGCCGTTACCCGTCGGGCACGCGCCTGTTCGGCAAGGTCACGAACATCACCGACTACGGCGCATTCGTCGAAGTGGAATCGGGCATCGAAGGCCTCGTCCACGTGTCGGAAATGGACTGGACCAACAAGAACGTTGCTCCGTCGAAGGTTGTCCAGCTGGGCGACGAAGTCGAAGTCATGGTCCTCGAGATCGACGAAGACCGTCGTCGTATCAGCCTCGGCATGAAGCAGTGCAAGCCGAATCCGTGGGATGACTTCAGCCGCAACTTCAAGAAGGGCGACAAGATCACGGGCGCAATCAAGTCGATCACCGACTTCGGCGTGTTCATCGGTCTGCCGGGCGGCATCGACGGCCTGGTCCACCTGTCGGACCTGTCGTGGAGCGAAGCCGGCGAAGAAGCCGTTCGGAAGTACAAGAAGGGCGACGAAGTCGAAGCGATCGTGCTCGGCATCGACGTCGAGAAGGAGCGTATTTCGCTCGGCATCAAGCAGCTCGAAGGCGACCCGTTCAGCAACTACGTTGCGATGAACGACAAGGGTTCGATCGTCGACGGCGTGGTGAAGTCGGTCGATGCGAAGGGCGCTGTCGTCACGCTGACGGGCGACGTCGAAGGCTACCTGCGTGCATCGGAAATCTCGCAGGATCGCGTTGAAGACGCTCGCAACGTGCTGAAGGAAGGCGACAAGGTCAACGCGATGGTGATCAACATCGATCGCAAGTCGCGTGGCATCAACCTGTCGATCAAGGCGAAGGATTCGGCTGAACAACAGGAAGCGATCCGCGGCCTGCAGTCGGACACCAGCGCTGCTGCGACCGGTACGACCAACCTCGGCGCGCTGCTGAAGGCGAAGCTCGACGGCCAGAACCAGTAAGCCTTACGAGGTCTGCTGAAGTATGACCAAATCCGAGTTGGTCGCGCAGCTGGCACTGCGATTTCCGCAACTTGTCCTCAAGGATGCGGATTTCGCGGTGAAAACGATGCTCGATGCGATGTCCGACGCCTTGTCGAAAGGGCATCGCATCGAAATTCGGGGTTTCGGCAGCTTCGGCCTCAACCGTCGCCCGGCACGCGTCGGACGCAACCCGAAGTCGGGGGAGAAAGTGCAGGTGCCCGAGAAGTTCGTGCCTCACTTCAAGCCCGGCAAGGAATTGCGTGAACGCGTCGACGGCCGCGCCGGCGAGCCGCTGAAAGCTGATGATCCGGACGACGAACGTTGAGCGTCGTTCGGCTTGCCCGGAATCCGTCCGGCGAAGGCTGAAGAAAAAAGCGCCCCTTGCGGGCGCTTTTTTCATTTCCGGCGGCACGCATGACAACGTGCACCCGCAGGATGTGCGGTGACGCGGAAACGCTTCCTTTACAATACGGGTCGATTCGGCGCCGCGAAGGGGAGTCGCGCGCCACGGCAAACCTCAACAAAGAGAGGGCTACATGAAGTTTATCGTCTGGCTGATCCGGGTATTGGTGTTCGTGCTGCTGCTGGTGCTCGCGCTGGCCAATACGCAAACCGCGACGCTGAATTTCGTTGCCGGCTACGCATGGCAAGCGCCGCTGATCCTGATCGGCCTCGCGTTCTTCGTCGTGGGGCTGCTGGCCGGCCTGCTGTCCGCGCTGCCGGCGATCTTCCGCATGCGCCTCGAGAACGGGCGCCTGAAGCGCGATCTGCGTACGGCGCGCGAAACCCCGGCCGTCGTCGACCAGCCGCCGATGCCGCCCGTCATTTAACACGGACGCCGCGCGACCTTCGCGCGGTTTTCGTCTCTGCTTCGATATTTCGCATGGATCTGGATTTCTGGTGGTTGCTCGCGATTCCGGTGGCGTTCGCGCTCGGCTGGGCGGCGTCACGCTATGACCTGAAGAATCTCCTGTCGGAGAGCGCCAACCTGCCGCGATCGTATTTCCGCGGCCTGAACTTTCTGTTGAACGAACAACCGGACAAGGCGATCGACGCGTTCATCGAGGTCGCGAAGCTCGACCCCGAGACGGTCGAGCTGCACTTCGCGCTCGGCAACCTGTTTCGCCGCCGCGGCGAAACGGACCGTGCGATCCGCGTGCATCAGAACCTGCTGAGCCGCACGGACCTGCCGGTAAACGAGCGCGACCACGCGCTGTACGAGCTCGGCCAGGATTTCCTGAAGGCCGGCCTGCTCGATCGTGCGGAGGAGGCCTTCCACCGGCTCGCCGATGGCGATTACGCGCTGGGTGCGCAGCGGGCGCTGCTGACGATCTACGAGATCGAGAAGGACTGGAACAAGTCGATCGATACCGCGAGACGCATCGAGTCGATGAGCGACAAGCCGCTCGGCGCCGAAATCGCGCAGTTCCATTGCGAACTCGCGCAGGACGCGCTGCAACGCAAGAACGCCACGGACGCGGCCGAGCAACTGAAGCTCGCGCTTGCTGCGAACCCGCAGAACGTTCGCGCGACGATCCTGTCCGGCGATGCCGCGCAGGCGGCGGGCGATCACGCGGCCGCGATCGAGCACTGGAAGCGTGTCGAAGCGCAGAATCCGGCGTATCTGCCGCTCGTCGCCGACAAGCTGATGAAGGCTTACGTCGCGCTCGGCAAGCCGGTCGAGGGCGCCGAGTTGCTGATGGGCTACGTCGATCGTTATCCGTCGAACGACCTGCTCGATATTGCTTATCAGCACATCGCAGGGTTGCGCGGCCAGGAAGCGGCGCATACGCTCGCGCGTACGCAGATGGAGAAGTCGCCGAATCTGTCGGGCATGCTGCACCTGCTCGATGCGCAGATCGCGGCCGCCGACGAGCCGCGCCGTAAGGAACTTGAAATGATGCGTGCGCTGATCAAGCAGCGCACCAAGAATCTGCCACGCTATACGTGCCAGAATTGCGGTTTCCGGGCACGGCTCTTCTACTGGCAGTGCCCCGGATGCAGCGGCTGGGAAACCTATGCGCCGCGCCGCGTCGAACCTGCGATGCCGGGCTGATCCCGGCATTCGCCGCGCAAGCGCTGCGGTTGTCGCCGGGCCTGGCCCGGCGGCCAAGTTAGTCATTTACCGGGACGTACCGGAACATCTATGAAAATCACCATCATCGGCACTGGCTATGTCGGTCTCGTCACGGGCTCCTGCCTCGCCGAGATCGGCCACGACGTCTTCTGTCTGGATGTCGATCCGCGCAAGATCGAGATCCTGAACAACGGCGGGATGCCGATTCACGAACCGGGCCTGCTGGACATCATCGCGCGCAACCGCGCGGCAGGGCGTCTGCGCTTCTCGACCGACATCGAGGCGAGCGTTGCGCACGGCGAGATCCAGTTCATCGCGGTCGGCACGCCGCCCGACGAGGACGGTTCGGCCGACCTGCAATATGTGCTCGAGGCCGCGCGGAACATCGGCCGTTACATGACCGGCTTCAAGGTGATCGTCGACAAGTCGACGGTGCCGGTTGGCACCGCGCAGCGCGTGCGCGCGGTGGTCGACGAGGCACTCGGTGCGCGCGGCCTCGCGGGCAGCGTCGCGCACCGTTTCTCGGTCGTGTCGAATCCGGAATTCCTGAAGGAAGGCGCGGCGGTCGAGGACTTCATGCGCCCGGACCGAATCATCATCGGTGTCGACAACGACGAGACGGGCACGGTGGCGCGCGAGAAGATGAAGAAGCTGTATGCGCCGTTCAACCGCAATCACGAGCGCACGATTTACATGGACGTGCGTTCGGCGGAGTTCGCGAAGTATGCGGCGAATGCGATGCTCGCGACGCGCATTTCGTTCATGAACGAAATGTCGAATCTCGCCGACAAGGTCGGTGCCGACATCGAAGCCGTGCGCCGCGGGATCGGTTCCGATCCGCGCATCGGCTATCATTTCCTGTATGCGGGCGTCGGTTACGGCGGCTCCTGCTTCCCGAAGGACGTGCAGGCGTTGATTCGCACCGCGAGCGAAAACGGCCAGCCGCTGCGCATCCTGGAGGCCGTCGAAGCGGCCAACTCCGCCCAGAAGGACGTGCTGATCGGCAAGATCGAGCAGCGCTTCGGCGCAGACCTGACCGGTCGCGAATTCGCGGTCTGGGGCCTCGCGTTCAAGCCGAATACGGACGACATGCGCGAGGCGCCGAGCCGTCGGCTGATCGCCGCGCTGCTCGGGCGTGGCGCGACCGTGCGCGCGTACGATCCAGTCGCGATCGACGAGGCGCGCCGCGTGTTCGCGCTCGATCTTGGCGAGGCTTCCGACGCGCTTGCGCGCCTTCACTTCGTCGATACCCAGGACGCGGCCGTGACCGCCGCGGATGCGCTCGTGATCGTCACCGAATGGAAAGAATTCAGGAGCCCGGATTTCACGCGCCTGAAGGCCGAACTGAAGGCGCCGGTGATCTTCGACGGACGCAATCTGTACGAGCCGGACGCGATGGCCGAACTCGGCTTCGACTACCATGCGATCGGGCGTCCGCATGTCGATCCCCAGTCCTCTCCCCGTGGATGAACGCACGATGACTACCCTTCGCGAAGTGGTGCCGGTACCGCGCGCGCAGCTTACGCGTTCGCGCGTGCTCGTGGTCGGCGACGT
Source organism: Burkholderia sp. BCC1640 (assembly GCF_902833125.1). Lineage (NCBI taxonomy): Bacteria > Pseudomonadati > Pseudomonadota > Betaproteobacteria > Burkholderiales > Burkholderiaceae > Burkholderia > Burkholderia sp. BCC1640. The sequence continues at coordinate 94,531 of NZ_CADFEF010000003.1, read as the reverse complement.
GATGCTCGACCGCTACTGGTTCGGCAACGTCGAGCGCATTTCTCCGGAAGCGCCGGTTCCCGTCGTGCACGTGCAGCGCCAGGAAGAGCGGCTTGGCGGTGCGGCCAACGTCGCGCGCAACGCGGTGACGCTCGGCGGTCAGGCCGGGCTCCTGTGCGTGGTCGGCTGCGACGAGCCGGGCGAGCGCATCGTCGAATTGCTCGACAGCAGCGGCGTGACTCCCCATCTCGAACGCGACGCGTCACTGCCGACGACGATCAAGCTGCGCGTGCTCGCGCGCCAGCAGCAGCTGTTGCGCGTCGACTTCGAGGCGATGCCGACGCACGAGGTGCTGCTCGCCGGGCTCGCGCGTTTCGATGCGCTGCTGCCGCAGCACGACGTCGTGCTGATGTCGGATTACGCGAAAGGCGGTCTGACGCACGTGACGACGATGATCGAGAAGGCGCGCGCGGCCGGCAAGCCGGTGCTCGTCGACCCGAAGGGCGGCGACTGGGCGCGCTATCGCGGCGCATCGCTGATCACGCCGAACCGCGCCGAGTTGCGCGAGGTCATCGGTCAGTGGCAATCGGAAGACGACCTGCGTGCGCGTGTCGCGAAGCTGCGTGCGGAGCTCGATCTCGATGCGTTGCTGCTCACGCGTTCGGAAGAGGGGATGACGCTTTTTTCCGCAGCGGGCGAACTGCATGCACCGGCGCTCGCGCGCGAGGTGTATGACGTGTCCGGCGCGGGCGATACCGTGATCGCGACGGTCGCGACGATGCTCGGCGCCGGCGTGCCGCTCGTCGATGCCGTCGTGCTCGCGAATCGCGCAGCAGGCATCGTGGTCGGCAAGCTGGGTACGGCCACGGTAGACTACGACGAACTGTTTCACTGAGCGCATTCGGCGGCGCGCCGAGCGCGCCGCACGTATGTCTTGCAATTTTTCAGGCAGAACGACCATGACCATCATCGTCACCGGCGCAGCCGGTTTTATCGGCGCGAACATCGTCAAGGCGCTCAACGAGCGCGGCGAGTCGCGCATCATCGCGGTCGACAATCTGACGCGCGCGGACAAGTTCCGGAACCTCGTCGATTGCGAGATCGACGACTATCTCGACAAGACGGAATTCGTCGAGCGCTTCTCGCGCGGCGATTTCGGCAAGGTACGCGCGGTGTTCCATGAAGGCGCCTGTTCGGACACGATGGAAACCGACGGCCGCTACATGATGGACAACAACTTCCGCTATAGCCGCGCGGTGCTCGATGCGTGCCTCGCGCAGGGCGCGCAGTTCCTGTACGCGTCGTCGGCCGCGATCTACGGCGGCTCGACGCGATTCGTCGAGGAGCGCGAGGTCGAGGCGCCGCTGAACGTCTACGGCTATTCGAAGTTCCTGTTCGACCAGGTGATCCGCCGCGTGCTGCCGAGCGCGAAGAGCCAGATCGCCGGGTTCCGCTACTTCAACGTGTACGGTCCGCGCGAGACGCACAAGGGCCGCATGGCCTCGGTCGCGTTCCACAACTTCAACCAGTTCCGCGCGGAAGGCAAGGTCAAGCTGTTCGGCGAGTACAACGGTTATGCGCCGGGCGAGCAGACGCGCGACTTCGTGTCGGTCGAGGACGTCGCGAAGGTGAACCTGTTCTTCTTCGACCATCCGGAGAAATCGGGCATCTTCAACCTCGGCGCAGGCCGGGCACAACCGTTCAACGACATCGCATCGACGGTCGTGAACACGCTGCGCGCACTCGACAACCTGCCGCCGCTGACGCTCGCGCAGCAGGTCGAGCAAGGGCTGATCGAATACGTGCCGTTCCCGGATGCGCTGCGCGGCAAGTACCAGTGCTTCACGCAGGCCGACCAGACGAAACTGCGTGCTGCCGGCTACGATGCGCCGTTCCTGACGGTGCAGGAAGGTGTCGACCGCTACGTGCGTTGGCTATCCGGCCAGGTTTAAGCCTGCGCGTCGCATCGCTAGACTGGGTCTCACGGTCGGCAGCCGCCGACCGATTTCATCGGAGATCCAGCACATGATCAGGAAATGGTTTGCCGCCGCCGCGATGCTCGGCGCGATCGCGTCGGCCTGGGCGGCCGTCGACGTCAACACCGCGAACGAGGATGCACTCGTCGGCATCAAGGGCATCGGTCCCGCGCGGGCGAAGGCGATTCTCGACGAGCGCGGCGCACACGGGCCGTTCAGGAATGCAGACGATCTCGCATCGCGCGTGAAAGGCATGGGCGGCCAAACGGTCGAGCGCCTTCAGCGGGAAGGGTTGACGATCGGTGCGGCAGGCTCGGGTGCGGCGGCACCGGCCGCGGGCAAGCCGGCGGCGGCGAAGCCTGCTGCGGCACCTGCCCGCACCGCGCAGAAATAACGCACGCGAGACAAAGGGCTCCTTCAGTCGCCGTCATTGCGACGGCTTCCCGCGGCTTGCCGCGGGTTTTTTGCGTGCATGCTGCACACGCACACGCGTGAATCGTGTGGCGCGTCTATTCCATCGTCACAATGGGGTTGCCGGCGCGAGCCCCGGTGCTGGTTTACAATCAATCGATTGATCGGCCTCGCACTCACGGTATCTCCATGGCTTACAAAACTATCGAAGACACGATCGGCAACACGCCGCTCGTGCAACTGGTCCGCCTGCCGGACGACGAGATTCGCGCACGCAACAACGTGGTGCTCGCGAAGCTGGAAGGCAACAATCCGGCCGGTTCCGTGAAGGATCGTCCGGCGCTGTCGATGATCAGCAAGGCCGAGGCGCGCGGTCGCATCAAGCCGGGTGATACGCTGATCGAGGCGACGAGCGGCAACACGGGCATCGCGCTCGCGATGGCAGCGGCGATCCGCGGCTACAAGATGGTGCTGATCATGCCGGAGGATCTGTCGATCGAGCGCCGCCAGAGCATGGCCGCTTACGGCGCCGAAATCATCCTGACGCCGGTAAAGGGCGGGATGGAACTGGCGCGCGACCTTGCGGAGCAGATGCAGCGCGAAGGCAAGGGCGTGATCCTCGATCAGTTCGGGAACCCCGACAATCCGATCGCGCACTACGAAGGAACGGGCCCGGAGATCTGGCGCGACACCGAAGGGCGCGTCACACACTTCGTGTCGGCGATGGGCACGACGGGCACGATCATGGGCACGTCGCGCTTTCTGAAGGAACAGAATCCGGCGATCGAGATCGTCGGCGCGCAGCCGGAAGAAGGGTCGCGCATTCCGGGCATTCGCAAGTGGCCGGAAGCCTATATGCCGACGATCTTCGATCGCAGCCGCGTCGATCGCGTCGAGAGCGTGAGCCAGGCCGCGTCCGAAACGATGGCGCGCCGGCTCGCGGCTGTCGAAGGCATCTTTGCCGGCATCTCGTCGGGCGGCGCATGCGAAGTCGCGATGCGTATCGCGCGTCAGGTCGAGAACGCGACGATCGTGTTCATCGTCTGCGATCGCGGCGACCGCTATCTGTCGACTGGCGTATTTCCTGCCTGAGCCCGAACGGCATCAGCAGCATCACGCGATAAAAAAGCGCCGCACAAGCGGCGCTTTTTCTTTGCGCGGACCGTGCTTACTGCGCCGGCGCTTCCGTGTCCGCCGCAGGCAGCGGCAGTGCACCATTCGCTTCCATCTGCGCCTTCACGGCTTCGCCGAGCTGGTACACGGCGAGCGCGTAGAAGAAGCTGCGGTTGTAGCGCGTCAGCACGTAGAAGTTCTTGAGGCCGAGCATGTATTCGGTCGCGCTTCCCGGCGAAGGCAGATCGACCACTGTGACTGGCGTGCCGGCTTCGGTGGTGATGTTGACCGTCGGCTCGTTGAGCGTCATGCCGGCGCGCAGCAGTTGCGACAGGGCCCAGTGCGGTTCGGGCTGACCGTCTGCGGCCGCCTGGGCGATGCCGAGGCTGCCCGTGTCGGGCGTGATTCGCCAGACTACCGGGCGATCGGTTTCCCAGCCGTGCTGCTTCAGGTAGTTCGCGACGCTGCCGATCGCATCGGCAGGACTGCTGCGCAGATCGACGTGGCCGCCGCCGTCGTAATCGACCGCATACTCGCGGATGCTGCTCGGCAGGAACTGCGGGATGCCGATCGCGCCCGTGTACGAGCCGAGCACGGTGGTCGGGTCGAGCTGGTTGTCGCGGGTCCAGACGAGGAAGTCCTCGAGATTCTTGCGGAACGTTGCCTGCCGGCTGTCGCGATTCGGCGTGTCCGGGTAGTCGAACGTGAGCGTCGTCAGCGCATCGAGCACGCGGAAGTTGCCCATGTAGCGGCCGTAGATCGTTTCGACGCCGATGATGCCGACGATCACTTCGGGCGGCACGCCGAATTCCTCCGACGCGCGCTGCAGCGTCGCCTTGTTCGCCTTCCAGAATTTCACGCCCGCGTTGACGCGGATCGGTTCGATGAAGCGCGAACGATAGACGCGCCAGTTCTTCACCGAAGGCGTCGGCGCCGGCTTCACGAGCTTCACGGCGGTGGCCGAGTAGCTGATGCGTGAGAACAGCGCATGCAGGCTCGCGGAATCGAAGCCGTTGCGGCTCACCATCTCGTCGATGAACGCATCGACCTTCGCGTTGTTCGCGTAACGCTGCGGAACGATTTCCTCTTCGAAGGTCTGGCCTTGCGGCGCCGGCTGCTGCGGTTGCGCCTGCGCGACGCGCGTGCCGGGGGACTTCGCGGGCTGCGTCTGCGCGATGGCGGGCGCGGCGGCCACGGTAACGGCGACGGCAGCAGCAACGAGCGGGACGCGAACGCTGAACAGTGCGGAGAGAAGGGCGGCAGGCTTGCTGGAATTCATGTCGAAGCGGGCGGACAGGGCGATGGGGTTCGGCGCAGTATACCCGACGCATCCTGCGTGTCGGGGCGAAGCAGCGCACCGTTGTGGTAAGTTAGCGGCGAATTCGCGGCAGACGATGGACATCATTGATGGAGACCTGCGGCGCACCCTGCGTCGCGGATGACAGCTTATGGCAACCGCCTTCTATACGCACCCCGACTGCATGCTGCACGAGATGGGGGAATGGCATCCGGAATGCCCGGCCCGCCTGTCGGCGATCCAGGATCAGCTGATCGCGAGCCGCATCGACGACCTGATCGTGCACGAAACCGCGCCGTTCGCGAGCGAGGTGGCGCTGGGCCGCGTGCATACGCAGGCTCACATCGACTACATCCGCAGCATGACGCCCGTCGACGGCTACGTCGAGATCGATCCCGACACGCTGATGAACCGCGACACGTGGCGCGCCGCGCTGCGTGCGGCCGGCGCGGCGATCGCGGCGACCGACGCCGTGATCGAAGGCCGCTACGCGAATGCGTTCTGCAGCGTGCGGCCCCCCGGCCATCACGCGGAACCCGCGCGCGCGATGGGTTTCTGCTTTTTCAACAACGTCGCGATCGCCGCGCGGCACGCGCTCGATGTCCATGGCCTCGAGCGTGTCGCAATCGTCGATTTCGACGTGCACCACGGCAACGGCACCGAAGCCGCGTTCGCGAACGACGAGCGCGTGCTGATGTGCAGCTTCTTCCAGCATCCGCTGTACCCGTTCTCGGGCGTCGATCACCAGGCGCCGAACATGGTCAACCTGCCGATGCCTGCACGCAGCAACGGGATGGCGATCCGCGAAGCGGTCGACATGTCCTGGCTGCCGCGTCTGGACGCGTTCAAGCCGCAGATGCTGTTCGTGTCGGCCGGTTTCGACGCGCATCGAGAGGACGACATCGGCAACCTCGGTCTCGTCGAGGCCGATTTCGAATGGCTGACCACGCAGATCGTCGACGTCGCGCGCCGGCACGCGCAGGGCCGCATCGTGAGCTGCCTCGAGGGTGGCTACAACTTGTCCGCGCTCGGCCGCAGCGTGGTCGCGCACCTGCGCGTGCTGGCCGGCATCTGACCGGGAGCGACCCGCGCGCGTTCAGCGTGCCGGCACGTGCGCGTGAATCCACGCGATCAGCGCATCGATCACGCGGTCGCGCTCGAGATCGTTCATCGTTTCGTGGAACCCGCCTTCGTATAGCGTCAGCGTGCGGTCTGGCGAGCCGACGCGTGCGCCGAACGCACGGCTTCCGTCCGGTTCGGTCAGCTTGTCCTCGGTGCCGTGATAGACAAGCACCGGCACGCGCAGCGCGCTGCGACCACGCTCGATGCGCGCCATCGCATCGAGGATCTCGGCGCCGGTGCGCGCCGGCACCGCGCCGTGGTGCACGAGCGGATCGGCACGATTGGCCGCGACGACGGCCGGATCGCGCGACAGCAGCGCCGCGTCGATCCTGATCGCGGGGAAGCTCGGCCACACGCGGCTGATGAAGCGGCTCATCGCGAGCATCCAGCGCGGCACGTCGCGTCCCGGCGCGAGCGCCGGGCTCGACAGCACGAGGCCCGCCAGCGCATGGCCGCGAACCGGCGCGCGTTCGATCGCATACAGCGCCGCGACGGCGCCACCCATGCTGTGGCCCATCAGGAAGAGCGGCGTATTGTCGCGGGCGGCTTCGGCGACGAGGGCATCCGCATCGTTCAGGTAATCGTCGAAACGCTCGACCCACGCGCGCTTACCGGGCGACTGGCCGTGCCCGCGCAGATCGATCGCCAGCACGTCGATGCCGGCCGCGTTCAATCTGGCCGCGAGCGCCGCGTAGCGGCCCGCATGCTCGGCAAGGCCATGCACGAGCGCGATCGTCGCGCGCGGCGGCTCCGTGCCGTCGCCGGCCGGCCAGCGATACGACGCCAGTTCGAGCCCGTCCGCGGTACGCAGCCGGCCCATCCGCGGAGCGGGCGGCGCTGCCGTGTCCAGTGCCGCGGTGGCGGCGGGCGCGGCGGTCTGCGTGGTGGTGGCGGTCATCTGGCGGGTCCCCTGTTTAGTTGGCATCGGTGTTCCGGATCATAGTCGCGGCACTCGCACGGCGGGCCAGCAGTGCCCCTCTAATTTCGTCTGGTTATGAAAAGATCGAAATCGATTATTAAGTGGAATGAGGCGTTTGCGGTAAAATCGCCGGCTATTCCAGATGCATCGGCGGCCGACTGGCGGGCTTCGCCTGTCGGCCGCCGTTTTGTTTACATGATCGAATTACGCAATCTGTCGCAGCGTTTCCCCGGGCCGACCGGCTGGGTCGACGCATTGCACAACGTCAATCTGACGATCCCGCAGGGTGAGGTGTTCGGCATCATCGGCCGAAGCGGCGCCGGCAAGAGCACGCTCGTGCGCACCATCAACCTGCTCACGCGGCCGACCGAAGGCAACGTCGTCGTCGGCGGGCGCGATCTCACGCTGTTGCCGGCCGGCGCACTGCGCGAAGCGCGCCGCGAAATCGGCATGATCTTCCAGCACTTCAACCTGCTGTCGTCGCGCACGGTGTTCGACAACGTCGCGTTGCCGCTCGAGCTGGCTGGTGCGAGCCGTGCCGACATCGAGGCCGCCGTGCTGCCGCTGCTCGATCTCGTCGGGCTGTCCGCGCAGAAGGACCGCTACCCGGCGCAGATCAGCGGCGGCCAGAAGCAGCGCGTCGGCATCGCCCGCGCGCTCGCGAGCAAGCCGAAGGTGCTGCTGTCGGACGAAGCGACGTCGGCGCTCGATCCCGAGACCACGCGCGCGATCCTCGACCTGCTGAAGCGCATCAATCGCGAACTCGGCCTGACGATCGTGCTGATCACGCACCAGATGGAAGTGATCAAGCAGGTGTGCGATCGCGTGGCGGTGCTCGACGCGGGGCGCGTGGTCGAGGAAGGCCGCGTGATCGACGTGTTCCTGCAGCCGCATCACGAAGTGACGCGCGCGCTGATCGGCGACGTGATCGCGCAGGAACTGCCGCCCGCGCTGAAGGCACGCGTGGCCGAGCGGCTGAAGACGGGCAGCGGGCATTTGCTGCGGCTCGCATTCACAGGCTCGGGTGTCGACCAGCCGATCCTGTCGGAGACGATTCGCCGGTACGAACTCGATTTCAATATCCTGCACGGCCAGATCGACGAGATCCAGGGGCAGGCGTTCGGGTCACTCGCGGTGCTCGCGGGCGGCGAACCGGGCAAGGTCGGGCAGGCACTCGCGTTCCTGCGCGAGCAAGGTGTGGTGGTAGAGGAGCTTTCGTATGTTGAGTGAGATGTTCGATATGTTCGTGCAGTCGTTCTGGGAGACGCTGATCATGGTCGGCATCTCGGGAGCGGTCGGCGCGCTCGTCGGGATGCCGCTCGGCGTGCTGCTCTACCTGACCGACCGCCAGGGCGTGCTGCAGAACCTCGGCGTGAATCGCGTGCTCGGCGGCATCGTGAACGCGGTGCGCTCGACGCCATTCATCATTCTGTTGGTTGCGGTCATTCCATTTACGCGGCTCGTCACGGGGTCGTCGATCGGCACGGCTGCGGCGGTCGTGCCGCTGACGCTCGCGGCCGCGCCGTTCGTCGCGCGACTGGTCGAGACGGCGCTGCGCGAAGTCGACCGCGGGCTGATCGAGGCCGCGCAGTCGATGGGCGCGACGACGTCGCAAATCGTGTTCAAGGTGCTGCTGCCTGAATCGCTGCCCGGCATCGTCGCTGGCCTGACGATTACGTTCGTGTCGCTCGTCGGCTACTCGGCGATGGCCGGTGCGATCGGCGGCGGCGGGCTCGGCGATCTCGGCATCCGTTACGGCTACCAGCGCTATCTGCCGGAAGTCATGTGGACGGTCGTTGCGATCCTGATCGTGTTCGTGCAGATCGTGCAATCGTTCGGCGACTGGCTCGTGCGGCGGCTGAGCCACAAGTAATAACGACATTCATGGGTAGGGGGAGACGATGCAACGACGTTTCATGCTGAAGTTCGCGGCCGCACTCGGCGCGGCCGCGCTGTTCGCGAGCGCGCACGCGCAGACCGAAACAATCAAGGTGGGCGTGACGGGCGGTCCGCACGCGCAGATCATGGACGTGGTGAAGAAGGTCGCGGCCAAGAGCGGCCTCGATATCCGCATCGTCGAATTCTCGGATTACGTGCAGCCGAACGCGGCGCTCGCGTCGGGCGATCTCGACGCGAACAGCTACCAGCACGATCCTTATCTGCAGGCGCAGGTGAAGGATCGCGGCTACAAGCTGATCAAGGTCGCGGATACCGTCACGTTCCCGATGGGTATCTATTCGAAGCGGGTGAAGTCGCTGGCCGAGTTGAAGCCGGGCGCGCGCATCGCGGTGCCGAACGATCCGACCAATGGCGGCCGCGCGCTGCTGTTGCTGCAGAAGCAGGGCCTGCTGAAGCTGCGTGCGGACGCCGGGCTGAAGGCGACGCCGCTCGACATCGTCGACAATCCGCGCAAGCTGAAGATCGTCGAACTCGATGCGGCACAGATTCCGCGCTCGCTCGGCGACGTCGACGCTGCGGCGATCAACACCAACTATGCGATGGAAGCGGGGTTGAAGCCGAAACAGGACGCGATCGCGATCGAGGGTCCGAACGGTCCTTATGCGAACATCCTCGCGATTCGCGAGGCCGACCGGAGCAAGCCGTGGGTCGCGAAGCTGGTCGCGGCCTACCATTCCGCGGAAGTGAAGCAGTTCATCGAACAGAAGTTCGGCGGCGCGGTCATCGCCGCCTGGTGATACGTGGTGCTGGGCGCGCCCGGTGACGATTAGAGTCGATGATCGAAAACCCGGGCTTTGCGTCCGGGTTTTTTCTCTTTTAAAATAGAACGACCGTTCGCTATTGCCGGCGCACCGAAGAGGAGCGCTATCCTCGATAGCCGCGATGGATTGGTCCGCTTGGCCGCGCAGTCATGAGGCCTCGCTATAGAATGGCCTCTGGTCGTATTCGTAACTTTGGAGCGTGTGCATGAAAATCCTGGTGCCAGTGAAAAGAGTGGTCGATTACAACGTGAAGGTCCGCGTGAAGTCGGACAACACCGGCGTCGACATCGCGAACGTGAAGATGTCGATGAACCCGTTCGACGAAATCGCGGTGGAAGAAGCGGTGCGCCTGAAGGAAGCGGGTGTGGCGACCGAAGTGATCGCGGTGTCGGTCGGTGTGACGCAAGCGCAGGAAACGCTGCGCACGGCGCTGGCGATCGGCGCCGATCGCGCGATCCTCGTCGAGTCGAACGACAGCGTCGAGCCGCTGGCCGTCGCGAAGATCCTGAAGGCGCTGGTCGACAAGGAACAGCCGCAACTCGTGATCCTCGGCAAGCAGGCGATCGACGACGATTCGAACCAGACGGGCCAGATGCTGGCCGCACTGGCTGGCCTGCCGCAAGCGACGTTCGCGTCGAAGGTCACGATCGCCGATGGCCGTGCCACGGTCGCACGTGAAGTCGACGGCGGCGCGGAAACGCTGTCGCTGCAACTGCCGGCAGTCGTGACCACGGACCTGCGCCTGAACGAGCCGCGCTACGTGACGCTGCCGAACATCATGAAGGCGAAGAAGAAGCCGCTGGAAACGGTGAAGCCGGAAGACCTCGGCGTGGATGTCACGCCGCGTCTGAAGACGCTGAAGGTGGCCGAGCCGCCAAAGCGCGCGGCCGGCGTGAAGGTGCCGGACGTGAAGACGCTGGTCGAGAAGCTGAAGACCGAAGCCAAGGTGCTGTAAGAGGGAGCGGAAAGAAATGACGATTCTGGTGATTGCAGAACACGACAACGCGTCGATCAAGGCCGCGACGCTGAACACGGTGGCGGCGGCAGCGAAGATTGGCGGTGACATTCACGTGCTGGTCGCGGGGCACAACGCGCAGGGCGCGGCCGATGCGGCAGCAAAGATCGCAGGCGTGTCGAAGGTGCTGCTGGCCGACGCGCCGCAGCTCGAAGCGGGCCTGGCGGAAAACGTCGAGGCGACCGCGCTGAACATCGCGAAGGACTATTCGCACATCCTCGCGCCGGCAACCGCCTACGGCAAGAACGTCGCGCCGCGCATCGCCTCGAAGCTGGACGTCGCGCAGATTTCGGACATCACGGCGGTCGATTCGGCCGACACGTTCGAGCGTCCGATCTATGCGGGCAACGCGATCGCGACGGTGCAGTCGAGCGATCCGATCAAGGTGATCACGGTGCGTGCGACGGGTTTCGATCCGGTTGCGGCCGAAGGCGGCAGCGCATCGGTCGAGAAGATCGAAGCGGCGGCCGATGCGGGCAAATCGCAGTTCGTGAGCCGTGAAGTGACGAAGCTGGATCGTCCGGAGCTGACGTCGGCGAGCATCATCGTGTCGGGCGGCCGCGGTCTGGGCAGCGGCGAGAACTACACGAAGGTGCTGGAGCCGCTGGCCGACAAGCTGTCGGCAGCACTGGGCGCATCGCGCGCGGCAGTCGACGCCGGCTACGTGCCGAACGACTACCAGGTCGGCCAGACCGGCAAGATCGTCGCGCCGCAGCTGTACATCGCGGTCGGCATCTCGGGCGCGATCCAGCATCTGGCCGGCATGAAGGATTCGAAAGTGATCGTCGCGATCAACAAGGATCCCGAAGCGCCGATCTTCAGCGTGGCCGACTACGGCCTCGTCGGCGATCTGTTCGCGCTCGTGCCGGAACTCGTGAACGAACTGGGCTGACACGGTGTGACTTGACGCTTCGGCGGCAAGTACGCAAGACGAGGGGCGCGATGAGCGCCCCTTTTTTGTGCGATGACGGAAGCGCTGTTTCGAGCCCGCAACGCATTCGCTGTAACGAAAAAGGCGCCCCGTGGGCGCCTTTTTCGTTGATGCGGACCGGCCTGCGTCGCGGCTGACCGTTCCGCCTTATGCGTATGCCGGGCGCGTTTGGCCGGCCACGTCCTTCAGGTAGCGATGCACCGACAGGTCGTCGGCCTGAATTGCCGGCTTCTTGCCCGAAATCAGGTCGGCGAGCAGTTGGCCCGACCCGCACGACATCGTCCAGCCGAGCGTGCCGTGGCCGGTGTTCAGGAACAGGTTCGAGACCGGCGTGCGGCCGACGATCGGCGTGCCGTCCGGCGTCATCGGGCGCAGGCCTGTCCAGAACGTTGCCTTCGACGTGTCGCCGCCGCCCGGGAACAGGTCGTTCACGCACATTTCGAGCGTCTCGCGACGCGCGGCACGCAGGTTCTTGTCGAAGCCGACGATCTCCGCCATGCCGCCGACGCGGATGCGCTGGTCGAAACGCGTGATCGCGATCTTGTAGGTTTCGTCCAGCACCGTCGACACGGGCGCGGCCGTCTCGTCGACGATCGGCGCGGTGATCGAATAACCCTTCAGCGGATAGACGGGGATCTTCATCAGGTTCGAGATGAAGCTGGTGGAGTATGACCCGAGCGCGACGACGTATGCATCCGCGCGCACCGTCTCGCTGCCGCACTGCACGCCGGCGATCTTGCCGCCCGCGATCGCCAGCGCGTCGATTGGCGTGTTGTAGCGGAACTTCACGCCGAGCGATTCCGCGAGCGCCGCGAGGCGCGTCGTGAACAACTGGCAGTCGCCCGTTTCGTCGCCCGGCAGGCGCAGGCCGCCCGTCAGCTTGTGCGACACGGCGGCGAGCGCCGGTTCGGCATTCCTGAGCTCGGCCGGCGACAGCAGTTCGAACGGCACGTTCGCTTCCTGCAGCACCGCGATATCCTTCGCCGCGCCGTCGAGTTGCTGCTGCGTGCGGAACAGCTGCAGCGTGCCGCCCGTGCGGCCTTCGTACTGGATGCCCGTGTCGGCGCGCAGCGCCTGCAGGCAATCGCGGCTGTATTCGGCGAGGCGGACCATGCGGCCCTTGTTGACTGCATAGCGCTCGGCCGTGCAGTTGCGCAGCATCTGCCACATCCACTGGAGCTGGAAGCGCGTGCCGTCGAGGCGGATCGCGAGCGGCGCGTGCTTCTCGAACATCCACTTGACGGCCTTCAGCGGCACGCCGGGCGCGGCCCACGGCGCGGCATAGCCGGGCGAGATCTGACCTGCGTTCGCGAAGCTCGTCTCGAGCGCCGGGCCGGCTTCCCGGTCGATCACCGTGACTTCATGACCGGCGCGCGCGAGGTAATACGCGCTTGCCACGCCCACCACACCGCTGCCCAGAATGACGACTCGCATAGCTGCTCCAGATGGAAGGATCAGGGCGAGGCCGGGCGCACGTGCGTCTCCGTGTAACCTCTAGCTGATCTAGTTTTTTGCGCTATGGTATTGTCGAATGTGCAGGTTTTGTTATCGTATTTTTCAGGTTTTCAGCATAAACAAATGAGAACGCAACGCCAGCCAGTACGCTCGCTCGACAAGCTCGACCGGCGCATCCTCAAACTGCTCCAGGACGACGGCCGGATGGCGATGAAGGACCTCGCGGAGCAGGTGGGGCTGACCGTCACGCCGTGTATCGAACGCGTGCGGCGCATGGAGCGCGACGGTGTCATCACCGGCTATCACGCACGCGTTGATCCGGGGCAGCTCGGCGCCGCGTTGCTGGTGTTCGTCGAGATCACGCTCGGCCACAAGGGCGGCAACATGTTCGAGCAGTTCCGGCGCGAAGTGATGAAGATCGACGAGGTGCTCGAGTGCCATCTCGTGTCCGGCGACTTCGATTACCTGATCAAGGCACGCATCGGTGAAATGGCCGACTATCGCAAGCTGCTGGGCGACATCCTGCTGCAGCTGCCCGGCGCGGTGCAGTCGAAGAGCTATGTCGTGATGGAAGAAATCAAGGAGACGCTGACGATCTCGGTCGGCGAATGACCGGAGCTGCCGCCAGCAGTCCGTCCCTCTATCCCGCCCTTGGCATGCTGCACCCAATACTGTATAAATATACAGCATTGGGTGCAGGCGAATGGGTGAGCGCATGGACGGTCGGTCCGACAACGAATTTCCGATAGCGCCGCCGGCGCCCCGCAAGGGGCGCGGTGCGGTCGACAACCTCCAGGGGCGATACGAAACGGCGCTGCGCGAAGCGGTCGACGACGGCTGGACACACGAATCGGACGACGCCGATCTGCCCGCGCCGCTGCGCACGCAGGTGTTCGAGGAGCACGCTAAGAGCATCCTGACGCACAACCAGTCACCGGACATACCGTTCAGCGTGTCGCTCAATCCGTATCGCGGCTGCGAGCATGGCTGCATCTACTGCTTTGCACGGCCGACCCATAGTTACCTCGGTTTGTCGCCGGGGCTCGATTTCGAGAGTCGCATCTATGCGAAGGTCAACGCTGCCGAATTGCTCGAGCGCGAGATTTCGCGCAAGCGCTACGTGCCGGAGCCGATCGCGCTCGGCGTCAACACCGATGCATACCAGCCGGTCGAACGCGATCTGCGCATCACGCGCAGCGTGATCCAGGTGATGCACGATCACGGGCTGCCGTTCGCCGCGATCACGAAATCGTCCCTGATCGAGCGCGATCTGGATCTGCTGGCCCCGATGGCCGAGCGCGGGCAGGTGATGGCCGCGGTCACGATCACGACCCTCGATGCCGATCTCGCGCGCACGCTCGAGCCGCGTGCGGCGACGCCGGCGCGCCGGCTGCGCACGATCCGCGCGCTGCGCGATGCGGGCGTGCCGGTAGGCGTCAGCATTGCACCGATGATCCCGTTCGTCACCGAGCCGGACATGGAGCGTGTGCTGGAAGCTTGTGCGGAAGCCGGCGCGACACACGCGAGTTACATCATCCTGCGGTTGCCGTGGGAGGTCGCGCCGCTGTTCAAGAACTGGCTCTCCGCGCATTTCCCCGATCGCGCGGAGCGCGTGATGAACCGCGTGCGCGACATGCGCGGCGGGAAGGACTACGACTCGGATTTCGCGAAGCGGATGAAGGGCGAGGGAATCTGGGCCGACCTGTTGCGGCAGCGGTTCCGTCAGGCCGTGAAGCGGCTAGGGTTGAACGAGCGTGCGAACGGCATTCTGGATCTGTCGCAGTTCGCGGTGCGCCGGCGACCGGGGCGGCAGCGCAGCGCACGGTGGCGGGCGCGACCGGCACGAAGTCGCGTGACGACGTGCAACTGAGCCTGTTCTGATCTGGCCGACACGTGTTGGCGCTTACTGCGAGATTTGCTTTGCCGCTTCGACTTGCGATTCGAAGTACGTCTGGAACGACAGGGCGAGGGCGGTCATCAGCAGGAACGCACCGATCAGCAGCGAGAAGATCACGATGAAGATCACCGTCCAGCCTGACTGGCTGTGCTTGCCGGTGTCGGCATTGAATTGTGCGTCCCACTTCTCGTCGGGGCGCAGGCCGTAGACGAGCGCGGCGAGGAACGCAGCCAGAAGCGAGATCGCACCCGGCACGGCGAGCCACCAGCCGAGGTTGGCACTGCGCTGGGTCGCGGCGAGCAGCAGGAAACCCGGGATCCCGACGATCGTCGCGAGCAGGTGCGCCCAGCCGTACACGTCGCGAAAGCCGTACAGGTAGAAGCGGTGCGCGCCGAGCGAACCGAGCAGGAACGCGAGGGCGGCGGTGAGCGTCTTGGAGCGGAAGCGGCGGGACAATGCGGTGCTGCTGGACATGGATGGCGGCGGATTATCGTTGGCATGGGCGGCCGGCAGGCCGGCGCGGGGCGCTCGGCCCGGCACGCATTCTACGATGCCCGGTCGGGCCGGGTCACCCCTTGCCTGCGTCAAGGTGCCGCATAGGTGATGCGGTAGATGGCGCCTGCGTAGTCGTCGCTGACGAGCAGCGAGCCGTCCGGCAGCGGCAGTACGTCGGCCGGGCGCCCCCACACGGTGCCGTCCGCGCGCAGCCAGCCTGTGATGAACGGAGTCTGGCTTGCATGGCTGCCGTCGGCCGACACGACCGCGCGCATTACGCGATAGCCGACCTTCGTGCTGCGATTCCACGAACCATGCTCGGCAATGAAGATGTTGTTGCGGTATGACGCCGGAAACATTGTCCCCGTATAGAAGCGCATGCCGAGTGCCGCGACGTGCGCGCCGAGTTTCAGCACGGGCGGCGCGTAGCGGCGGCACACGTCGGCGCTCCCGAATTCAGGGTCGGGCGTGTCACCGCCGTGGCAGTATGGAAAGCCGAAATCGAGGCCTGCGCGTGGCGCACGATTCAGCTTGTCGTCGGGCACGTCGTCACCCATCAAGTCGCGCCCGTTGTCGGTGAACCACAGCTCGCGCGACTCGGGGTGCCAGGCAAAGCCGACGGTATTGCGCACGCCGCGGGCAAACACTTCCCGGCCGCTGCCGTCCGTGTTCATGCGTGCGATGATCGCGTATCGATCGCGATCGGCGAGGCACACGTTGCATGGGGCGCCGGTCGGCACGTAGAGCTTGCCGTCGGGGCCGAATGCGATGAATTTCCAGCCGTGATGATGATCGGTTGGCAGCGCATCCGTCACGACCGCCGGCGCCGGAGGTCTGGCGAGCCGGTCGTCGATGTGATCGAGGCGCAGAATACGCGACACGGCGGAGATATAGAGCGCGCCGTCGCGATACGCGACGCCGACGGGCATGTCGAGCCCCGATGCGATCACGTAGCGGGTCGTGATCCGGCCCTCCTGCATCACAAATGCATGCACGCGGCCTTCCCGCGAGCCGACATACAGAATTCCGCGCGGCGACCACGCCATTTCGCGGGCGGTCGGCACGGCGTCGGTCAGCACGTCGACGTGGAAGCCGGGTGGCACGACGAGTTTGTCCGCTGGCGTTGCGGCGCAAGCCGCGGTGGCTGCGAGGCAGGCAACGAGGCCGGTCAGCAAGCCCGCGAGGCGGTGCTGCGCGCGGCGCGCCGGGGTGACGCAAGATGGCGGCATGGCGGCGGTAAGCGTCGAGGACACGACGATTGTATGCCCGGCTTGCAGGGCGTCCGTGGAATTTTTGCGCGTAAGTGTTTGTTGTGGCTTTGGTTTCCGGCTATAATCGCACGTTTCAGTAGTTTCGAACCCGGTTTTCCCGAAGGATTTCATATGGTTATCATCCGTCTGGCTCGCGGCGGCTCGAAGAAGCGCCCGTTCTACAACATCGTCGCTACCGATTCGCGCAACCGTCGTGACGGCCGCTTTATCGAGCGCGTCGGCTTCTACAACCCGGTCGCCACGAAGGGCGAATCGCTGCGTATCGCTCAGGACCGCCTGACGTACTGGCAAGGCGTTGGCGCGCAACTGTCGCCGACCGTCCAGCGTCTCGTGAAGGAAGCGCAAAAGGCGCAACCGGCTGCCTAACATGGCGCGGTGTGCCGGTCGTGCCGGCTGCAAGGAGCATTAATGTCCGGTCACGATTCCGGTAACGCAAAGCGCGGGCGAGCGTCATTTGGCGCATTCGTCCGCAAGCCGGTCGAGCGCGACACTGTCGCGAGCGCCGGTGTGGCTGCCGAGCAGGGCAGTCTCGAGGCAGTACAAGCCTGGCCCGACGATGCTGTCGAGGTCGGGGCGGTCGTCGACGCCTATGGCCTGAAAGGCTGGGTCAAGGTGGCGACGCATGCAGACGCCGGTCGCGGCGGCGATGCGCTGCTCAAGGCGCGCCGCTGGTGGCTGGAACGGGGTGGGGAGCGCTTGTCTGCCCGCATCCTGCAGTCGAAGACGCACGGCGACACAGTCGTCGCGCATACCGCGGGTGTCAGCGACCGCGATGCCGCAATGGCTTTGCGCGGCTTTCGCGTGTTCGTGCGCCGGGAAGATTTCCCGGCATTGGCCGCGGACGAATTCTATTGGGTCGACCTGATCGGCCTCGAGGTCGTCAACGAGCAATCGGTGGCGCTCGGGACGGTGAGCGGGATGATCGACAACGGCGTGCATTCGATCATGCGCGTCGAGTATCCGGCAGTCGGCAAGGATGGTCGGCCGACCACCGACGAACGGCTGATTCCGTTCGTCGGCGTCTACGTCAAAACGGTGGATCAGGCGGCACGTCGCATCGTCGTCGACTGGGAAGCCGATTACTAATGAACCAGGTTACGGAGAGCGCGGTGCAGTTCGACGTCGTCACGCTCTTTCCCGAAATGTTCCGCGCGCTGACCGACTGGGGAATCACCAGCCGGGCCGTGAAGCAGGGGCGCTTCGGGCTGCGCACCTGGAATCCGCGTGATTTCACGACGGACAACTACCGCACGGTCGACGATCGTCCGTACGGCGGCGGTCCGGGTATGGTGATGCTGGCCAGGCCGCTCGAGGCCGCGATCGGCGCTGCGAAAGCAGCGCAGGCGGAGCAGGGCGTCGCGAGCACGCGTGTGGTGATGATGTCGCCGCAAGGTGCACCGTTCACGCACGAACGTGCGGTGCGAATGGCGCAGGAGCCTGGTGTCATCGTGCTGTGCGGCCGCTACGAGGCGATCGATCAGCGTCTGCTCGACCGGTGCGTCGACGAGGAAATCAGCCTCGGCGATTTCGTTCTGTCCGGCGGTGAACTGCCGGCGATGGCGATGATGGATGCCGTCGTGCGCCTGCTGCCCGGCGTGCTGAACGACGCGCAGTCGGCTGTGCAGGACAGCTTCGCTGACGGGCTGCTCGATTGTCCGCATTACACGCGCCCCGAGGAGTACGAGGGGATGCGCGTGCCGGACGTGCTGCTCGGCGGCCATCATGCCGAGATCGAGCGGTGGCGGCGCCAGGAAGCATTGAGGAATACATTGCGGAAGCGGCCGGACCTGATCGTCCGGGCGCGCCGCGAGAAGTTGTTGAGCCGTGCCGACGAGGCATGGCTTGCGAACCTCGCACGCGAAGCGAAGAACGCCTCCTGAGGCGGCGGCGCGGGCGGGAATTGGCGGTGCCGTGCATGCGTGCGCGGTGCCTGATGTGAATCCATCCTCTATCGGGGCCAAGCCTGGAAGCAGGCGGGTGCAAACGCCGACAAGATGGCTTTAGGAGTCAGTGATGAATCTGATCGCAAAACTTGAGCAGGAAGAGATCGAGCGCGCGCTCGCCGGCAAGACGATCCCCGAATTCGCCCCGGGCGACACGGTGATCGTGAACGTGAACGTGGTTGAAGGTAACCGCAAGCGCGTTCAGGCGTACGAAGGCGTCGTGATCGCGATTCGCAACCGTGGTCTGAACTCGAACTTCATCGTCCGCAAGATTTCGTCGGGCGAAGGCGTCGAGCGTACGTTCCAGACCTACTCGCCGCTGCTGGCGAGCATCGTCGTGAAGCGTCGCGGTGATGTGCGTCGCGCGAAGCTGTACTACCTGCGCGAGCGTTCGGGCAAGTCGGCTCGAATCAAGGAAAAGCTGGTGTCGAAGGATCGCGCCGCAGCAGCTTCCCAAGAGTAAGAGCTGTAAGGAAAAAGCACCCTTCCGGGTGCTTTTTTCATTCTGGCGCGACAATATGCTCGATACGTCACGAACTCGAGATCCCCATTGAATCGCCGCCCCATCATTGATCCCGAAGTGCTGCCGGTCGAAGGCACTGGCGCCGGCTTGCCGTCCATCGAAACCCGCTTGATGACGCCGCCCGGGCTGCGCGAGCGTTTCGCGCGCACGCTCGAATGGAGCGTCGAGCCCGGAGAGGTACGGCTGCAGGAGGGCGTCGATCCGCGCAGCGCCGCCGTCCTCATCCCGCTCGTCGTTCGCGAGGGCGGCCTCACCGTGCTGCTGACCCAGCGCGCCGACCACCTGAACGATCACGCCGGGCAGATCAGCTTCCCCGGTGGCCGTCGCGAGCCGTTCGATCGCGATGCGACGGCGACCGCGTTGCGCGAGGCGAAGGAGGAAATCGGACTGGCCGCCGAACCGGTGGAGGTGCTCGGTGCGCTGCCCGACTACCTGACGGGGACCGGCTTCTGCGTGACGCCCATCGTGGGGCTCGTGCATCCGCCGTTTACCGTGCAGGCCGACACGTTCGAGGTTGCCGAGATTTTCGAGGTGCCGCTCGCGTTCCTGATGAGTCCGGCGAACCACCAGGTGCGCGTGTTCCGCTGGGAAGGCGGCGAGCGTCGTTTTTTTGCGATGCCCTATCCGAACGGCGAATCGGCCGGGCATTACTTCATCTGGGGCGCAACTGCCGGCATGTTGCGCAATCTGTACCGCTTCTTGGCAGCCGGATAGCATCCGGCCCGAACCCGCGCACGCGGCCGGCTGCCGGCCCGTCGCGTCGGCAGCCATGCGCCGCTTACGCTGTGCTATCGTTATGCAAAAAATGACATAACTCCGAAGACGGCGCCACGCATGACTTTCTTTTCGGTTCTTCTCGCCCTCATCATCGAACAGGTCCGCGCGTTGTCGCCGAGCAATCCGGTGTTCGCCCTGTTCCAGTTTCATGCGGAAACCGTCGCGCATGGCCTCGACGCCGGCAAGCAAAAGCATGGCGTGCTCGCATGGCTTGCAGTCGTGCTGCCGTGGGTGCTGATCGTCGCGCTGATCTACTTTCTGCTGTTCAAGGTGAGCTTCGTGCTCGCGTTCATCTGGAACGTCGTCGTCGTGTATTTCACGCTCGGCTTCCGCCAGTTCAGCCACTATTTCACCGATATCCATCTCGCGCTCAACAACGACGACGTGCCGCGCGCGCGTGAAATCCTGCACGAGTGGACGGGCCTCGACACGGTCGACATGCCGGTCGGCGAAATCGTCCGCCATACGCTGATTCATGCGGTCGTTGCGTCGCATCGCCACGTGTTCGGCGTGTTCTTCTGGTACGTGCTGCCCATCGGTCCGGCCGGTGCCGTGCTGTACCGCATCTCCGAATATCTCGCGCGCAGCTGGTCGACGCCGGGCGACGATCGCACCGCCGCGTTCTCGACGTTCGCGCAGCGCGCGTTCTTCGTGATCGACTGGATTCCGTCGCGACTGACCGCGCTCGGCTTCGCGATCGTTGGCAACTTCGAGGATGCGATCTACGCGTGGCGCAATCACACGCGCCAGTGGCCCGACCCGAACGACGGCGTGCTGCTCGCGGCCGGTAGCGGCGCGCTCGGCGCGCGCCTCGCGGGGCCGCTCGCGGAACCGTCGAGTCTCGACGCGTTGGCGGTCGGCGACAGCGGCCCGTTGACGGTCGGTGATGATTGCACGCCGCGCACGCTGCAGTCCGCGGTCGGCCTGGTTTGGCGCGCCGTGATCCTGTGGATGATCCTGCTGTTGATGCTGACGCTGGCCGTCTGGGTGTCGTGACGCGGCAGCGCAGGTGCGCGATGAAACAAAAAGGCCGGCTTCATGCCGGCCTTTTTGCTATGCGTCAGGTCAGTCCGCTCAGTCGTCGAGCGGATCGCGTACGGCGCCGCATTGCCAGCAGGCGGTGAACTGGGCCTCCAGCGCCTCGCCGCATTGGCGGCAGCGCCACGGAGCGGCGCCGGCCGACGGGCCATGCGACGCCGCATCGAGGAGCCGCCGAGCGAGCGCATCGTCGCGCTCGTCGTCGAGCCACAGCTCGGGGGCGCACGCGTCGGCGGGCAGGCCGCCGAGCGCGCCGGTCGCGTAGCAGTTGTGCAGTTCGCAACCGATGCCGGCCGCCTGCAGCACATTCGCCCAATGCTGCGCGGTGGCGAGATCGGGGGCCTTGAAACGCATCGCGGCTCCTGTCGGTGAAGGCCGGGTCAGCCCCGGCCGCCTTCTGCCCGCCGTGCGGTCAGCGGACGATCTGGCTCGCCTCGTGCACGAGCTGTGCGTAAAGCGCATGCCGCGACGGTGAGATGCGACCGTCGGAGACGGCTTCGAGAATCGCGCAGCCCGGCTCGTGCAGATGATGGCAATTATAGAAACGGCAGTCCGCGAGCAGCGGGCGGAATTCCGGGAACGCGCGCTCGAGGCGGCCTTCCGTCAGGTGGTAGAGGCCGAATTCCTGGAAACCCGGCGAATCGATCAGCGCGCCGCCGCCGTCGAGCGGGTAGAGGCGCGTGAACGTCGTCGTGTGACGGCCGCTGTTGAGCGCGGCCGAGATTTCCCGGGTCGCGGCTTCGGCATCCGGCACGAGCAGGTTCACGAGCGTCGACTTGCCCATTCCGGACTGGCCGAGCAGGATCGTCGAATGCCCGGCCAGATGAGGCATCAGTTGCGCGCGCGCATCGTCGGGCGCGCCCTTCACCGACAGTTCGAGCACGTCGTAGCCGAGCGCGCGGTAGGGCGCGAGGCGCTCGCGGGCGACCGGCAGCGCGGCCTCGACGTCGATCTTGTTCAGCACGACGAGCGGCTTCAGTTCATTCGCTTCGGCCGCGATCAGCGCGCGGCCGAGGAGATCCTCGCTGAAATAGGGCTCGGTCGCGAGCACGATCAGCAACTGATCGAGGTTGGCCGCGAACAGCTTCGACTTGAACTGGTCGGAGCGGTACAGCAGGTTGCGCCGCTCGCCGATCTCGACGATCACGCCCTGGTCGGCCGACGCCTGTTCGTACACGACGCGGTCGCCGACCGCGATCTCGCTTTTCTTGCCGCGCGGGAAGCACTGCAGCATCGGGCCGCCGTCGTCGGGCGCGACGATATAGTGGCGGCCGTGCGCCGCGATCACGCGGCCTTCGACACGCGGCGCGCCCGATGCGCGCGGAGCCGGCTTGCGGGAGGTCGGCCGGCTCATGCGTGCTGCATCAGGCGGTCGATCCGCTGCGACGCCGGCGGATGCGAATAGTAGAAGGCCGTGTAGACGGGGTCCGGCGTGAGGGTCGACGCGTTGTCCTCGTAAAGCTTCACGAGCGCGCTGACGAGATCCTGCGCATCGGTCTGGCTGGCCGCGAACGCATCGGCCTCGAATTCATGCTTGCGCGACGTGAGGCTGCTGAACGGCGTCGCGAAGAACAGGAACACGGGGATCGCGAGGAAGAACAACACGAGCGCGGCGCCCGCGTTGCTCGTGTCGAGCGACGGCGTGACGCCGAGCCCCGTATAGAACCACGTGCGCTGTGCGAGCCAGCCGAGCAGCGCGAGCAGCACGAGGCTCAGCACGAACGACACGAGCATCCGCTTCATTACGTGGCGGCGCTTGAAGTGGCCGAGTTCGTGCGCGAGCACGGCCTCGATTTCCTGGCCGGACAGCCGCGCGAGCAGCGTGTCGAAGAATACGATCCGCTTCGAGGCACCGAAGCCCGTGAAGTACGCATTGCCGTGCGCGGAACGACGGCTGCCGTCCATCACGAACAGGCCCTTCGCCGCGAAGCCGCACCGCTTCATCAGCGACTCGATGCGCGTGCGCAGCGCTTCGTCCTTCAGCGGTTCGAACTTGTTGAAGATCGGCGCGATGAAGGTCGGGTAGATCAGCAGCACGAGCATCTGGAATGCGACCCAGACGATCCAGGTCCACAGCCACCACAGGCTGCCGGCCTGGTTCATCAGCCACAGCACGACGAACAGCAGCGGCAGGCCGAGCACGGCGCCGAGCAGCGTGTTCTTCAGCATGTCGGTGAAGAACAGGCGCTTGGTCATGCGATTGAAGCCGAACCGCTGTTCGATCCCGAACTGGCGGTAATACTCGAACGGCACGTCGATCACGCTCATGATCGCGAGCACGGCGGCAACGAGCGCGACCTGCTGTCCGTAGCCGCGGCCGAACCAGCCCGTCAGCAGCGTGTCGAGGGCGCCGACGCCGCCGAGCAGCGTGAGGCCGACCAGCACGGCCGCGCTGACGACGATTTCAAACATCGCCAACCGGGTGCGCTCGACCGTGTAGTCGGCGGCGCGCTGGTGGGCGGTCAGCGGAATGGTGGCGCTGAACTGCGCGGGCACGCCGTTGCGGTGTGCGGCGACGAAGCGGATCTGCCGCGATGCGAGCCACAGCTTGGTGACGACCATCGCGAGCACGACGATCGCGAACAGCAGGGTGAACGAAAAGGGTGACATCGAAGGCGCCAAAGGGTTCTATGCGAGAATTATATGTTCTTGCGGACCGGGCCCGCTCACGCGATGCCGGCCGCCCGGGCGGCGCCGCGCGCCGTCCGCCATTTTCCAGGATGACTCATGACCGATACCGCCGCTTCCGCCAGCCAGCCCGCGCTCGTGCGCAACGAGTTGAACCTCGTCTGGCTCGACATGGAGATGACGGGCCTCGACCCGGATAACGACCGCATCATCGAAATCGCGGTCGTCGTGACCAATTCCACGCTCGACATCGCGGTGGAAGGCCCCGTGTTCGCGATCCACCAGAGCGACGAAACGCTCGCGAAGATGGACGACTGGAACAAGTCGACGCACGGCCGCTCGGGCCTGATCGATCGCGTGCGCGCGTCGACCGTGACCGAGGCGGAGGCTGCCGCGCAGCTGCAGGCGTTCCTCGCGCAGTATGTATCGCCCGGCAAGTCGCCGATGTGCGGCAATTCGATCTGCCAGGATCGCCGTTTCATGGCGCGCTGGATGCCGGAATTCGAGCGGTTCTTCCACTACCGCAACCTGGACGTCAGCACGCTCAAGGAGCTGTGCCGCCGCTGGCAGCCCGCGATCTACAAGGGCTTCCAGAAGCGCGCGATGCACACGGCGCTCGCGGACATCCACGAGTCGATCGACGAACTGAAGTATTACCGCGAGCATTTTCTGATTCCGGCCGCGTCGGCGCCGGCAGGCGAGTCCGCGCCGGCCGCCTGAGCGGGCCGGCACGCGCTCAGCGCGGCGCGCGTTGCGCGCTCTTCGGCCGGAACGCCGCGACCACCGCGGCGTCGGTCTCGATGTACGGGCCGCCGATCAGGTCGACGCAGTAGGGTACAGCCGCGAAGATGCCGGGCACGGTCGACTTGCCGTCGGCGTCGCGCAGCCCTTCGAGCGTTTCCCGGATCGACTTCGGCTGGCCGGGCAGGTTGATGATCAGCGCCGCGTGGTCGGCCGTCTCGCGGATCACCGCGACCTGCCGCGACAGGATCGCGGTCGGCACGAAATTCAGGCTGATCTGCCGCATCTGTTCGCCGAATCCCGGCATTTCCTTCGTCGCAACGGCCAGCGTGGCTTCCGGCGTCACGTCGCGCCGCGCGGGGCCGGTGCCGCCGGTCGTCAGCACCAGATCGCAGCCCGCGACGTCGACGAGTTCTGCCAGCGTGGCGGAAATCGTCGGCGCGTCGTCCTGGATCAGCCGGGTTTCGGCGCGCCACGGCGAGCGCAATGCGCCGGCGAGCCATTCCTGCAGCGCCGGAATGCCCTTGTCCTCATAAACGCCCGTGCTGGCGCGGTCGCTGATCGACACGAGGCCGACCACGAGCTCGTCCGGGTGGTTACGCTTCGTCGTCATGGTCGTCTCCGGCTTCGTCCGGCGCTTCGTCTGCGTCGGCCTCGTCCGTACCGCTCGCGGTCTTGATCCACTGGAACAGCTCGCGGAAATAGCGCGGCGGCTTGCCTTGCTGCGCTTCCTTGCGTGCGTTGCGGATCAGCATGCGGCCTTCCTGGATGTCGGCTTCGGGGTGCTGGCGGAGGAATTCGGTCAGCGCGTCGTCGCTGGCGAGCAGCTGTTCGCGCGTGCGCTCGATCCAGTGCAGGCGAGCGGTCGCGGCCTTGTTCACGCCTCGCTGGGCGTCCAGCGCGGTGCGCAGCGCGGCCGTTTCCTCGTCCGTCAGCGAGCGCATCACGCGGCCGACGTACTGGAGCTGGCGGCGCTTGCCTTCGTGGTCGGTGATCCGGCGCGCCTCGCGCACGGCGTCGGCGAGGTCCTCGGGCATCGGCATGCGCTTGAGCGCGTCCTTCGGCAGGTCGACCAGGGCCTGGCCGAGCTCCTGCAGCGCGTGCATCTCGCGTTTCAACTGGGATTTGCTGGGGCGATCGTAGCCATTGCCGGCGTCGTCGTCGGCGTGCTCGATCGGCTGGATTCGGGTTTTGCGTGTCATGGGCGGCATTGTATCGCGGCGCGGACACCCCAAGCTTGTCGGTATGTGGCCCCCGACCTTGCTATGATCGCGGGATACGCAACATTTTGAACATGCGGGCGGCTCGCCCGCCACCGGATATCACGACGATGGCAGCCAATCTCGACGTACAAGCGCGCTATTTCCCGCACACGCAGGACCAGCTCAAAGAAATTGCCTCGGACATCCTTCGCCATGCGAAGGCGCTCGGCGCGACGGACGCCGCGACCGAAATCTCCGAAGGCGACGGCCTGTCGGTGTCGGTGCGCCGCGGCGAGGTCGAGACGATCGAACACAACCGCGACAAGATGGTCGGCGTGACGGTGTTCATCGGCAAGAAGCGCGGCAACGCGAGCACGTCGGATTTCTCGCCGGCCGCGATCAAGGATACCGTCGCCGCCGCGTACAACATCGCGCGCTTCACGGCCGAGGACGACGCGGCCGGCCTCGCCGAGGCCGAACTGCTCGAAACCGACCCGCGCGACCTCGATCTCTACCACCCGTGGGCGCTGACGGCCGACGAGGCCGTCGAGCTTGCCCGCCGCGCGGAAGACGCCGCGTTCGCGGTCAGCCCGCAGATCGGCAACTCGGAAGGCGCGAGCGTGTCGGCACAGCATTCGCAGTTCGTGCTCGCGACGTCGCGCGGCTTCCTCGCCGGCTACCCGTACTCGCGCCACTACATCGCGTGTGCGCCGATCGCGGGCACCGGCCGCCACATGCAGCGGGACGACTGGTATTCGTCGAAGCGCAGCGCGGTCGACCTCGCTGCACCGGAAGCCGTCGGGCGCTATGCGGCCGAGCGTGCGCTGGCGCGGATGGGTGCGCGCCGTCTCGACACCCGCAAGGTGCCCGTGCTGTTCGAGGCGCCGCTCGCGGCCGGCCTGCTCGGCGCATTCGTGCAGGCCGTCAGCGGCGGCGCGCTGTACCGCAAGACGTCGTTCCTCGTCGACAGCCTCGGCAAGCCGGTGTTCGCGCCGCACGTGCAGGTCGTCGAGGATCCGCACGTGCCGCGCGCGATGGGCAGCGCGCCGTTCGACGAGGAAGGCGTGCGCACGCGTGCGCGCAGCGTCGTCAGCGACGGCGTCGTCGAAGGCTACTTCCTGTCGACCTATTCGGCGCGCAAGCTCGGCACGCAGACGACCGGCAACGCGGGCGGCTCGCACAACCTCGCGCTGCGCAGTTCGAACACGCAGCCGGGCGACAATTTCGACGCGATGCTGAAGAAGCTCGGCACGGGCCTGCTGTTGACCGAGCTGATGGGGCAGGGCGTGAACTACGTGACCGGCGATTATTCGCGCGGCGCGGCTGGCTTCTGGGTCGAGAACGGCGTGATCCAGTATCCGGTCGAGGAAATCACCGTCGCGAGCACGTTGCAGGAGATGTTCCGGCATATCGTCGCGATCGGTGCGGATTCGATCGTGCGCGGTACGAAGGAAACGGGCTCGGTGCTGATCGAGCAGATGACGATCGCCGGGCAGTAAACGGCGCGGCGTCGGCCGCCAGGAAACAAAAAAGCCCGACCGGCGTGGATGCGCCGGTCGGGCTTTTTGTCGTGGGCCGCGTGTCAGCCGCGCTTGCGCGCGTAGACGACGAACGCATAGCCGAACGTGTTCGGCGCGGCGGCCTGGTGCGGGTCGCGCGACACTTCGTGCCAGTGCGCGGGATCGGGCGCCGGGAACGACGCATCGCCGTCGAAGTCCGCGTCGATTTCGGTGACGATCAGCTTGTCGGCGAGTTCCAGGCCTTCCGCATAGAGCTGTGCGCCGCCGATCAGGAATGCTTCGGCGACCCCGTCGCGCGCGGCGAGCGCGAGCGCATCCGCGAGGGACGTGACGGTGTCGCAACCGTCGAAGCGGCGCGTTGCGTCGCGCGTGACGACGATATTGCGGCGGCCCGGTAGCGGCCGACCGATCGACTCGTGGGTCTTGCGGCCCATCACGATCGGCGCGCCCATCGTCGTGCGCTTGAAGAACGCGAGGTCCTCGGGAAGTTTCCAGGGCAACTGGTTGTCGCGGCCGATGATGCCGTTGCGGGCGCGCGCGACGATCAGGGTCAACGTCGTCATGAAGGTCGGGGAAGAAGAGAACCGGAATGGCGCCGATTCTACCGGAATGGCGGCGCGCGACCGCATCGATGCGGGCGCGCGGGCGCATTGGCGGTGTTCGGTCCGCCGCGCCTCGTCGGCGGTGGCGACGAGGTGCGGCCTTTGCGCCGTGATGTCCAGAATAAAAAGAGTGCCCGCCGGGGGACGGACACAAAAAACGGTTCGCGTCGAGATATCGACGCTGCGTGAAACGACCGGACCCATCCCATTCGATCTGTAATCCTCATCGATTGAGCGGCATGTGGCGTCGTGAGCGGATTATTGATGCATGCGGTTTCCGGTGTTTCCCTCCATCGCATGTTGCGCGTTGCCGGGAAGCGGAACAGGAATCGGGACCGGCAGCGGAGCAGGCGGGGCGAGCTCGTCCCACAGCGTCACCCATGTGTTGCCCGACGAACGCGGTTTGGGTGCGGCGATCGGCACGATACCGATGCGGTTGTCCTGTTGCATGCGCGGCGCGTTATCGGCAAGCAGCATCGCGCGTTCGGGCCGCGCGCCTTCTTCCGAGCGTGCCGGCATGAACGGGCACGCGAGCGCAAACGCAATCGTCATCTGCACGCAAGACCGTGAAAAAAGTGTTCGCATGGCCGCCTTCTCCGATCCGTTGCACATTCAGCGAAATGCATGCCATCGGGCGAAGAGCATTGTCGCGTCTGCGATTTGCGGGGGAGCGTCACGAATCGCAATCGAAAACGCCGGGAAATGTTTCAGGCGTGAAACGACGGGGCTTGGGAATACTGCGGATTCAATCAAAACGCTTCAAGGATGAAAATCTGCGCGTGTGTCGATGCAGGTACGCGTCGCTGCGCGTGTGCTATGTGCAGATGATTGATAAACGTCGACCATTGAGCGATTCGGCCGCTCGCCCCTTTGCGCTGCAATTGGTTTGTCGTATTCAGCGCCTATAACTAAGCCGTCGTGACCAAAAAATAACTGGACGCGAGATAAGCGCCATCATGCGAGGCTGGTCGCCGCCGCGCATCGGCATGGCGAATCGAGCCGCTTCGGCTGACCCGGTTCGATCCTTTTGCACGCGACTTGGCGTGTACGGCAATCGTTAGACGGTTGATGAACGGGGTGGGCATATGGGAGCCGAGCAGCGGCATGTGATCTATTTCTCGCGCGAGCCGAACGACGCGTTGCGCGGGCATTTCGACGAATGCGGGTGGCGCGTCGATCTTGCGGAAAGCGCACGCGACGTGCGGCGTGTCGTGCAGCACGGCGTGGCAACCGCCGGCCTGCTCGATTTCTCGCCGGGTTTTCGGCCCGCGGATCTGCGCGAACTCGAAACGTGCTTGAGCATCCAGCAAATCGGCTGGATCGCGGCGACCCGGCGTGGGCAGTTGCAGGACGCCACGCTGCGACATCTCATTCGCGACTATTGCTTCGACTACGTGACGATGCCGTACGAGGCGTCGCGCATCGTCGAGACCATCGGCCATGCGCACGGCATGGTCGCGCTGACCGACCCGGTGGCGTCGCCCGTCGGCGCCGGGCGCGCCGAAGGTGAGATGGTCGGCACCTGCGACGCGATGCTCGGCCTCTTCAGGACGATCCGGCGCGTCGCCACGACCGATGCACCGGTGTTCATCTCCGGCGAATCGGGTACCGGCAAGGAACTGACGGCCGTTGCGATCCACGAGCGCTCGGCGCGCGCGCAGGCGCCGTTCGTCGCGATCAATTGCGGTGCGATTCCGTCGACGCTGCTGCAAGCCGAACTGTTCGGCTACGAGCGCGGTGCTTTTACGGGCGCGAATCAGCGCAAGATCGGCCGCGTCGAGGCCGCGAACGGCGGCACGCTGTTTCTCGACGAGATCGGCGACCTGCCGCTCGAGAGCCAGGCGAGCCTGCTGCGATTCCTGCAGGAAGGCAAGATCGAGCGGCTCGGCGCGCATGTGTCGGTGCCGGTCGACGTGCGCGTGATCTGCGCGACGCACGTGGACATGGAAGCGGCGCTGCGCGACGGGCGGTTCCGCGAGGATCTGTTCCATCGGCTGTGCGTGCTGAAGATCGAGGAGCCGCCGCTGCGCGCGCGCGGCAAGGACATCGAGCTGCTGGCGCGCCACATGCTCGAGCGTTTCAAGGGCGATGCGCATCGCCGTCTGCGCGGTTTCTCGCCGGACGCGATCGCCGCGCTGTACGGTTATTCGTGGCCGGGCAACGTGCGCGAGCTGATCAATCGCGTGCGCCGCGCGATCGTGATGTCGGAGGGCCGGATGATTACCGCGGCCGATCTCGAGCTCAACGAATTTGCGATCCTGGCGCCCGTCTCGCTCACCGAGGCGCGGGAAGCGGCCGAACGGCAGGCGATCGAGCAGGCGCTGCTGCGCCACCGCGGCCGTTTCGCCGATGCGGCGCGCGAACTCGGCGTGTCGCGCGTCACGTTGTACCGGCTGATGTGCGCGCATGGCATGCGCGATCGCAGCGACCCGCTGGGAGGGTTTTCGGCGCCGTTGCCGGAGGTTCCGCGTCACGCTTGCTAAAATTGGCGGGTGACGGCCGCCCTCGCGGCCGAAGGAACCCGCATGAAACAGTACCTCGACCTCGTTCGCACCATCCTCGACACCGGCACCTGGCAGGAGAACCGCACGGGCATCCGCACCATCAGCATGCCCGGTGCGATGCTGCGGTTCGACCTGCAGCAAGGTTTCCCGGCCGTGACGACCAAGAAGCTCGCGTTCAAGTCCGCGATCGGCGAACTGGTCGGCTTCCTGCGGGCATCGCGCAGTGCGGCCGATTTCCGCGCGCTCGGCTGCAAGGTGTGGGACGCGAACGCGAACGACAACGCGCAGTGGCTCGCGAACCCGTACCGCCAGGGCGTCGACGACCTGGGCGACGTGTACGGCGTGCAATGGCGCCAGTGGCCCGGCTACAAGGTGCTCGACGCGGACGCCGACGCGCAGATCGCCGACGCGACGCGCCGCGGTTTCCGGATCGTCACGCGCTTCGACGAGGACGGTGCGCCGAAGGTGCTGCTGTACAAGGCGATCGACCAGTTGCGCCAGTGTCTCGACACGATCATGGAGAACCCGGCCGATCGCCGCATCCTGTTTCACGCGTGGAATCCGGCCGTACTCGACCAGATCGCGCTGCCCGCGTGCCATCTGCTGTACCAATTCCTGCCGAACGTCACGAAGCGCGAGATTTCGCTGTGCCTGTACATCCGCAGCAACGACGTCGGGCTCGGCACGCCGTTCAACCTGACGGAAGGGGCCGCGCTGCTGTCGCTCGTCGGCCGGCTGACGGGTTACACGCCGCGCTGGTTCACGTACTTCATCGGTGACGCGCACATCTACGAGAACCAGCTCGACATGCTGCAGCAGCAGCTCACGCGCGAACCGTACGATAGCCCGCGGCTCGAGATCGCCGAGCGCGTGCCGGACTACGCGAAGACGGGCGTTTATGCACCCGAATGGCTCGAGCAGATCGAGCCGTCCGACTTCTCGCTCGTCGGCTACCGGCATCATGAGCCGTTGACCGCGCCGATGGCGGTCTGAGCCCCGGCGTTCGACGGCGGCGCGGGTTACGCGATCCGCGACAGATGGAATGAAGAAGGCCCGACCGGCATTCGCCGGTCGGGCCTTTTCGTTTCATCGGGCGCGGTTACTGGCGGTGCCGCTCCTCGTGGCCGCCGGGCGGCGGATTGCTCGGGCGCGGCGCCTCGACGTGCGGCGCCGGTTGCGGCCGCGGTTCCATGTGCGGCGCGGGCATCGACGGCCGCGGCTCCATGCGCGGCGCCTGCGGCTGCGGCCGCGGCATGTCGTGCACGGCCGGCGCGGGCGGGCGGTACTCGTTCACGCGCGGCGGCGCGACCTCGCGCCGCGGTGCCGGTTGCGCGTATTCGGGGCGCGGTTGCGGTGTCGGGGTCGCCCGCTCGGGCCGCGGCTGCGCATGCTGGGCCGGTGCCGCGAAGTCAGGACGCGGACGTGGCTGCGGAATCTGCGCGGTCGTATCGATTCGTGGTTGCGGTAACGCGCGCGGCGTTTCCTGCCGCGCATCGGGTTGCGTGCCGTGCGCGGCTTCCGGATGCGGGACCGCCGCCGCACTGCGCACGGGCGGCAGTGCATTCTGTCCGGCTGCGTGGAGTGCCGTCGGCGGCGTCGGGCGCTGACGTTCCATCGGCGTATGCGGCTGCATCCACGCGGGCGCGGGCGCCGCGGCAGCGTGCGTGTTGTCGTGCCCGGTCGGCGCGTTGACGGCCGTCGGCGGGTGCGGGACGCCATTTCCGGCGCCGGGCGCCTGATGCGGAGCCGGATTGCCCGGCGCCTGCGGCGTGGCGCCGTTCGCGACACGCGGCGCATTGGGGCCTTCGCCGTTCATCGGCCGCGCGCCATTCGGCATGATCGGCATCGGCGCACCCGGCCGTGCGGCCTGTGCCTGTGCCGGAGCGGGCTGCCCGTCGCGCGGCGCGTGCGCCGGTTGCACGACGGGACCGTGCGGATTCACGAGCTGCACGTTGCGCATCGCCCATGCTCCGGCTTTCGGGTTGCCCGGAACGCGGACCGGGCGAGCCGTATAGTCGGCCGGCACATTCGTCCTCGCGACGGGCGCGCCCGCGCCCGGCACGCGCCCGCCTTGCCGGGCGAGATGCGCGGCCGCCTGGTCGCGATACGCGGCCGGCACCGCCGGATTGCGCGTCGCGACGAACGTGTGCTGTCCGATCGCCGCCGGCGGGCGGTAGCTGGCCGTGCGCAGTCCGCTGGTAAAGCTCTGGCGTACCGGCGCGATGCCGGGGGTGCCCGGCATCACGTGCGCATTGCGCCATTGCTGCGGATCGACGCGCTGCGAGAAGTGGGCGACCGGCTGACCGTGCACGAACGCGGACGCCGGCACGGCCGTGATCGCATGCGGCGCCCGGAAGTTCACGTACGTCTTGTTGATGTTCGTGATGTTGGTGACGTTGTTGATGTTCGTCACGTTCACGGTCTTGTTGACCGTCACGTTGTTGACCACGATGTTCCGGTTCACGCGATCGTAGTAATGCGGGCTCCAGCCGCCCCAGCCGGGATGCCAGGGTTCGCCCGGGCCGAGTGCGAACCACGCGCAGCCGGCCGCGGCGACGCCGCCGACCGTCAGCGCGACGCTCCAGTCGGGACCGCCGCCTCCACCCACGAACGCGACCAGCGCCGGCGCGTAGACGGGCGGCTGACTGACGACCATCGGGCCGGGCACCCACGCCCAGCTGTCGTCGACATAGGCCCAGCGGCCGTAGTGATAAGGCGCGAAGCCCCACGGTGCATCGTCGACCCACGTCCAGCCCCACGGCGCCTGCCAGATCCAGTGACCGTCGTGATACGGCGCCCAGTCGGCCGGCGTGTCGTTCGGCACCCAGACGTTGCCGTAATTCGGCGTTTCGCGCCAAGTACCGTTCGCGTCGAGGTCCTGATAGCCGGGAACGTCGCGCGATACGTAGCGGGCCGACACCGAGCGCTGCTCGGCCGCATCGCGGCCGGCGGCCCACTGGTCGAGCGCGTCGGGGGCCGGTGCGGCCGATTGCTGCGCGACCTGCAGGTTGGTGCCGGTGAACACGACCTGCTGCCCGGGCGACAGCGGATACTGCCCGTTGCTGCCGTAGACGGTCGCGCTGCCGCTGCGGACGGTGACCGTCGTCGTCTCGCCGTTCGGCGCGACATCGACGCGATAGTCGCCCGGGCCCGTGACGCCGAGCGCGAGATTGGGCGTGTCGATTTCGTAGGTCCCGCCCGGCGGCAGATCGCGCACGTGCGTCGACACGGTGCCGAGCCCGACCTTCAGCTGCGTCGTGTTGTCGTCGAGGTTCAGGACCGACAGGCTCGTCGATTCGCCGAGACGCACCGCGGTCGAGCCGATGTGCAGCTCCGAGCGCGCGCCGGCATCGTTCCACAGCTGGTCGCCGGTCGTCAGCGGCCGGTTCACGGCGGCGTACGACCAGGTATCGGTGCCGGCGGGCTCCGTCGTCACGGCACCCGACATGTAGTTGAGCCGGGCGACGCGGCTCGGCGGATCGCCGCCCGGTTGTCGGGCGGCGGCCGCATACGCCGCGGCCTGTGTCGCTTGCGCGAATGCGGAGGGCAGGGTCGCCAGCGTGGCGAACGCGAGCAGCGTGCAGTGGGCGGTTCGCTTGAGCGTGAACAGGGAGGCCATGATGAGCGTCTTCGTCGTTATCGCGGCGCGTCGATTCGTGCCGTTGAGTTCACAATATCCGCTCGGCCTGTTTCAGTGCTCGGTGTTTTGTAAGTCTAATGGCACGCGATGTAACAAAACCTGTCCATCGCGCGCCGTTGTCGTCCGGTCGCAATGTGCGCGTCAAGCGGACGTAAGCCAGTCGTCGAAAATCTGCTGTCCGGGCACGGTGACGCGCAGCACGCGCGGCCGCGCGGCACGCTCGATCCAGCCGTGCGCGCAGAAGCTGTCGAGGAGTGCCGCGCCCAGCGCGCCGCCGAGATGCGGGCGGCGTTCGCTCCAGTCGAGACAGCCGCATGCGAAACGGCGGCGGCGCGTGCGCTGCTGTGCGACGTCGATGCCCCAGCGCGCGAGCGCTTGCGTGCCGAGCTCGGTCGCCTCGATCGCGTCGCCGTCCGCCTGCAGCCAGCCGCGCGCGGTGAGCCCGTCGAAGATGCGGACCGCGAGTTCGCCGGCCATGTGGTCGTAGCAGGTGCGCGCGTAGCGCAGTTCGGCCGGCACCGTGCGCGACGGCGGCGGCACCGGACGGTTCGGCGCGGCCGCGCGGGCCACGTTCGCCAGTGCCTCGAGCGACGCCGCGATGTCGGCCGACGCGAGCCGGTAGTAGCGGTGCCGGCCACGCACGTCGAGCGCGAGCAGGCCACCTTCGGTCAGGCGCGCAAGGTGCGCGCTCGCCGCGGACGGCGACAGCCCCGCGATCATCGTCAGTTCGCCGGCCGGCCGCGCGCTGCCGTCCATCAGCACCCACAGCATCGCGGCGCGCCCGGGATCGGCGATCAGTGCGCCGATCCGGCTCAGGCCTGGAAAGTGGTGGTCGTCTTGATCGGTCATCGTCGTGTCTCGTCAGTCGGAATGACTGCAGTGTAGGCGCTGCGCGCATTCGATGTTTCGCGTTCGGATGAAATGTCGGATGCGGCGGGGCGGTGCGCGACCGGTGGTCGCCGGCCGCGCGCGCGTAGAATGACCCGACGCGGCGGCAGTGGGCCGCCGGATGCGTCACGATGCAACGATGAAGACGATTTTCTGCTTGTTGGCGGCCGCGCTCCTCTGCGCGGCCTGTGCGCAGGGCGGCGCGGGCGCCGCCGGCGTGCGGGGCGGCAGCCTCGAGATGTACGGGACGATCGACCAAGGGATCACGGTGCGCCGCTGACGAGCGCCGATTTCCGGCGCCGACGCCGGCTCAGCGTGCGCGGGCGTGCCGTCGCGGCCGCGCGGTGGGTGCCGCGACGTGTTGCCGCAGTGCAACGTATAATGCGCCGATTGCAGTGCCCCCGCCGCCTGGAGCTACCACGATGTCCCAACCGTCCCCCGTACCGGCCGCCCTCGACCGCACCGAAACCGTATTCCGCTTCCTCGCCGAGCCGTCGTCCGTGAACTTCGGCGGCAAGGTGCATGGCGGCGCGTTGATGAAGTGGATCGACGAGGTCGCGTATGCGTGTGCGGCGGTCTGGTCGAGCCGCTATTGCGTGACGGTCAGCGTTGGCAACATCCGCTTCCAGCGTCCGATTCTCGTCGGCAACCTGGTCGAACTGAAGGCGCGCGTCGTCGCGACGGGGCGCACCAGCATGCACATTCATGTGTCCGTGCATGCCGGCGATCCGAAGGGCGGCGTGTTGCGCCAGACGACCGATTGCCTCGTCGTGTTCGTCGCGGTCGACGAGAACGGCAACCCGGTGCCGGTGCCGCCGTTCGTGCCCGAGACCGACGAGCAGAAGGTGCTCGCCAAATATGCGGCCGACGTGCGCGCCGCGCTCGACAAGATCGTCGAGATGAAGCCCGAGGAAGTGGCGAAGGGCACCGTCTGACGACAACGGGCGCCGCGCATGCGTGCCGCGCCCGTCATCGCGTCACCTCCCCGCGATTACCGCGCTCCGATCATCTCTTCGGGGCGCACCCACGCGTCGAATTCCGCCTCGGTCAGGTAGCCGAGCGCGAGCGCGGCGGCCTTCAGCGTCGTGCCTTCCTTGTGCGCCTTCTTCGCGATCTGCGCGGCCTTGTCGTAGCCGATGTGCGGATTGAGCGCCGTCACGAGCATCAGCGATTCGTTCAGCAGCAGGTCGATGCGCGCGCGGTTCGGCTCGATGCCCACCGCGCAGTGGTCGTTGAAGCTCTGCGCGCCGTCGGCGAGCAGCCGCACCGACTGCAGCACGTTGTGCGCGATCATCGGCCGGAACACGTTCAGCTCGAAATTGCCGCTGGCGCCGCCGACGTTGACCGCGACGTCGTTGCCGAACACCTGGCAGCACAGCATCGTCACGGCTTCCGACTGCGTCGGGTTCACCTTGCCCGGCATGATCGAGCTGCCCGGTTCGTTTTCCGGAATCGACAGTTCGCCGAGCCCGCAGCGCGGCCCGCTCGCGAGCCAGCGGACGTCGTTGGCGATCTTCATCAGGCCGGCCGCGACCGTCTTCAGCGCGCCGTGCGCGAACACCAGCGCATCGGCGGCCGCCATCACCTCGAACTTGCTCGGTGCGGTCACGAACGGCAGCTTCGTCAGCCGGCCGATCTCGTCGGCCACGCGCACCGCGAACTCCGGATGCGCGTTCAGCCCGGTGCCGACGGCGGTGCCGCCGAGCGCGAGTTCGTACAGGTGCGGCAGCGCCGATTCGACGTGCCGGACGCCCTGGTCGAGCTGCGCGACATAGCCGGAAAACTCCTGCCCGAGCGTGAGCGGTGTCGCGTCCTGCAGGTGCGTGCGGCCGATCTTCACGATGTCGGCGAAAGCCTTCGACTTCGCGTCGAGCGTCGCGCGCAGCGTGCGCAGCGCGGGCAGCAGGTGGTTGACGATCGCGTAGGCGGCCGCGACATGCATCGCGGTCGGGAACACGTCGTTCGACGACTGGCCGCGGTTCACGTCGTCGTTCGGGTGGACCTTGCGTGCTTCGCCGCGCTCGCCGCCGAGCAGCTCGCTCGCCCGGTTCGCGATCACCTCGTTGAGGTTCATGTTGGTCTGCGTGCCGGAGCCCGTCTGCCAGACCGCGAGCGGGAATTCGCGCGGATGCTTGCCCGCGATGATCTCGTCGGCCGCGTCGATGATCGCGCGCGCCTTGTCGTCGGCCAGCACGCCGAGCGACTGGTTCACGGCGGCCGCGGCGCGCTTGACGATCGCGAGCGCGTGGATCAGCTCGGGCGACTGCTTCTCTGTCGAGATCCGGAAATTCTGCAGCGAGCGTTCCGTCTGCGCGCCCCAGAGCCGGTTGGCCGGCACGGCGATCTCGCCGAACGTGTCGCGTTCCATCCGAACTGCTTCGTTCATGATGCACTCCTCTTGGGAAGGGGAAAGGCCGCGCGTGGCGCGGCGTCTGGCGTATCGTGAGGCAGTCGCGCCGCTGGCGCGGCGTCCTTGGGTCTTCAGCCGACAAGCATAGCGCCGGCCGCGATTTCGCGTCGTGCCGAGTTCAACGCGTCGGCGCGACGAGAGACGATGTCTTCCGGTGAAAGCGCCAGGCCATCAGCACGGCGACGCTCGCGAGGCCGGCCGCGAGCCCCCACCACAGGCCGCGCGCGCCGAGGCCGGCATGGAACGCCAGCCAGTAACCGGTCGGGAAACCGATGCCCCAGTAGCCGAAGGTCGCCGCGAGCATCGGGATGCGCGTGTCCCGCAGCCCGCGCAGTGCACCCGACCCGACGGTCTGCATGCCGTCGACGATCTGGAACACCGCGGCGATGCCGAGGAGCGACGCGGCCAGCGACACGGTCGCCGCGTTGGCCGGGTCGTCGAGTTGCAGATACAGGCCGACGATCGCATGCGGCGCGACGATCAGCACGAGCCCCGACAGCGACATGAACGCGACGCCGAGCCCGAGCGCGACGAAGCCCGCATGCCGCGCGGCGACCGGCTGGCCGGCGCCGACCCAGTAGCCGACCCGCACGTTGGCGGCTTGGCCGATCGCAAGCGGCACCATGAACGCGACCGACGCGACGTTCAGCGCGATCTGATGCGCGGCCAGCGACGTCGCGCCGAGCACGCCGATGGTGAGGCCCGTGGCGAGGAAGAGCGTCGATTCGACCCCGTACGTGATCGCCACCGGCCAGCCGATGCCGATCAGCTCGCCCATCACCGGCAGTTTCGGGCGGGCGGCGGTCACGAAATGACGGAACCGCTGGCGGCCGTGCAGCAGCCAGATCAGCGCGAGCGCGGTGAGCCAGATGGTGATGGTCGTCGCGACCGCCGAGCCGAGGAAACCGAGCCGCGGCAAGCCGAACGCGCCGTGGATCAGCCCATAGTTCAGCACGCCGTTGACGCCGACGCCGCCGATCGACACCCACAGGAGGCGTCGTGCGGCGCCGATCGCCGGCAGGAATGCGCGCATCAGTCCGACGCCGATCAGGCTGCCGAGCGCCGCGAACCGCAAGATGCCGGTGTACTCGCCGACGTGATGCGCGAGCGTCGGCGGCTCGTGGAACATCAGCAGGATCGGTTCGGACAGCGACAGCGCGACGATCGCCGGAATCGCGAGCAGCACGGACAGCACGAAGCCGGTCCAGTAGATGTGCGGCACGCGATGTTCCGCCTGCGCGCCGCGCGCATGCGCGACGCTCACGCTGATCGACGACAGCACGCCCTGCAGCACGGTGACGATGACGAAGAAGAAGTTGGCGCCGAGGCCGCCCGCCGCGAGCGAATCGGGGCCGAGCGAGCCGAGCAGGACCGTGTCGGTGACGCTCATCGCCATCTGCGAGAGTTGCGCGATCGCGAGCGGCGCGGCGAGGCGCGCGGTATCGGCGGCATGGCTGGACAGCGACGGCGGCGCGGCGGCCGTCCGCGTAAGACCGGAATGCGACATGGAGTGAGCGCTCGCGCGGGTGCGGGCCCGCGCTGTCTGTATTTATTTTGAGAGACGGCTAGCTTACGGCTTTATTCGAACGGTGTCGAACGCGCGCGCCGATGGCCATGTCGCGGTCAGGGGGAACCGCTACGCGTCGTGAACCGCGATCCGCGTATCGCCGAACAGCACGACCTGACCCGCGCGGATCTTGCAGGTCTTGCGCAGCTCGACCACGCCGTCGACTTTCACCGCGCCGGACGCGACGAACATCTTCGCGGTGCCGCCGCTATCCGCGAGGCCGGTGATCTTGAGAAGGTTGTGCAGCTCGACGTATTCGCCGGTCAGCGTGAAATCCAGATTGGGCATGACGAAGGGAGCGCGCGATGCGCGGGAGGAATCGCCCCGCATCATACGGCACCGACGGCCGGCGCGCGAGTGCGGACGCTCGTGCAGGCCCGCGCGCCGCAGTTGTTAAGGACTGTGAGCGATTCGTCAGCAAATGAAACG
This sequence comes from Burkholderia sp. BCC1640, assembly GCF_902833125.1. Taxonomy (NCBI): domain Bacteria; kingdom Pseudomonadati; phylum Pseudomonadota; class Betaproteobacteria; order Burkholderiales; family Burkholderiaceae; genus Burkholderia; species Burkholderia sp. BCC1640. The sequence goes on along the minus strand of NZ_CADFEF010000003.1, from coordinate 55,518 downwards.
GTGGGTAACAGTCTGAGAGATTCGAGAACCGGACGTGCGGCCCGCGGGTCTTTCGTCGTACCTGCTGCGCGTTGCGGCAGGGGACGCGACGGATCGCATCGACGCGGTCCGCGCCCACAACTTCTTGAGGAGGATTGTCATGTCCAAGATTCGTACGATGCTGATCGGTGCCGCGCTGACGGCGTTCGCCACTTCGGCCGCATTCGCGCAGACGGGTGTCGCGGCACAGGGCACCGCAGGTGCCGGCGTGCAGGCGCAGGCGCCGGCAACAGGGGCTGGCGCAGGTGCGGGCATGCAGGGTGATGCCGGCGCGAATGCGTCGGGCAATGCGGTCGGCGGCGCAACCGACGCGGTCGGCGCGGCAGCCGACGGCGCGAAGGATACGGCGTCGTCGGCGGTCCACTCGGCCAAGAAGCACACGAAGCATGCGGCGAAGTCGGCCAAGCATCATGCCGGCACGGCAAAGTCGAAGGTGGGCGACGAGGCGGTCGACGGCGGCGCGTCGGCCGGCGTGCAGGGCGGCGCATCGGCCTCGGGCGCCGCACAGTAAGCGGCCCTCCGACGTCGCACGACGTTCGCCCCGGACGGCGCGTCGTGACGGCGATCGATCGGCGGCCCGGTTCGCTTCGCGCGAACCGGGCCGTTCTTCATGCGTGGACGCGGGCCGTCATGGCCGGTGCTGTTCCTGGCCCGGTCCGGGCGCCGGTCGCGCGGCGGACGGCGTGAATACGCTGCGCAGCCACGCGGCAAGCCGCGCGAAAACGTCGTACGGCTCGTCGACGAAGATCTCGGGCTTCAGCAGCCGCAGGTATTCCATGATCTGCTGCGCCTCCTGTTTCTGGAACGAACCGTGCGCGAGCCCGAGTCGCAGCAGGCCGCGCAGTTCGCCGAGCTTGTCGCGCGCGGCGCTGCCGACGCTCATCTCGCACGCGAGCTTCGCCTCGTAGACGCGCTGGCGCAGCGATTCCGCAAGCCGCCATGCGGGCGTCTGCATCATTTCCTCGAGCGCCTGGATGTCGTGCACCGCGCTCTTGATCTGCGCGGCGAGCGGATCGACGAGCGACGCGTCGCCCTGTGCTTCGGCGACGATCGCCTTGGCCCAGTCGCGGCACGCCTTCGCGAGCTCGTCGGGGGTCCATTCGGAGCGCGACGCGAAGCCGAAGCCGAATTCGCCGGCCTGCCGCATCAGGATCGCGACGACGTCCGGAAATTCCTTGTCGAGCGTGCGCTTCGCCCATGCGTACTGGCCGCCCTCGAGCATCCGCTGCACGGCATGCTCGGTCAGCGGCACCATGTTGTCGAGCAGCTTGGCGCGCAGGAAATCCTCGAACGACGGCGTCGCGAACTGCGGGTCGAGTTTCAGCGACACGCGCACGAATGCGTCGTAGTCCTTGCGCAGGGACGCAAGCGTGTCGTCCTTGAGGGAAAGGGTGATCTGGCCCATGAATCGTCTCGATGGCGGCCCGCGCGGCCGGCGGCCGACACCGCGCACCGGTGCGGGCGCAGCGTCGACGGACCGGTTCGCGCCGAGGCCGATGGCGGGTCTTCCTACCCGATATCGGCGCGCCAGGCGAAAACTTGAGCGCGGCCGGCGACGTTCGCTCAGGCCGACAGCCAGTGCGGCATCACGATCCCTTGCCAGAAGAAGAACACCGCGAGCCCGACCGCGATCGTCACGAGCGGCCGGCGTGTCGTCGCCGATACCAGCACGGCGGCGAGCGCGCCGACGAGCTGCGGATTGCGCCAGGTCAGTTCGGCCGTGCCGCCGTGCGGCGAGACGGTCATCGGCACGATGATCGCGGTCAGCACGGTGACGGGCACGAAGCCGAGCGCGGTCCGCACGAGCGGCGGGAAGGTCAGCCGCTCGCCGAACAGGAACAGCGTCGTCCGGATCGCATAGGTGATCACGGCCATCCCGAGGATCAGCAGCGCGTAGCTCACGATGCGGTCTCCGTGTGTGAGGCGGTGCGCGAACGCTCGTGCCGCAGTGTCAGCGCGACGCCGACCGCGACGCCGGCGGCGACCGCGCCCAGCAGCCCGAGCTTGTACGGCCAGCCCTGCCAGAAGTACGCGAGCGTACCGGCCGTCGCGGCGGCCGCGAAATAGCGCAGCGTGCCGAGTTGCGGAACGACGATCGCGATGAAGGTCGCCGCCATCGCGAAATCGAGGCCGAGCGACTGGAGGCCCGGGAAGGCCGCGCCGAAACCGATGCCCGCGAGCGTCCAGACCTGCCAGTTCAGGTACATCGCGAGGCCCGAGCCGAAGAAGTAGTGGGGGCCGATCGCACCGGGCGGGAAGTGCCGGTAGTGCGCGTAGGCGACCGCGAACACCTCGTCGGTCATCAGCGCGCCGAGCGTCGCGCGCCAGCGCAGCGGCAGGTGCGCGACGTACGGGGCGAGCGTCGCGCTGTACAGCAGGTGACGCAGGTTCACGATCAGCGTCGTCGCGAGCACGACGACGAAGCTCGCGCTGCCGGCGATCAGGCCGAGCGCGATGAATTGCGCTGAGCCCGCGAACACCGCAAGCGACATCAACGCGCCGTGCCATGCGGCGAGCGGGCCGCCGCCGACCAGCGTGCCGAAGATCACGCCGAACGGCGCCGCGCCGATCATCATCGGGATCGTGTCGCGTGCGCCGTCGAGCCATTCGTTGAGCGGGCGGCGGGGCGGGGATGAAGGTGTGGGTGCAGGTTTCACAGGGCGCGTCTCCATGCAATGCAGGATAGCGGTGCGCTGCTCGTGGCGGCTTGTACGTTCTTGCGCACGCGGCGCCGGCGGCGCAATCTGCGTGCCGGTTGCCGCGTATCGTCGAATGCAGGATGGGCGTGTGCGCGTCAGCGCGCCTGCCAGCGTCCGGGCGGCACGCCGAACATCCGCTTGAAATGCCGGGAGAAGTGACTCTGGTCGACGAAGCCGCTGGCCGCGGCGACGTCGGCGATCGACACGCCCGCGCGCAACGGCGCAAGCGCGCGCTGCAGCCGCAGCTGGTTGCGCCACGCATGCGGCGGCATCCCGATCGTCCGGGTGAACAGGCGCGCTGCGTGGAACGGCGACAGGCCGGCGGCCTGCGCGACGTCGTCGAGCGTGACCGTGCACGTGAGATCGGCGGCGAGCCTCTCGCGCATCGCGTCGACGCGCGGCTCGTCGGCCGCGAGCGCCGCCGGCTGAAGCCGCGCGTCGGCATGGCGCGCGATCAGTGTCGACAATGCATCGAGCATCGCCGTTTCGGCGGCGAGCGGATCGTAGGCGCACGGTGCCGCGGCGGCCGGAACGTCGGCGGCCGGCTGCTCGTGCGGATGGAACGGCGGCATGCACTCGCTGCCTGCCTCCATCATCCGGTGGGCCAGCGCGAGCCGTGCCGCGAGATCGGCGTCGCGGATCACGTCGGACGGGAACCATGGCGCATCCTGCGGGCGCCCCGCGATCGCGCTCGCGAGCGCGCGAATGTAGTCGACCGGCACGTAGCTCACGCGATAGCACCAGCCTTCGTCCGTCGCGCGCGAGCCCGTGTGCACCTCGCCGGGATTGATCACGGGCACGGTGCCCGTTTCGGCGACATGGCCGCTGCCGCGACAGGTGTAGCGCTCCGCGCCCTCGAGGATCACGGGAATCGTGTACGCGTCGTGCCAGTGCGGCGCGAACGTATGGTCGCGATAGGTCGCCGTGAGCAGGTCCGCATCCGGCAGCAGCGGCGTGCGCCAGTAACGTGCGGAGTCCGGAAGAAGGCGGGGGGCGGACATGGTCGGGCGCGAGGGCGGTCGAATCGACAGTGTATCGCTCGAGCGCCCGGCCGGCGCGGGCTTACTTGACCGGAATCGTCGTGCCGGCCGGCATCGGCACCGCGGTCACGGCGTTCTTCGGACTGCCGCTGACGATGCGGTCGCTGTAGGTCAGGTAGACGAGCGTGTTGCGCTTCTTGTCGACCACGCGCACGACATGCAGCGTCTTGAAGATGAACGACATCCGCTCGCTGAACACGTCGGTCTGCTGCTTGAGCGGCTCCTTGAAGCTGAGCGGACCGACTTGCCGGCACGCGATCGACGCTTCGCTCGGATCCTCGGCGACGCCGAGCGTGCCCTTGATCCCGCCGGTGCGCGCCCGCGACACGTAGCAGGTGACGCCCGTCACGAGCGGATCGTCATACGCTTCGACGACCACGCGGTCGGAGCCCGTCACGCGGAAATGAGTGTTGACGCTGCCGACTTCCTCCGCGTGCGCGAGCGGCGCGGCGGCAAGGGCGGAGAGCAGAAGGGCGAACGGCGCAGCGGAAAGGAGGCGGTGCTTCATCGATGGAACCGGATGCGAATGCGGGACAGAAACTCTAGCATGCGCGGCGGTGACCGACGGGCGCCGGAAAAACAAAAGGCCCGTCGAATGACGGGCCTTTTGCTGTCTGGCTCCCCGACCTGGGCTCGAACCAGGGACCTACGGATTAACAGTCCGGCGCTCTACCGACTGAGCTATCGGGGAATAAATCGGTACATCTGCGTGCTTGTTTGGTGGCCAACAAAAAACCCGTCCACCTTCAACGGGCTCTTGCGTTTTTGGCTCCCCGACCTGGGCTCGAACCAGGGACCTACGGATTAACAGTCCGGCGCTCTACCGACTGAGCTATCGGGGAACAAACAACAACAGCAGAGAAACGAGATTGTATGGAGCGTTCGCTAACCTGTCAACACTTTTGAGCGGCGACGTGCAAAATATTTTGCGGCGCCGCTGCGCGATCAGCGTTCGAGCAGGTGCAGCTTTTCCTGCACGTCCTTCCACTCGTCCGCATCGGCCGGTGCCGGCTTCGTCTTCGTGATGGACGGCCAGTTCTTCGCCAGCTCGGCGTTCAGCTCGGTGAACTGCTGCTGGTCGCCCGGAACGTCTTCTTCGGCATAGATCGCATTGGTCGGGCACTCGGCGACGCACACGGCGCAGTCGATGCACTCGTCCGGATCGATGGCGAGAAAGTTGGGACCTTCACGGAAGCAATCCACCGGGCACACATCCACGCAATCCGTGTATTTGCACTTGATGCAGCCTTCGGTCACAACGTGAGTCATTAAAACGCTCCTGCTTGGCGGTATATATGGGGTGGCGTTTGCGCCAAAAGCGGCATTGTAACTGAAGCGCAAAACCCGCATGGCGTGGTCGGCTTTCCGGCTTATATCGTTTCGTGATTAGTTTATGGGGCCGACCGTGGGCGCGGTGCGTACGGCCGGCCGCACGACGCGGTGGGGAAGGGGGAGGCGGTTTCATGATGGTCGGGCCCGCATTCGGGTAACATGGCCGGCAGACCGGGCGGCGCGCGGTGCGCCGGGGCCCTGTCACGATATTGGCGGTGCCGTAATCATGATCATCACTTCGCTGCTCGACACGGATCTCTACAAATTCACGATGATGCAGGTCGTCCTGCATCACTTTCCTGCCGCAAACGTCGAGTACCGGTTCCGGTGTCGCACGCCCGGCGTCGATCTCGTCCCGTACATCGACGAGATCCGCGACGAGGTGCGCGGCCTGTGTTCGCTGCGCTTCACCGACGACGAACTCGACTACCTGCGGCGCATGCGCTTCATCAAGAGCGACTTCGTCGACTTCCTCGCGCTGTTCCACCTGAACGAGAAATACATCTCGATCACGCCTTCGCCGAAGGGCAACGGCGAGATCGACATCGTGATCGAGGGGCCGTGGCTGCACACGATCCTGTTCGAGATCCCGGCGCTCGCGATCGTCAACGAGGTCTATTTCCGCAACACGCAGCGCGAGCCCGACTATCGCGAAGGCCGCGAACGGCTGCGCGAGAAGATCAAGCTGCTCGGCGCGAAGCCCGAGTTCGCCGACTGCAAGATCGCCGACTACGGCACGCGCCGGCGCTTTTCGAAGGTGTGGCACGAGGAGGTCGCGCTGACGCTGCGCGACGGGCTCGGGCCGCAATTCGCGGGCACGAGCAACGTGTTCTACGCGATGAAGCACGGCCTGACGCCGCTCGGCACGATGGCCCACGAATACCTGCAGGCCTGCCAGGCGCTCGGCCCGCGGCTGCGCGATTCGCAGACCTACGGTTTCGAGATGTGGGCGAAGGAGTATCGCGGCGACCTCGGGATCGCGCTGTCGGACGTTTACGGGATGGACGCGTTCCTGAACGACTTCGACATGTACTTCTGCAAGCTGTTCGACGGCGCGCGCCACGATTCGGGCGATCCGTTCGAATGGGGCGAGCGCATGCTGCGCCACTACGAGGCGAACCGCTGCGATCCGCGTACCAAGGTGCTCGTGTTCTCGGACGCGCTGGACATCCCGAAGGTCATGCAGCTGTACGAACGGTTCCGCAACCGCTGCAAGCTCGCGTTCGGCGTCGGCACCAATCTCACGAACGATCTCGGCTACGTGCCGCTGCAGATCGTGATCAAGATGGTCCGCTGCAACGGACAGCCGGTCGCGAAGCTGTCGGATTCGCCGGGCAAGAGCATGTGCGACGACAAGGCGTATCTCGCGTACCTGCGCCAGGTGTTCGGCATCGCGCAGCCGGTCGACGAGGACGCATCGCAGTAAGCGTCGGCCAAGCGGCCAGGTGCGTCGCGGCGAGGGCGGCCGGTATAATCCGACGGTATTGCACGCCAACGTCACGAGGACCGTTCATGGACACTTCCGCTGCCCGTCGCCAGATCCTCGCACGCATTCGCGCGGCGCAAGGACGCGCGCCCGAACCCGATGCAGCGGAGCGCGACGGCGTCGCCGACTATCTCGCCCGCCATCCCGAGGGGCCGCGCCCGCCGATGCCGGCCGACCTCGTCGCCGCATTCGTCGACGAAGCGGCTCGCTTGTCGACGACGGTCGACGAGGTCGCGACACTGGCCGATGCGCCGGCCGCCGCCGCCCGCTATCTTTCCGCTCACGGCCTGCCAATGCAGGCCGTCGCGTGGCGCACGCTGGCCGAGCTCGACTGGGCCGGCGCGGGCTTGTCGGTCGAATGCCGAAAACCGCGCGACGGCGATCTCGTCGGCCTCACCGGCTGCTTCTGCGCAACCGCCGAAACCGGTTCGCTGGTGCTGCTGTCCGGCCCCGACACTTATGCGTCGGCCGGGCTGCTGCCGGAGACGCACATCGCGATCGTGCCGGCGTCGCGGATCGTCGCGGGCCATGAAGACGCATTCGCGCTGATTCGCGCGGAGCGCGGCGAATTGCCGCGTGCGGTCAATTTCGTATCGGGCCCGTCGCGCACGGGCGATATCGAGCAGACCATCGTGCTGGGCGCGCACGGCCCGTACCGCGTTCACGCGATCGTCGTACGCGGCGCATGACGCGCGCGCCTGATCCATCCTCACTCGACTCACACGCACAAGGAAGTTCTGCATGAAACGACATGCCGCCTGGGCGGGCATGGCGTCGGGAGCAGCGCTTGGCGCCGTTCCCGCGCTTGCATCGGCCGCCACGCTCGACGGTGCCACGCTGTCCGCACTCTGGGGCATCCCGTTCGCCGGGATCCTGCTGTCCATCGCGGTGTTCCCGCTCGTCGCGCCGGTGTTCTGGCATCACCACTTCGGCAAGATCGCCGCGGCGTGGGCGATCGTGTTCCTGGTTCCGTTCGCCGCCGCGTTCGGTGCGGGCACGGCGTTCGGTACGCTCGTGCACGCGCTGCTCGAGGAGTACATACCGTTCATCGTGCTGTTGACGGCGCTCTATACGGTCGCCGGCGGCATTTGCGTCAACGGCAACCTGCACGGCACACCGAAGCTGAACACCGCGATCCTCGCGCTCGGCACGCTGCTCGCGAGCGTGATGGGCACGACGGGCGCCGCGATGCTGCTGATCCGGCCGCTGCTGCGCGCGAACGATAACCGCAAGCATGTCGTGCACGTCGTGATCTTCTTCATCTTCCTCGTCGCGAACGCAGGCGGCTCGCTGTCGCCGCTCGGCGATCCGCCGCTGTTCCTCGGCTTCCTGAACGGCGTGAGCTTCTTCTGGACGACCACGCATCTCGCACTGCCGATGCTGTTCATCTGCGCGGTGCTGCTGACGCTTTTCTTCGTGCTCGATACGTACTTCTACCGGAAGGCCGGCGAGGAGCGGCCGGCCGCACTCGACCCGACGCCTGACGGCGGTGCGCTGTCGATCGACGGCAAGGTCAACTTCGTGTTGCTCGCGGCCGTGATCGGCCTCGTGCTGATGAGCGGCGTCTGGAAGCCGGGCATCTCGTTCGACGTGTGGGGCACGCACGTCGCGCTGCAGAATCTCGTGCGCGACGTCGCGCTGGTCGTCGTGACGCTCGCGTCGCTCGCGCTGACGCCGCGCTCGGCGCGCGAAGGCAACGCGTTCAACTGGGCGCCGATCGAGGAGGTCGCGAAGCTGTTCGCGGGGATCTTCGTGACGATCGCGCCGGTGATCGTGATCCTCCGCGCGGGTGCGGACGGTGCGTTCGCCCAGATCGTCCATCTCGTCACGGGGCCCGACGGCAAGCCGATCGACGCGATGTACTTCTGGGCGACCGGCTTGCTGTCGTCGTTTCTCGACAACGCGCCGACCTACCTCGTGTTCTTCAACCTCGCGGGCGGCGATGCGCAAGCGCTGATGACGACCGGCGCGACGACGCTTGCCGCGATTTCGGCGGGGGCGGTGTTCATGGGCGCGAACAGCTACATCGGCAATGCGCCGAATTTCATGGTGAAGGCGATCGCGGAATCGCGCGGCGTGAAGATGCCGAGCTTCTTCGCGTATCTGGGCTGGGCGCTCGTGATCCTGGTACCCGTATTCCTGCTGACGTCGTGGATCTTCTTCCCGGCGTAGGCTGACGATTTTCAACCAAGCGCGGACGGCTCCGGCGGCGCACGATGTGCCGCGTGCCGGCCGCGGCATGCGGAGATGGCGATGCAGAAGATCCTGGTCGCACGTCCGATCTTTCCGGACGTGATCGAACGGCTCGAGCAGTATTTCGAAGTCGACTGGAACAATGGCGACGCGCTCGCCCCCGATGCGCTCGCTGCGCGTCTCGCGGACAAGGACGGCGCGCTGACGGCGGGCGACCCGGTCGGCGCGGCCGCGCTCGCGGCGGCGCCGCGCCTGCGCGTCGTGTCGAACATGGCGGTCGGCTACAACAATTTCGACATGGCCGCGTTCAATGCCGCGAACGTGCTCGGCACCAACACGCCCGACGTGCTGAACGAATCGACCGCGGATTTCGGCTGGGCGTTGATGATGGCCGCCGCGCGGCGGATCGCCGAATCCGAGCACTGGTTGCGCGCCGGACACTGGCAGAAGTGGGCGTATGACGGTTTCCTCGGCAGCGACATTTACGGCTCGACGCTCGGCGTCATCGGGATGGGGCGCATCGGTCAGGCACTCGCACGGCGCGCGCGCGGCTTCGGGATGGAGGTGATTTATCACAACCGGTCGCGGGTCGCGCCCGAGATCGAGGCCGAGCTGAATGCCGAATACCTGTCGAAGGATGACTTGCTGGCGCGCGCCGATCACGTCGTGCTCGTGCTGCCGTACACGAAGGAGAACCATCACACGATCGGCGCGGCCGAGCTCGCGAAGATGAAACCCACCGCGACGCTGACCAACATCGCGCGCGGCGGCATCGTCGACGACGCGGCGCTGGCCGCCGCACTGCGCGACAGGACGATCGCCGCGGCAGGCCTCGACGTCTATGAAGGCGAACCGAGCGTGCACCCGGCGCTGCTCGAGGTGCCGAACGTCGTGCTGACGCCACACATCGCGAGCGCGACCGAGAAGACGCGCCGCGCGATGGCGAACCTCGCGGCCGACAACCTGATCGCCGCGCTGGGCGAAGGGCCGCGCGCGGGGCAGCCGCCGAACCCGATCAACCCTGACGTGATCGGGAAGCCGCGCGCATGACGACGATGTTGTTGCTGGCGACGGTCATCGTGCTGGCCGTCGCGCTCGCGGTGGCGATCGTCGCGATCGTGCGCGGCGGTGGCCGCCACGACGATGCGGCCGTGCTCGGCGACCGGATCGAGGACGCCGCGCACGCGCAGGCGCTCGCGGTCGAGCGGCTCGAGCGCGAGCTGCGTGGCGAGATCGTCGAGAACGCGCGCGGCTCGCGCACCGAGCTGGCTGGCAGTTTCTCGCAGCTTCAGCAGACGCTCGCGACACAGCTCACGAGTATCGCGACCGTGCAGAACAATCAGATCGAGGGGTTCGCGCAACAGTTGGGCAAGCTCGTCGCGGGCAACGCGCAGCAGTTCGATGCGATGCGCGAGAGCGTGCAGCGTCAGGCGCAGCAGGCGCGCGAAGAGCAGACGGTCGCGCTGCGGCTGTTCGGCGACACGCTGAACCGGCAGCTCACGCAACTGACCGAGGCCAACGATCGCCGGATCGGCGAAGTGCGTGCGACGCTCGAGCAGCGGCTGAAGGAAATCGAGACGAACAATGCGGCGAAGCTCGAGGAGATGCGCCGCACCGTCGACGAGAAGCTGCATGCGACGCTCGAACAACGGCTCGGCGAATCGTTCAAGCTCGTGTCGGACCGGCTCGAGCAGGTCCACCGCGGGCTCGGCGAGATGCAGACGCTCGCGGCCGGCGTTGGAGACCTCAAGAAGGTGCTGACGAACGTGAAGACGCGCGGCACCTGGGGCGAGGTGCAGCTCGAGGCCTTGCTCGAGCAGATGCTTACGCCCGACCAGTATGCGAAGAACGTCGCGACGGTGCCGAAGAGCAGCGAACGCGTCGAGTTCGCGATCCGGCTGCCGGGGCGCGATGCCGGCACGCGCGACGCGCCGCCGGTGTGGCTGCCGATCGACGCGAAATTCCCGCGCGAGGACTACGAGCGGCTGATCGACGCGCAGGAGCGCGCCGATTCCGTGGCGGTCGAGGACGCGGCCCGTGCGCTCGAGGCGCGCGTGCGGATGGAAGCGCGCACGATTGCGGAGAAGTACGTCGCACCGCCGCATACGACCGATTTCGCGCTGCTGTTCCTGCCGACCGAGGGGCTCTACGCGGAGATCCTGCGCCGCCCGGGGCTGACCGACCTGCTGCAGCGCGACTATCGTGTCACGGTGGCCGGCCCGACCACGCTGACCGCGCTGCTGAACAGCCTGCAGATGGGTTTCCGCACGCTCGCGATCGAGCAGCGCTCGAGCGAAGTGTGGCAGGTGCTCGGTGCGGTGAAGACCGAATTCGGCAAGTTCGGCGATGTGCTCGCGCGCACGAAGGCGCAGCTCGAAACGGTCACGCGCTCGATCGAGGCCGCCGAGCAGCGCACCCGCGTGATGAACCGCAAGCTGAAGCAGGTCGAGGCGTTGCCGGGCGAGACGGCGGCCGGGCTGCTCGGCGCGGAAGCCGCCGACGGCGCCGATGCGGACGATGCATGACGCATCACGTGTACAGCCGAAGCCGGCTGGAACGAAAAACGGGCGCCGTGGCGCCCGTTTTCCTTTGCAGCACCGACCGGCGTGGCCGGCCCGCGTTCAACGTGCGGCGAGCGCGTTCAGCGCATCCCCGGTGACGCGCACGATGCGCCATTCCGGCAGCACGGTCGCGCCCATCTTTTCGTAGAAGTCGATCGCCGGCTGGTTCCAGTCCAGCACCGACCATTCGAAGCGAGCACAGCGGCGCTCGACTGCGAGTGCCGCGAGGTGCTGCAGCATCGCGGTGCCGAGGCCCGTGCCGCGCTGCGACGGCTGCACGTACAGATCCTCGAGATACAGGCCGCGACGGCCGAGGAACGTCGAATAGTTGTGAAAGAACAGCGCATACGCGACGATCGCGCCGTCGCGCTCGGCCACCAGCGCTTCGGCGGCGGGGCGCTCGCCGAACAGCGCGTCGGCCAGATCGGCGTCGCTCGCGACGAACAGGTGCGCAAGCTTCTCGAACTCGGCCAGCTCGCGCATCAGCGCGAGAATCGCACCGACGTCGCGCGTTTCGGCCGTGCGGATCAGCGGCGTGCCGCTCACGCTTCCTCCGGCGGATCGGACAGCACGATCTCGATGCCGCCGAAGCGCGACGCGACCCAGTTGTACGCGTGGCAGGCGATCCACAGCAGCACGAAACCGAGGATCGCGTTCAGCAGCAGCGCGCTCAGGATCGTGCTCAGTTCGACCATCCCGTAGCGGATGTACGCGACCAGGATGCCGAGCAGCACGATCGGCACGCTGAACGTCAGATAGACGAGGATCAGCGCCTTCGCGGTCTGCCCCGCGGCGATCGACGAGATTTGTTTCTTCATGTGCGGATTGCCCCCGTAGAGATATACCGATTGGAATTCAGATCAAGCCGTCGAGCGGCAGGATGTCGACCGGGGCGCCCGCGTCGACTGCCGCGGAATCGTGGCCCAGGACGATGAAACAGTTGGCGGCCGCGAGGCCGCTCAGCGATGCGGAACTCTGCGAGCCGGCCGGTGCGACGTGCCACTGGCCGTCGGCGTCGCGCGTCGCGACGGCGCGCAGGTATTCTGTACGGCCCGGGTGCTTTTTCAGCGCCTGCGTGCTGCGTGCCGTGTACATCGCCGGCGGTGGCGCATGCGCGCCGGCCAGCGTCAGCAGCGCGGGGCGCACGATCGCGTAGAACGTCACGGCGGACGCGACCGGATTGCCGGGCAGCCCGAAGAACAGCACGTGGCCGGCGCCGTCGGCCGCAGGCGCGAGCGTGCCGCACGCGAGCGGCCGGCCGGGCCGCAGCGCGAGGCTCGCGAAGGTCACGTCGCCGAGCCGCGCCATCACGTCGCGCGTGAAATCGGCTTCGCCGACCGACACGCCGCCCGACGTGATCACCGCGTCGGCCTGTGCGGCGGCGGCCTCGCGCAGCGCGCGTTCGAGCGCCACGGGATCGTCGCGGACGATCCCGAGATCGAGCGCGTCGATGTGCAGCCTTTCGAGCATCGCGACCAGCATCCCGCGATTGCTGTCGTACAGCGTGCCGCGATCGAGCGGCTCGCCGGGTTCGCGCAGTTCGTCGCCGGTCGAGAACACGGCGACGCGCACGCGGCGGCGCACCGTGACTTCGTGCAACCCGAGCGATGCGAGCAAGCCGAGATCGGACGGGCGGAGGATGCGCCCGGCGGCAAGCGCGCAGGCGCCGCGGGCGAGATCCTCGCCGGCCCTGCGGCAGTTTGCGCCGCGCGTGACGTCGTGCGCGGCGAAGCGGATGACGTCGCCGTCGACGCGCACGCGTTCCTGCGGAATGACCGTGTCGCATCCGGCTGGCATCGGCGCGCCGGTCATGATGCGGATGCACGCACCGGGCGCCACGACTCCGTCGAACGGATGGCCGGCGAACGCCGTGCCGGCGACCGTCAACGCGATGTCGGCGGCCGATGCAGGCCCATGTGCGCTGCCGTCGAATGCATAGCCGTCCATCGCCGAGTTGTCGTACGCGGGAATGTCGAACGGCGCATTCACGTCGGCCGCGAGCACGCGGTCGAGGGCGTCATGCAGCGGCACTGTGTCGCACGCGTCGACCGGCATCGCGAATCGGCACGCGAGCGCCTGCGCGTCGGCGAGCGACAACGGGGCAGCGGAATCGGGTGCGGTTCGGGAGGCGGGCGAGGATTGCGTGATCATCAGTCTGACTGCGCCGCAAGGCGTATCGGGTTCGTGGCCGGTGGCGCGCGGAGGGCGCCGGAGCGCGAAGGCGCATGCGGCGGGCGGGAACGGATGCCGGGGCCGTCAGCGGCGGGCAAGCGCGGCAAGTTCCTGCCAGGAGTTGGCATTGTAAAACGCACGCTCGTCGCAGAACTCGACTTCGACCGTCTTGTGGCGTGCGTACCACGCACGCACCTTGCGCTCGCCGGCCGCGAGCCTGACCGCGAGGTCGTCGGCGAGCGACGTGCGCAGCAGCGCGAAGGTCGGCTGCGGCGAACGTGCCTGTTGCGCGTCGACGGTCACCGCCATCGCGATGTCGGCCTGCTGCGCATCGAGCGCCGCATGCAGCCGCGCGACGAGGTCGGTCGGCAAATAGGGCGTATCGCACGGCGAGCACGCGACGAGCGGTGCGCGCGCCGCGCGCATGCCGGCGAGCAGACCCGCGAGCGGGCCGGGGAAATCGGGTGTTTCGTCCGGCACGATGCGCGCGTCGAACGGCGCACCGAGCTCGGCATAGCGATCGGTGTTGCGATTCGCGCTGATCAGCGTCTCGTCGACCTGCGGCGATAGCCGGCGCAGCACGTGCAGCGCAAGCGGCGTACCGTCGAGCAGTTGCAGACCCTTGTCGGCGCCGTCCATGCGCGTCGCGCGCCCGCCCGCGAGCAGCAGGCCGGTGACGGAAGGCGAGGCGGAAGCGGACATCGCGGGAAATCGGGGCGGCGGGCGCGCGTCAGCCGCCGATGTACGACATTTCTACGCGCTTGCCGGCACCGTGGGGCGCCGCGTCGGCGGTCGCGCTGCCGCGCAGCTGCGAATAGCGGTCGGTGCGGGCCTGCCAGATGCGGGCGATCGCGGTCGCGATCTCGGCGTCGCTGGCGCCGCCGCGCACGAGGGCGCGCAGGTCATGGCCGGTCGACGCGAACAGGCACAGATACAGCTTGCCTTCGGTCGACAACCGCGCGCGCGTGCAGTCGCCGCAAAATGCCTGTGTGACGCTCGAGATCACGCCGATTTCGCCGCTGCCGTCGGCATAGCCCCAGCGCTGCGCGGTTTCCGCCGCCGTGTGCGGCTCGAGCGGCACGAGCGGGAACTGTTCGGCGATCCGTGCGACGACGTCCGCGGACGGCAGCACTTCGGTCATGTTCCAGCCGTTCGACGTGCCGACGTCCATGTATTCGATGAAACGCAGGATCACGCCGGTGCCGCGGAAGCGCTCGGCCATCGGCAGGATCTCGCTGTCGTTGGTGCCGCGCTTCACGACCATGTTGACCTTGACTGGCGCGAGGCCCGCGGCCTGCGCGGCGAAGATGCCGTCGAGCACGTCGGCGCTCGCGAAGTCGGCGTCGTTCATGCGCTTGAACAACTTATCGTCGAGCGCGTCGAGGCTGACCGTCACGCGCGTGAGGCCGGCATCCTTCAGCGCGCGCGCCTTGCGCGCGAGCAGCGAGCCATTGGTCGTCAGCGTCAGGTCGAGCGGGCGGCCGTCATGGGTCGTCAGGCGCGCGAGGCGCTCGATCAAGAATTCGAGGTTCTTGCGCAGCAGCGGTTCGCCGCCGGTGATCCGGATCTTTTCGACGCCGTGTGCGACGAACAGCCGCGCCACGCGCTCGATTTCTTCGTGCGTGAGCAGCGCGCTGTGCGGCAGGAACGGGTAGTTCTTGTCGAACACGTCTCGCGGCATGCAGTACACGCAACGGAAGTTGCAGCGGTCCGTCACCGAGATGCGCAGGTCGCGCAGCGGCCTGGCGAGCGTGTCGGCCAAGGCGCCGTCAGGGGTATGCGCGACGCCGGAGATATCCGGCATCCCGCTGACGTCGGCGAGAGGAATGATGCGTCGGGACATGTTGAAAGAAGTGCGAGCCAAGCTTCTATTCTAGCCGGAAGCGGCTGGCCGGGCCGGTGGGCGGAAACCCGCAGCGCGGAAATGGAAAAGCCCGCCGGAGGCGGGCTTTTCCTGGTCGGGCGATGCGCCGCTTAATGTTGCGACGTTTCGACCTGCTGCATCGGGGTCGTGTCGACCGGCGGCAGCGCCTTGCGCTCGCGCGGAACGCGGACTGCGCGCGGCAGGCTAGACGCGGCTTCCTGAGCAGCGCGGAACTTGTCGGCGTCGGTGTTCACCCACACAAGACCGGCTTGTTCCAGCACGACATCGAGGCTCGCCGACGCTGGCGCAGCGGCCGTTTGCACGGGCGCCGGTGCCGGCGCGGCGACGGCTTCGACCGGCGCAGTTTCGACGCGAGCCGGTTCGACGGCGGCCGGAGCTGCTTCGGCTGCGACGACCGGTGCCGGTGCGGCCTGCTCGACGGGCGCGGACTGCGGCGCTTCGGCGGCAGCCGGCGCGGCCGGCACTTCGAACGCATCGGTCGGCGAAACCGCGACCGGAGCCGGGGCGGCTTCCGGAGCAGCGGCCGGCGTGACCGGTGCCGCTTCGGCTGCCGGTGCGACGACGGCCGGCTCGAGCGGCTCGACCGGCGTCGCTTCGACGCGAACCGGTGCCGGTTGCGGCTCGGCTGCGACCGGTGCCGCCGCTTCGGCAACGACTGCGCCTGCTGCGGCGACGGCTGCCACCGCGACCGGTGCGGCCGTATGAGCCGGCTCGACCGCGCTCGGGGTTTCCGTCGTCACGGCCTGCACGGCGGCTTCGCCGTCCGCGCCTTGCTCGGCGTGGTCGACGACTGCGCCTTCGTCCTCGCGCTCGCGACGACCGCCACGGCGACCGCGGCGGCGGCGGCGACGTTCCTCGCCGTCACGTGCGCCGGCTTCCGCGTCGGCTGCGACATCGGCGCCCGGCAGGGCGACGGCTGCAGTCTGGTCGGCTGCCGCTTCCGGATGGTTCTCGCCACGGGTGACGGTTTCGAGCGTCGCCGCGTGTTGCGTCGGCTTGCGGCGCTCTCCGCGCTCGCGACGTTCGCCGCGTTCCTGGCGCTCGCCGCGGCCGGCTGCCTCGACGGCTTCCGGCTGCTCGGTGCGCTCGCGCGGTTCGCGGTTCTCGCGCGGTTCACGGCTCTCACGCGGCTCACGCGGTTCGCGGCCTTCGCGTGGGCCACGACCCTCGCGACTTTCGCGACCCTCACGGCTTTCGCGCGGCTCACGGCCTTCACGCGGTTCGCGACCTTCGCGCGGTTCACGCGGCTCGCGCCCTTCCTTGCCTTCGCGTTCCAGGCGTTGCGACTGGCCACGGCCTGCCGCTGCCTGATCGCGACCGCCCTGAGCCTGCTGGGCGCCGCCGCGACGGTTGCGGTTGCGATCGCCGCCGCGCTGCTCGGTCTTCTCGGTCCGCTCGCGGGCCGGACGGGCTGCCTGCTCCTTGGCCGGTGCCGGTGCGACCGGCGCGGGTGCCGAAGCCGGCGACATGCCGAACAGACCCTTCAGCCAGCCGATGAAGCCGCCGCTCGCCGCGGCGACCGGGGCGGGTACCGCAACCGGTTCGACCGGGCGCTGCGGTGCCGGGCTCGGTGCCGGACGCTCGGGCGTGATGCCCTTGACCGCGGCTTCCTGCTTCGGCTTCACGTCGGCCGCACGCTTGCTGTAGCCGGTTTCCGACTCCAGTTCGCGGGCGGCTTCTTCCGCCATCTTCCAGGACGCACGCGGATCGTCGAGGCGCGCGTCGTCATGGCGCAGGCGCTCGAGCTTGTAGTGCGGCGTATCGAGGTGCTTGTTCGGGATCAGCACGATGCCGACCTTGAAGCGCGACTCGATCTTGTTGATTTCCTGACGCTTTTCGTTGAGCAGGAAGGCGGTCACCTCGACCGGCACCTGGCAGTGGATCGCCGCGGTGTTTTCCTTCATCGCTTCTTCCTGAATGATCCGCAGGACCTGCAGCGCGGACGATTCGGTATCGCGGATGTGGCCGGTGCCGTTACAGCGCGGGCACGTCACGTGGCTGCCTTCCGACAGGGCCGGACGCAGGCGCTGGCGCGACAGTTCCATCAGGCCGAAGCGGGAGATCTTGCCCATCTGCACGCGCGCACGGTCGTGCTTGAGCGCGTCCTTCAGGCGTTGCTCGACTTCGCGCTGGCTCTTCGCCGACTCCATGTCGATGAAGTCGATCACGATCAGGCCGCCGAGGTCGCGCAGGCGCAGCTGGCGGGCCACTTCGTCCGCCGCTTCGAGGTTCGTGCGGGTCGCCGTTTCCTCGATGTCCGCGCCTTTGGTCGCACGCGCCGAGTTGACGTCGATCGCGACGAGCGCTTCGGTGTGGTCGATCACGATCGCGCCGCCCGACGGCAGCGGCACCGTGCGCGAATACGCGGTCTCGATCTGGTGCTCGATCTGGAAGCGCGAGAAGAGCGGCACGTCGTCGTGGTAACGCTTCACCTTCGACACGTTGTCCGGCATCACGATGTCCATGAACGCACGGGCCTGATCGTAGATCTCGGTCGTGTCGATCAGGATTTCGCCGATATCGGGCTGGAAATAGTCCCGGATCGCGCGGATCACGAGGCTCGATTCCAGATAGATCAGCATCGGCTGGCCGGAATTGCCGCTTTGCGATGCCGCTTCGATCGCGCGCCACAGCTGCAGCAGGTAGTTCAGGTCCCACTGCAGTTCCTCGGCGCTGCGGCCGATGCCCGCGGTGCGGGCGATCATGCTCATGCCGTCGGGAATCTGCAGCTGCGCCATGGTTTCGCGCAGTTCCTGCCGCTCGTCGCCTTCGATCCGGCGCGATACGCCGCCGCCGCGCGGGTTGTTCGGCATCAGCACGAGGTAGCGGCCGGCGAGCGAGATGAAGGTCGTGAGGGCGGCGCCCTTGTTGCCGCGCTCCTCCTTCTCGACCTGAACGATCAGCTCCTGGCCTTCGCGCAGGGCATCTTGGATGCGCGCGGAGCGCATGTCGATGCCTTCCTTGAAGTACTGGCGGGCGACTTCCTTGAACGGCAGGAAGCCGTGGCGGTCTTCGCCGTAGTTGACGAAGCACGCTTCGAGCGACGGCTCGATGCGGGTCACGACACCTTTATAGATATTGCCCTTGCGCTGTTCGCGCCCGGCTGTCTCGATGTCGATGTCGATGAGCTTTTGCCCATCGACGATGGCGACGCGCAGCTCCTCCTGCTGCGTCGCATTGAACAGCATGCGTTTCATGAACGACTCCAGGCGGCTCTGCTGCCGGCGCCTCGCGATTGTCAGTCGCGAGGGCGGGAACGACGGCAGGCCGCGCCTTGTTGTGTTGTCACGGGCACGCTGGAGCGGGAAGGATGGCGGGGAGAATTGCCTGAAGAGGCGCTTGGGCCCGAAAGACGGGGCCGGCGGCCAAAGGGCACCTGCGAACACGGCTTCAAAGCACGGCGTCCACACACCGCACGCTGCGAAAGCGCGCTAAGCCTGAGACCGGGGCACTGCCACGGGGCGCGCGCAATGCGTCGCGCGCGCCGACGGGCGGCAGATGCTGCGGCTTGGGCCGCAGCGGGGAGTATCGAATCCAGCCCGACTTTCCCGCCTGGGGTGTACTTCCCTGGTTTGACGTCGCCAAGCCCCGCACGCTTCGCGGGGCCAAATCGGGCGCAACGCCGTATTTTCGCAACCGGCAGCCTACGGACGTACTTCACGCCGTCGGGCTGCCGATCAAATTCTTTTCAACCAACTTTCCGTTACCGCGGCGCCTTGCCGACCGAATCCGCCTGTGGGCGCGATCCTTGCCGACGGGCGGCGCCGTGCGTGCAACTTGCTGCATCTCTTTGGTTAGGGGCGAGCAGCAGACCCCCGGCGCAAGTAAAATAGCGGTTTGCGCTTGCGCCTTGCCCGATTCCGTCGGGGCCGGCCTGTCAGGCCACCCTCAACGTCCGGCTGGGCAAAATTATATTCAGTATGAATGAGTTAGGCAAAATATCCCAGAATTCAGTCGCAAGCGGCCAGGTATCGATGATCCAGATCGACGAAAACTCGGCCGGTCAGCGGATCGACAACTTCCTGTTGCGCGTCTGTAAAGGCGTGCCCAAAAGCCATATTTACCGGATCCTGCGCAGCGGCGAAGTGCGCGTGAACAAGGGTCGGGTCGACGCCCAGTATCGCCTCGCGTTCGGCGACATCGTCCGCGTGCCGCCCGTGCGGGTGGCGGCGGCCGACCTCGCGCGCGCCGACACGCCGATCGTGCCGCCCGCGCAGTTCGAGGTGCTGTACGAAGACGATGCGATGCTCGTCATCAACAAGCCGGCCGGCGTCGCCGTGCACGGCGGCAGCGGCGTCGCGTTCGGCGTGATCGAGCAGATGCGCCAGGCGCGTCCGCGCGCGAAGTTCCTCGAACTCGTGCATCGGCTCGACCGCGAGACCTCCGGGATCCTGATGCTCGCGAAGAAGCGCTCGGCGCTCGTCGGCCTGCACGAGCAGATCCGCGAGAACCGGATGGACAAGCGTTACTTTGCGTGCGGACACGGAGAGTGGCAGTCCGACTGGGGCCGCCGCCGCGCGGTGAAGGCGCCGCTGTTCAAGTATTCGACCCCGGAAGGGGAGCGGCGCGTGCGCGTGCAGGACGACGGCCTGCCGTCGCACACGGTGTTCAACCTGATCGAGCGCTGGCCGGACTACGCGCTGGTCGAGGCGGAACTCAAAACGGGTCGGACCCATCAGATCCGTGTGCACCTCGCGCATCTTGGCCTGCCGATCGCCGGCGACGCCAAGTATGGCGACTTCGCACTGAACAAGGCGCTGGCGCGCGCGAACGCGCAGCCGTCGCTCAAACGGATGTTCCTGCATGCGCACCGGCTGAAGCTCGCGCATCCGCTGACCGGCGAGGCGCTGCAGTTCGACGCGCCGCTGCCGGACGAATGCCGGCGCTTCCTCGATCAACTCCGCGCTCTGCGCGATACCGCCTGACTCGCATGGCCCGACAGCAATTTGACCTGATCGTCTTCGACTGGGACGGCACGCTGATGGATTCGACTGCGCACATCGCGCACAGCATCCAGGCCGCGTGCCGCGATCTCGGCCTGCCCGCGCCGTCGGACGAGGCCTCCCGCTATGTGATCGGCCTCGGCCTGCGCGATGCGCTCCAGATCACTGCGCCGACCCTCGATCCGTCCGACTATCCGCGGCTGGCCGAACGTTATCGCCATCACTACCTGCTGGACGATGAGCGCATCGAACTGTTCGCCGGCGTGCGCGAACTGCTCGCGGAATTGCGCGATACGGGTTACCTGCTCGCGGTCGCGACCGGCAAGGGCCGTGTCGGACTGAACCGCGTGCTCGACCAGTCGAAGCTGACGAGCCTGTTCGATGCGACGCGCTGCGCGGACGAAACATTCTCGAAGCCGCACCCGGCGATGCTGCACGAATTGTCGCGCGAATTGGGGCAGGATCTTGCGCGTACCGTGATGATCGGCGACACCACGCACGACCTGCAAATGGCCGCCAGTGCCGGGGCCGCCGGCATCGGCGTCGCGTACGGCGCGCACACGGCCGATGCACTGGCTGCGCTGACACCGCGCTTCGTCGCGCCGGACGTCGGCGCGCTGGCGGCGTGGCTGCGGGAGCACGCATGAGCACGACGCCGGACGCCGTGCGCGTGTGCGCATCGGACGCGCTGGCCGACGGCGGCGCCGGTGTGCGCGTCGACGCGTCGCTGCGCGGCGAGCAGGCGGTCGTGTTCTTCGTGCGTTACGAAGGTCGCGCGTACGGCTACCTGAACCGCTGCGCGCACGTGCCGATGGAGCTCGACTGGGCCGAAGGGCAGTTCTTCGAGTCGTCGGGCCTGTACCTGATGTGCGCGACGCACGGCGCGATCTACGCGCCGGATACCGGCAAGTGTGTCGGCGGCCCGTGCCGCGGCGGCCGTCTGCGGCCGGTCGAAGTCGACGAGCGCGACACGCCGGACGGGCGTGCGGTATTCTGGGTGCCGGATGCCGACCTGGGTCCCGCCGCTCCGCCTCCTTCCGCCACGACCGACTGAAGACATTACTGCATGGCCGACCAACCGAACATCCCTGATTCCTCGTCCCGTCCCGACAGCCGCGAACCGAACTGGGAGCGTGCGGCGCTCGAGCGGATCGCGCTCGCGGCCGTCAAGGAACAGCGTGCGGCGCGGCGCTGGAAGATTTTCTTCCGCTTCGCGTTCCTCGGCGTATTCGTGCTGTTCGCGTTCGCGCTGATCGATTTCTCGAGCGACTCGAAGTTCTCGTCGAGCGGGCGCCACACGGCGCTCGTGACGATCGACGGCGAGATCGCGGCGGGCACCAACGCGAACGCCGACGACATCAATACGGCGCTGGATGCCGCTTTCGACGACAACGGCACGGCCGGCGTCGTGCTGCGGATCAACAGCCCGGGCGGCAGCCCGGTGCAGGCAGGGATGGTCTACGACGAGATCCGCCGGCTCCGCACGAAGTATCCGGACAAGCCGTTGTACGTCGTCGTGACCGACATGTGCGCATCGGGCGGCTATTACATTGCGTCCGCCGCCGACAAGATCTTCGTCGACAAGGCGAGTATCGTCGGCTCGATCGGCGTGCTGATGGACGGGTTCGGCTTCACGGGCCTGATGGGCAAGCTGGGCGTCGATCGCCGCCTGCACACGTCGGGCGAAAACAAGGGCTTCTACGATCCGTTCTCGCCCGAGACGCCGAAGATGGATGCCCATGCGCAGGCGCTGCTCGACCAGGTCCATGCGCAGTTCATCAAGGCCGTGAAGGATGGCCGCGGCAAGCGACTGCACGAAACGCCCGACATGTTCTCGGGTCTGTTCTGGACCGGCGAGAAGAGCGTCGAACTCGGGCTCGCCGACGGCTACGGCACGACCGACACGGTCGCGCGCGACGTGCTGAAGGCGCCGGATCTCGTCGACTACACGGTGAAGGAAAGCCTGACGAATCGCGTTGCGCGCAAGTTCGGCGCGGCGGTCGGCGGTGCCGCGATGAAGGCGCTGACCGCCGGCGGCGCGTCGTTCAGCCTGCGCTGAGCCGCAGCCGGCCGGCGCCGCGGCGAGCGCAGCGGGGTGCCCCGTGCCGCGAGGCTGTTGCCGGCGCCGATCTCAGTTCGCGAGCAACAGGAAGATGGCGGGGCGCTTGTGCAGATTCGGCGCAGGCGCCTTTTTCCAGTCGGCCACCGTACGGCTGGAGATCGTCTCGGTCTCGAGGGTCAGGTCGGCCGCGACGCAGATCTGCGTCGACGGCGCGCAGGTCGCGACGAGCGTGTCGAGCATCGCGTGGTTCCGGTACGGCGTCTCGATGAATATCTGCGTCTGGCGCGCCTTGCGCGACAACTGCTCGAGTTCGCGCAGGCGTTTCGCGCGCGCGGCCGCATCGACCGGCAGATAGCCGTTGAACGCGAAACTCTGGCCGTTCAGGCCGGATGCCATCAGCGCGAGCAGGATCGAACTCGGCCCGACGAGCGGCACGACCTTCACGCCGCGCTCGTGCGCCCGGCGGACTAGCAGCGCGCCAGGATCGGCAACGGCGGGGCAGCCGGCCTCGGATACGAGCCCGGCGTCCGCGCCCGCCAGTACCGGTGCGAGTAGCCGGTCGATCTCGCCGGCCGGCGTATTGACGTTCAGTTCCCGGATCTCGATTTCCTGGATCGGCCGCGTCGTGCCGATCTTCTTCAGGAACGCGCGGGTCGTTTTCGCGTTTTCGCCGATGTAATAGCCGAGCGCGCCGGCGCGCGCCTGCACGGCCGCGGGCAGCACGGCGGCGAGCATCGATGCGTCGCCTTCACCGAGGGTATTCGGGACGAGATAGAGCGTGCCGGCGGTCATGCGCGGTCTCCCTGGGTGGCAAAGAGCGGATAGCCCGCGGCGCGCAGCATCCGCGTGAGCGCGATCAGCGGCAGGCCGACGAGCGCCGTCGGGTCGTTGGAGTCGATGGCATCCAGCAGCGCGATGCCGAGCCCTTCGGATTTCGCGCTGCCGGCGACGTCGTACGGCGTTTCCGCGCGCAAGTATGCGTCGAGTTCGGCTTCGGGCAGCGAGCGGAAGCGCACGTGCGTGACGAGGTCCTCGCTCCAGGTTTCACCCGTGCGGCTGTCGTACAGGCTGAGCGCACTGTGGAATTCGACGTCGCGGCCCTGCATCGACAGGAGCTGCGCGAGCGCGCGCTCGTGCGTGCCGGGCTTGCCGATCTGGTGGCCGTCGAACGTCGCGACCTGGTCCGACCCGATCACGAGTACGCCGTCCGGCGCGTCGATCGTCGCGGCGACCGCGCGCGCCTTCGCGCCGGCGAGGCGCAGCGCGGTCGCGGCCGGCGTTTCGCCTGCGAGCGGGGTTTCGTCGAGGTCGGGCGACATCACGTCGAACGGCACGCCGAGGCGCTCGAGGAGCGCGCGGCGGTAGCGGGAACTGGAGGCGAGAATCAGCCGCGGCGGGCGGCAAACGGTATCCGTCATGGTCGATTGGGTCGATGAGTCGTCAGGTGTGGCGCGGTGTTGCGAGGGCGCAAGCATAAGTGATTGACCGCAAAAGGTAAAACAGGTATGCTTTCCCGCTTTTCGTCGGCAGGCTTTCGCAGTGGTGGCGCCTGCCGGGTCTTCGGAAGTAAAGTACGTAATCGTACGCGGCGTAGATCGCGCACGTGCGCGGCGCCAAATGTGCGGCGCCAGCAAGCCGGATCCCGCAAGTCAGCCTGTAGGCAGGAGCGCAACATGAACACTTCTTCTGGCAAACCTGCGGCGTCGCTTGATCCGCACGCGGTCGACCTGTTCGAATTCGCCCGCAGCGGGCGGCAGGCAGCGGGTGCCGTGCGCCTGTCGCAGCTGCCGCGCATGCTGAACGAAGTGCCGGCGGACGCGCCCGATCGTGACACGGTCTTCACGTGGCAGGCCGAAGGGTTCACCCAGAAAGAGTTGCAGGACGACGGCGCCGATGGGCAGCAGCCGTATCTGCGCCTCGCGGTGCACGGCCATGCGTGGCTCACGTGCCAGCGCTGCATGACCCCGTACGACCAGACGTTCGACGTCGACATGACGTACCGGGTCGTTGCGACCGAAGAAGAAGCTGAAGAATTTCCGCTCGACGACGATGAAGCCGATGTGATCGTGGGCTCACGCCAGTTCGATCTCGTCGACTTGATCGAAGAGGAGTTGCTGCTTTCGTTGCCGCTCGTGCCCAAGCACGAGGTTTGCCCGGCAGTTCACGAAAGCCTCGTGTCGGGTGCGAGCGGTCCTTCGGAAGACGCGGACGACGAGTCCGCCGAAGACGAGGACGAAGGCAAACGGCCGAATCCGTTCGCGGCGCTGGAAGCGCTGAAGAAGGACGGGGACGGCGGCAAGAAACACTAAGCAGTTGTGGCGCGGGAAGGCGTAAGGGCTTTGGGCCAGGGTAGTTAAGCGCCGGATCGGGCTGTGTTAGAATCCGGAAAATTATTTAGGAGTTAGTCATGGCAGTCCAGCAAAACAAGAAGTCGCCGTCGAAGCGCGGCATGCATCGTTCGCACGATTTCCTGACGGCAGCGCCGCTGGCAGTCGAGCCGAGCACGGGTGAAGTGCACCTGCGTCACCACGTCAGCCCGAACGGCTACTATCGCGGCAAGAAAGTCGTCAAGACGAAGAACGACTAAGCGTCAAGTCACGCGTTGCGCGCTACGATCGCCGTTCGCGTGACAACTGGTTCGCTTGACACTTTCCTGGCTCAACAAAAAGGCGGCATTCAACTGCCGCTTTTTTGTGCCTGAAATTCGTCGCATTCCATGACCGTAAAGCTCACAATCGATTGCATGGGAGGCGACCACGGCCCGTCCGTGACCGTTCCCGCGGCAGTCAAGTTCGTCCGCGCGCATCCCGATGCGCACCTGATGCTCGTCGGCATCGAAAGCGCGATCCGCGCTCAGCTGAAAAAGCTGAAAGCCCTCGACGATCCCGCGCTGACCGTCGTGCCCGCCACCGAAGTCGTGGCGATGGACGACCCTGTCGAAGTGGCGCTGCGCAAGAAGAAGGATTCTTCGATGCGTGTCGCGCTCAACCACGTCAAGGAAGGCGCGGCCCAGGCCTGTATCTCCGCCGGCAACACCGGCGCGCTGATGGCCGTTTCCCGTTATGTGCTCAAGACGCTGCCCGGCATCGAGCGGCCTGCGATCGCGTTCGCGCTGCCGAACCCGACCGGCTACACGATGATGCTGGACCTCGGCGCGAACGTCGACTGCGAGCCGCAGCACCTGCTGCAGTTCGCGGAGATGGGGCACGCGCTCGTCGCCGCGCTCGAAGGCAAGGAGCGCCCGACGATCGGCCTGCTGAACATCGGCGAAGAAGTCATCAAGGGCAACGAGACGATCAAGCGCGCAGGTGAACTGCTGCGCGCCAGCACGCTGAATTTCCGCGGCAACGTCGAAGGCAACGACATCTACAAGGGCACGGTCGACGTGATCGTCTGCGACGGCTTCGTCGGCAACGTCGCGCTCAAGACGTCCGAAGGGCTCGCGCAGATGCTGTCCGACATCATCCGCGAGGAGTTCGGCCGTTCGCTGATGTCGAAGCTGATGGCACTGCTTGCGCTGCCGGTGCTGATGCGTTTCAAGAAGCGCGTCGATCACCGCCAGTACAACGGTGCGGCGCTGCTGGGGCTGAAGAGCCTCGTGATCAAAAGCCACGGTTCGGCCGATGCCTACGCGTTTGAGTGGGCGATCAAACGCGGGTATGATGCCGTCAAAAACGGCGTGCTGGAGCGCCTCGCGCGCGCGATGGCGGACAATTCGGTGTCGCTCGGCGACGGCGAACACGACGCGGGCGGCGCGGGCCAGACGAGCCCGGCCGCAGGCCATCACGCCGAACCTTCCGCTGCGCAATCCTCTAAAGCATAAATGGCCCAATCGACTCTCTATTCCCGCGTGCTCGGCACGGGCAGCTACCTGCCGCCCGACCGCGTCACGAACCAGCAGCTCGCCGATCGACTCGCGAAGGAAGGCATCGAGACGAGCGATGAGTGGATCGTTGCGCGCACGGGCATCCATGCGCGTCACTTCGCCGCACCGAACGTCACGACGAGCGATCTCGCGCTCGAAGCGTCGCGTCGTGCGATCGAGGCGGCCGACATCGATCCGCAGTCGATCGACCTGATCATCGTCGCGACTTCGACCCCCGATTTCGTGTTCCCCAGCACGGCGTGCCTGCTGCAGAACAAGCTCGGCATCAAGAACGGCGGCGCGGCATTCGACGTGCAGGCGGTGTGCTCGGGCTTCGCGTATGCGATGGCGACGGCCGACAGTTTCATCCGCAGCGGCCAGCACCGCACGGCGCTCATCGTCGGCGCGGAGACGTTCTCGCGCATTCTCGATTTCAAGGACCGCACGACCTGCGTGCTGTTCGGCGACGGCGCGGGCGCGGTGATCCTGTCCGCATCGGAAGAGCCGGGCGTGCTCGGCAGCGCGCTGCATGCGGACGGCAGCTATTCGAACATCCTCTGCACGCCGGGCAACGTCAATCGCGGCGTGATCGACGGCAGCGCGTTCCTGTACATGGACGGGCAGGCCGTGTTCAAGCTCGCGGTCAACGTGCTCGAAAAGGTCGCGATCGAGGCGCTCGCCAAGGCGAATCTCGCGCCCGAGCAAGTCGACTGGCTGATCCCGCACCAAGCCAACATCCGCATCATGACCAGCACCTGCCGCAAGCTCGGCCTACCGCAGGAGCGCATGGTCGTGACGGTCGACCAGCACGGCAACACGTCGGCTGCGTCGATCCCGCTGGCACTCGACACCGCGGTGCGCGACGGCCGCATCCAGCGCGGTCAGCACGTGCTGATCGAAGGCGTCGGCGGCGGCTTCACGTGGGGCGCATCCGTCTTCCGCTACTGATCCGCGGCGCGCAATTGCTGCGCGCGGATCCCGAACCGGCGCGCCGTTCGCGCGCGCCGTCCGAATCGATTCAATTGGGGACGATATGAAATTTGCATTCGTTTTTCCGGGGCAGGGCTCGCAGTCGGTCGGCATGCTCAACGCATTCGCCGATCTGGCCGTCGTGCGCGAGACGGTCCAGGAAGCATCCGATGCACTCAATCAGGATCTCGGCAAGCTGATCGCCGAAGGTCCGGCCGAAGAACTGAATCTGACCACCAACACGCAGCCCGTGATGCTGACGGCCGCCTACGCGAGCTATCGCGCATGGCAGCAGGCCGGCGGCCCGGCACCGTCGATCGTCGCGGGCCACAGCCTCGGCGAATACACGGCGCTCGTTGCCGCGGGCGCGATCGCGTTCAAGGACGCGGTGCCGCTCGTGCGCTTCCGTGCGCAGGCGATGCAGACGGCCGTGCCGGTCGGCGAAGGCGGCATGGCCGCGATCCTGGGTCTCGATGACGACACGGTGCGCGCGGTGTGCGCCGAAGCCGCGCAAGCGGGCGTCGTCGAAGCCGTGAACTTCAACGCGCCGGCGCAGGTCGTGATCGCGGGCGCGAAGGCGGCCGTCGAGAAGGCCTGCGAGATCGCGAAGGCGAAGGGCGCGAAGCGCGCGTTGCCGCTGCCGGTGTCGGCGCCGTTCCATTCGTCGCTGCTCAAGCCGGCGTCGGACCAGCTGCGCGACTATCTCGCGAGCGTCGACGTGAAGGCGCCGCAGATTCCGGTCGTCAACAACATCGACGTCGCGGTGGTCAGCGATCCGGCCGCGATCAAGGACGCGCTGGTGCGCCAGGCCGCTGGCCCGGTGCGCTGGGTCGAATGCGTGCAGCACATCGCGGGCACGGGCGTCACGCACGTGATCGAATGCGGTCCGGGCAAGGTGCTGGCAGGGCTGACGAAGCGCATCGACGGCAACCTGGTCGGCGCATCGGTGTTCGATCCGGCTTCGCTCGACGAAGCACTGAAGCTGGCGACCGCCTGACGCGGCGCCTTTCCTCAAGAGACGGATATTCGATTCATGGAAAAGACTCTCGATAAACAGGTCGCGATCGTGACCGGCGCATCGCGCGGCATCGGCCGGGCGATCGCGCTCGAACTCGCGCGCCAGGGCGCGACGGTGATCGGTACGGCGACGAGCGAATCGGGCGCCGCCGCGATTACCGCAGGGTTCGCGGAAGCGGGCGTGACGGGCCGCGGCGCGATGCTGAACGTCAACGACGCGGCGGCGGCCGAAGCGCTGATCGACGCGACCGTGAAGGAATTCGGCGCGCTTCACGTGCTCGTCAACAACGCCGGCATCACGCAGGACCAGCTCGCGATGCGGATGAAGGACGAGGACTGGGACGCGGTGATCGACACCAACCTGAAGTCGGTGTTCCGCCTGTCGCGTGCGGTGCTGCGTCCGATGATGAAGGCCCGCGGCGGCCGCATCATCAACATCACGTCGGTGGTCGGCTCGGCCGGCAACCCGGGGCAGGCCAACTACGCGGCGGCGAAGGCCGGCGTCGCGGGCATGACGCGTGCGCTCGCGCGCGAGATCGGCAGCCGTGGCATCACGGTGAACTGCGTCGCGCCGGGCTTCATCGACACCGACATGACGAAGACGCTGCCGGAAGAACAGCAGGCCGCGCTCAAGACGCAGATTCCGCTCGGCCGTCTCGGCAGCCCGGAAGACATCGCCCATGCCGTCGCGTTCCTCGCATCGCCGCAGGCCGGTTACATCACCGGCACGACGCTGCACGTGAACGGCGGCATGTACATGTCGTAACGATTTTCGTTTACCATCCGCGCCGTATCCCGTTTTTCAGGCGGATCGGCGCTTGATCGACCATCAAGCCAACGCGCGTTTTGGCGTCAGCAAACCTGATAAAATGCGCGCACTTGTAAATCTGAACTTTCCCTCGGAGGGGTAATGGATAACATCGAACAACGTGTCAAGAAGATCGTCGCTGAGCAACTGGGCGTCGCAGAAGCCGAGATCAAGAACGAAGCATCGTTCGTGAACGACCTGGGCGCAGACTCGCTCGACACGGTCGAACTGGTGATGGCGCTCGAAGACGAGTTCGGCATGGAAATCCCGGACGAAGAAGCAGAGAAGATCACGACCGTTCAGCAAGCGATCGACTACGCTCGCGCAAACGTCAAGGCGTAAGCGCCTTTCGCGCTTATCTGCCACGTCGCCGCGATCTTCGCGTTTGACGCGCCATCCTGCCGGCAACCGCGCCGGACGGACTAACAGCCACAGGGCTCGCAGGGCTGGTTCCTGTGGCCACTGTGGCTTTTGTTTTTGTCATCCAATGGAAAAGAGGTTACCGTGAGCCGCCGTCGTGTTGTCGTTACAGGCCTGGGGCTGATTTCGCCCGTTGGCAATAATGTTGCCGACGGCTGGGCCAATCTCGTCGCCGGCAAGTCCGGCATCGCCACCGTCACGAAGTTCGATCCGTCGAACCTCGCCTGCCATTTCGCTGGCGAAGTGAAGGGTTTCAGCGCCGAGGAATACATTCCGGCGAAGGAAGCCCGCAACATGGATACGTTCATCCATTACGGCATCGCAGCCGGCGTCCAGGCAATCCGGGACAGCGGCCTCGAAGTGAACGAAGCCAATGCGGAACGCATCGGCGTGCTGGTCGGCTCCGGCATCGGCGGCCTGCCGATGATCGAAGATACGCACCAGACCTACGTCGATCGCGGCGCGCGCCGGATCTCGCCGTTCTTCGTGCCGGGTTCGATCATCAACATGATCTCGGGTCACCTGAGCATCATGTTCGGCCTGAAGGGCCCGAACCTTGCGGCCGTGACGGCCTGCACGACCGGTCTGCACAGCATCGGCCTCGCGGCGCGCCTGATCCAGGCCGGCGACGCCGACGTGATGGTCGCGGGCGGCGCCGAATCGACGGTGTCGCCGCTCGGCATCGGCGGCTTCGCGGCCGCGCGTGCGCTGTCGACCCGCAACGACGATCCGGCCACGGCGTCCCGTCCGTGGGACAAGGATCGCGACGGCTTCGTGCTGGGTGAGGGCGCGGGCGTGATGGTGCTCGAGGAGTACGAGGCGGCGAAGGCACGTGGCGCGAAGATCT
The DNA here is from genome assembly GCF_902833125.1 of Burkholderia sp. BCC1640. Classification (NCBI taxonomy): domain Bacteria; kingdom Pseudomonadati; phylum Pseudomonadota; class Betaproteobacteria; order Burkholderiales; family Burkholderiaceae; genus Burkholderia; species Burkholderia sp. BCC1640. Next base: position 25,180 of record NZ_CADFEF010000003.1, on the reverse strand, counting down.
ATGCGGAAGTCTCGGGCTTCGGCATGACGGGCGATGCGTACCACATGACCGCGCCGAACATGGACGGTCCGCGCCGCTGCATGGTTGCGGCGCTGCGCGACGCCGGCGTGAACGCGGACGAGGTCCAGTACCTGAACGCGCACGGCACGTCGACGCAGCTCGGCGACAAGAACGAGTCCGACGCGGTGAAGGCGGCATTCGGCGAGCACGCGTACAAGCTCGTCGTGAACTCGACGAAGTCGATGACGGGCCACCTGCTGGGTGGCGCGGGCGGCCTCGAGTCGGTGTTCACGGTGCTGGCGCTGCACAACAACGTGTCGCCGCCGACCATCAACATCTTCAACCAGGACCCCGAGTGCGATCTCGATTACTGCGCGAACACCGCGCGTGACATGAAGATCGACGTTGCCGTAAAGAACAACTTCGGCTTCGGCGGTACCAACGGCACGCTGGTGTTCAAGCGCGTCTGACGCTGAATCGCTTGACGAGTCCATTCGATGCTCCGGCCGGGCGTCCGCAGCGCTTTGCGTTGCGGGCCTCGGCCGTGTCGTATGTCGTGCTGGCCGTGTTCGTCGCGGCGGCTGCCGCGTCCGCGTACCTGTTCTGGGCGCCGCGGGCCGGTGCCGCAGCCGGCGCGTGCGTGTCCGCGGCGACGGCAGCGCTGCTTGCCATGTGTGCCGCACGGGCCTGTGCCCGTCGGCTGCCGGCCGAGTTGCGGATCGATGCATTCGGGGAGATCGCGGCGTTTGGCCGCACCGGGCGCTTGCTGGCCCGGGGCCGCGTGACCGGCCATGCCCACTGGAGCAGCCTGCTGCTCGTGCTGTCGGTCGGGCAGGGCGCCCGGCGTGCCCGGCCGCTGCTGATCCCGGCCGATGCGCTCGACGCCGCGTCGTTCAGCGCGCTGTCCGTGCTGGCGCGTACCGCGGGCACGGCGGGGCGGGCATGACGGTGGCGCAGTTACCGACCGTAACCAGCGGCCGGCGCCGGAACGCTACAATAACGCTCCGCGTTGCATCCCTAGTTAACGGATTTGTCAGGTGAGTGAAAAAGAAATCGATCAGGCTCTGGTCGAGCGCGTACAGAAAGGCGACAAGGCGGCGTTCGAACTCCTGGTCTCCAAATACCACCGCAAGATCATTCGGCTGATCTCGCGCCTCGTGCGGGATCCCGCCGAGGTCGAGGATGTGGCCCAGGACGCGTTCATCAAGGCGTATCGTGCGCTGCCGCAATTTCGCGGCGAGTCGGCGTTCTACACGTGGTTGTACCGGATTGCCGTCAATACGGCGAAGAACTACCTTGCGACGCAGGGCCGCCGGGCACCGACCTCCACCGAGGCCGATGCCGAGGAAGCGGAAACTTTCTCCGACGCAGACCAACTAAGGGATATCAACACGCCTGAGTCGATGTTGATGAGCAAGCAGATTGCCGAGACGGTCAACGCTGCAATGGCCGTCCTGCCCGAAGAACTGCGCCAGGCGATCACGCTGCGCGAGATCGAGGGCCTGAGCTACGAAGAGATCGCGGAAATGATGGATTGTCCGATCGGGACGGTCCGGTCGCGGATCTTCCGGGCGCGCGAGGCAATCGCTGCGAAATTGCGTCCGCTGCTCGATACGCCCGAAGGCAAGCGCTGGTAAGCGCGACGGGCGCAACGAAGCGGGTCGGGGTCTAGTTACGGATAGAGTCGTGAAGTCACGACGGGGTGTGTGCAAGATGGGGAGCATCATGGGGTCGGTCAATACGCAGTCGCAAGCGTGCTCGCGCGGCGAGCGCCTTTCCGCTCTGGTCGACGGTGAACTGTTCGACGGCCCGGATCACGGGCAGTTTCTGGCTGAGCTCGACCGCGCGGATCGCGCTGCGTGGGCCCATTACCACCTGATCGGCGATGCGCTGCGCTCGGACGAGCTCGCGCTGTCGCCCGCGCTGAGCGTCGCGTTCACCGCGCGCATGTCGGCCGCGCTGGAAAGCGAGCCGCACCTGCTCGCGCCGGCCGCCGCGCCGGTCGCGCGCAAGCTGCTGTCGCTGCGCCGGCGTGTCGTGCCCGCGTTCGCGGTGGCCGCCGCGGCCGCCACGCTGACGTGGATCGTCGTCCCGCAGATGCAGACGGCCGGTGCGCCGGGCGCCGTCCAGGTCGCGTCGACAGGCGCACCGCAGAACGGCAACCTGCAGCGCGTGACGGTTGCGCAGGCATCGGCGCAGCCGGGCCTGCAGGACGTCAACATCATCCGCGACGCAAGTCTCGACCAATACCTTGAAGCGCACCAGCAATTCGCGCAGCAGCCCGTCGTCACGGGCTCGATGCCGCTGATCCGCGCTGCCGTGACCACCACGCCAGGCCAATAAACCCGATGCGGACATTGCAGTTGAATCACGCCATCTCCGGATGGAAGCGGCTGCCGGCCCTCCTGCTTTGCGCAGCCGCCCTGTTGTCCGTTCAATCTCTCTCAGCCAGCGCCCAGCAACCGGACGATCCCGTCGCGACCCGCAAGGGTGCGGCGGATTGGCTCGATCGCATCCAGCAGGCGGCGCAGCAGCAGAGCTACGAGGGTACGTTCGTCTACCAGCGCGGCGGGTATGTCCAGTCGTCGCGCATCGCGCACGTGGCGTCCCGCGACGGCGAGTTCGAGCGGATCGAGTCGCTCGACGGCAAGCCGCGCAAGGTTCTGCGGCACAACGACGAGTTGTACACGTTCGTTCCCGAGCGCAAGTTGTGCGTGGTCGAGCGCCGCCAGACGCGCGATTCGTTCCCTGCACTGCTCGGCGCGGGTGGCGAGCACGTGATGTCCGTTTATGACGCGAAGCTGCTCGGCAAGGACCGGGTGGCCGGGGTCGACGCGCAAGTGGTCGAACTCGTGCCGAAGGATGCGTACCGGTTCACGTACAAGCTGTGGGCCGACACCCGCACCGGGCTGCTGCTGCGTTCGCAGACGCTCGATGCGAGCGATCACGTGCTCGAGCAGGTCGCGTTTTCGCAAGTGCAGACGGGCGGCGCGGTCGGCGACAAATCCGCGATCGCGGCCGGCATGCGCAACCTGAGCGGCTGGACGATCGTTCGCCCGCCGGTCGCGACGGTCGACATGGAAGCGCAGGGCTGGCAGATCGCACCGACCATCGCCGGCTTCCGGAAGATTCGCGAGGTGCGCCGGCCGATGGCTGCGCGCGACGCCGGCGATCCGCCGATTCCGGTCGATCAGGCCGTCTTCACCGACGGCCTCGCCACGATCTCCGTCTTCATCGAGCCGGCCGAAAAGAACACGCGCAAGGAAGGGGCGGGCAGCACCGGCGCGACCCACGTGCTCGTGAAGCGTCGCGGCGACTACTGGATCACAGTGCTCGGCGAAGTGCCGCCGGCCACCTTGCAGCAGTTCGCGTCTGCCATAGAATACAAGGCTTCCAAGTAACGCTACGGCTTCCGACATGACGAAACTCACGCTGCGCAAAGTGCTCGCGGCGGCGGTGCTGTTTGCCTGCCTGCCGCTCGCCCCGCAAACCGCGGCCGCTGTCACGCCTCCAGCAGCCAGCCTTCCCGACTTCGCCGATCTGGTCGAGAAGGTCGGGCCGGCTGTCGTGAACATCCGGACCACCGCGAACGTGCCGACGCCCGGGCCGCGCGGCGTGCTCCCGCCGGGCTTCGACAACGGCGACATGTCGGAATTCTTCCGGCGCTTCTTCGGCATTCCGCTGCCGCAGGCGCCTGGCAACGGTGGCGGCAACGGCAATGGCAGCCCGAAGAACGCGCCGGCGCCGGACAATCCGCCCGACACCGAGCAGAACCGCGGCGTCGGTTCGGGCTTCATCGTGTCGGCGGACGGCTACGTGATGACCAACGCGCACGTCGTCGACGACGCGGACACCATCTACGTGACGCTGACCGACAAGCGCGAATTCAAGGCGAAACTGGTCGGCGTCGATGACCGCACGGACGTCGCGGTCGTCAAGATCCAGGCGTCGAACTTGCCGGTCGTCGCGATCGGCGATTCGAACAAGGTGCGCGTCGGCGAGTGGGTCGTCGCGATCGGTTCGCCGTTCGGCCTCGACAACACCGTGACGGCCGGCATCGTGAGCTCGAAGAGCCGCAACACGGGCGATTACCTGCCGTTCATCCAGACCGACGTCGCGGTGAACCCCGGCAACTCGGGCGGCCCGCTGATCAACATGCAGGGCGAGGTGATCGGCATCAACTCGCAGATCTACAGTCGTACCGGCGGTTTCATGGGCATTTCGTTCGCGATTCCGATCGACGAGGCGATGCGCGTGGCAGACCAGCTGAAGGCGACCGGCAAGGTCACGCGTGGCCGCATTGCGGTGGCGATCGGCGAAGTGACGAAGGAGGTGGCCGATTCGATCGGGCTGCCGAAGGCGGAAGGCGCGCTCGTCAGCAGCGTCGAGCCGGGCGGTCCGGCCGACAAGGCGGGCATCCAGCCGGGTGACATCATCCTGAAGTTCAACAGCCGGTCGGTCGATACGGCGTCGGATTTGCCGCGCATGGTCGGCGACACGAAGCCGGGCACCAAGGCGACCGTCAGCGTGTGGCGCAAGGGTCAGGCGCGTGATGTGCCGATCACGATCGCCGAGACGCCGGCGGAGACGACGGCGAAGGCCGAGCAGCGCAAGAATGTGCCGCAGAAGCCGCGCCCGGCCAATTCACTCGGCTTGACGGTCAGCGACCTTTCGGCTGACCAGCTGAAGTCGCTGAAGCTGAAGAACGGCGTGCAGATCGACGGCGTCGACGGCCCGGCGGCCCGGGCGGGCCTGCAGCGCGGCGACATCGTGCTGCGCGTCGGCGACACCGACATCACGAGCGCGAAGCAGTTCGCCGACGTGACCGCGCAGCTCGATCCGCAGAAGGCGGTCGCGGTGCTCGTGCGGCGCGGCGACAATACGCAGTTCGTGCCGGTGCGCCCGCGCCCGATCCAGAAGTAACGCACCGATGTTCACGCTCTACGGCCGCGGCTGGTGCCACCTGTGCGACGACATGCGTGATGCGCTGGCGCCGGTGGCGGCCGAATTCGGCGTTGCCGTCGACTACGTCGACATCGATGCCGATCCGGCACTCGTCGCCCGTTACGATGAGGACGTGCCGGTGCTGTTGCTGGACGGCACGGAAGTGTGCCGCCACCGGTTCGACGAGGCGAGGGTGCGCGGCGCGCTAACGGTGCGGCGCTGAACCTGGCCCCGTCGCCGGCCGCGCCCTGCGCGGCGTGCCGGTGCGAGTCCGCCCGCCAAGGCCTCCGGCAGGACGCCCTGACCGGGCCTCCGTGACCAGGCGTCCCAAATTACCGCCCGGCAAAGGCCTTTTCGGCTAAAATAAGCCGTTTTTTCACCGACTTACAAGGCGTGCTCCGCAGTCGTCGAGCGCGCCTTTTTCGCTTGATCGGCACTGAATGGATCATATTCGCAATTTCTCGATCATCGCGCACATCGACCATGGCAAGTCGACGCTCGCGGATCGCATCATCCAGGTATGCGGCGGCCTCGCCGACCGTGAAATGGAAGCGCAGGTGCTCGACTCGATGGATATCGAGCGCGAACGCGGCATCACGATCAAGGCGCAGACGGCGGCATTGTCCTATCGCGCCCGCGACGGCAAGGTCTACAACCTCAACCTGATCGATACGCCGGGGCACGTCGACTTCTCGTACGAGGTCAGCCGTTCGCTGTCCGCGTGCGAAGGTGCGCTGCTCGTGGTCGACGCGAGCCAGGGCGTCGAGGCGCAGACGGTCGCGAACTGCTACACGGCGATCGAGCTCGGCGTCGAGGTCGTGCCGGTGCTGAACAAGATCGACCTGCCGGCCGCGAACCCCGAGAACGCGATCGAGGAGATCGAGGACGTGATCGGCATCGACGCGACCGACGCGACGCGCTGCAGCGCGAAGACGGGGCTCGGCGTCGAGGACGTGCTCGAAGCACTGATCGCGAAAGTGCCGCCGCCGAAGGGTGATCCGGCCGCGCCGCTGCAGGCGCTGATCATCGACTCGTGGTTCGACAACTACGTCGGCGTCGTGATGCTCGTGCGCATCGTCAACGGCACGCTGCGTCCGAAGGACAAGATCAAGATGATGGCGACCGGCGCGCAGTATCCGGTCGAGCACGTCGGCGTGTTCACGCCGAAGTCCCGCAATCTCGAATCGCTGTCGGCCGGGCAGGTTGGCTTCATCATCGCCGGCATCAAGGAACTGACTGCCGCGAAGGTCGGCGATACCGTCACGCACGCGACCAAGGCCGCTGCCGAGCCGCTGCCGGGCTTCAAGGAAGTGAAACCGCAGGTGTTCGCGGGCCTCTATCCGGTCGAGGCGAACCAGTACGACGCGCTGCGCGAATCGCTCGAGAAACTGAAGCTCAACGATGCGTCGCTGCAGTACGAGCCGGAAGTGTCGCAGGCACTCGGCTTCGGTTTCCGCTGCGGCTTCCTCGGGTTGCTGCACATGGAAATCGTGCAGGAGCGACTCGAGCGCGAGTTCGACATGGACCTCATCACGACCGCACCGACGGTCGTCTACGAGGTCGTGCAGAGCGACGGCTCGACGATCATGGTCGAGAACCCGGCGAAGATGCCGGAGCCTGGCCGCATCGCGGAAGTCCGCGAGCCGATCGTCACGGTGAACCTGTACATGCCGCAGGACTACGTCGGTTCCGTGATCACGCTGTGCGAGCAGAAGCGTGGCTCGCAGATCAACATGCAGTATCACGGCCGCCAGGTGCAGCTCACGTACGAAATCCCGATGGCCGAAATCGTGCTCGACTTCTTCGATCGCCTGAAGTCGGTGTCGCGCGGCTATGCATCGATGGATTACGAGTTCAAGGAATACCGTTCGTCGGACGTCGTGAAGGTCGACATGCTGATCAACGGCGACAAGGTCGATGCGCTGTCGATCATCGTGCACCGCTCGCAGTCGCAGTATCGCGGCCGTGAAGTGGCCGCGAAGATGCGCGAGATCATTCCGCGCCAGATGTACGACGTAGCGATCCAGGCGGCGATCGGTGCGCACATCGTCGCGCGCGAGAACATCAAGGCACTTCGCAAGAACGTGCTCGCGAAGTGCTACGGCGGCGACATCACGCGAAAGAAGAAACTGCTCGAGAAGCAGAAAGAAGGTAAGAAACGCATGAAGCAGGTGGGTTCGGTCGAGATCCCGCAGGAGGCGTTCCTCGCGATCTTGCGCGTCGAAGACAAATAACAGGACTGATCCTTTTATGAATTTTGCGCTGATTCTTTTTGTGCTCGTCGTCGTGACGGGCGTAGCGTGGGTGTTGGACAAACTGGTGTTCCTGCCGCGGCGACGCAAGGCGGCCGACGCGGCGATCGAGGAGTTCGATCGCCAGCAGTCGCGTATCGACAAGCGTTTCGCGGACGAAAACGCGGGGCAGACGCGTTCGAAGCTGCGTGACGAAAAGCTGCGCCAGCCGTGGTGGCTCGAGTACACCGCAAGCTTCTTCCCGGTGATCCTGGCCGTGTTCGTCGTGCGTTCGTTCGTCGTCGAGCCGTTCAAGATCCCGTCGGGCTCGATGGTGCCGACGCTGCTGGTCGGCGACTTCATCCTCGTCAACAAGTTCGAATACGGCCTGCGCATGCCGATCACGAACACGAAGATCACGCAGGGCAGCCCGCTGTCGCGTGGCGACGTCGTCGTGTTCCGCTATCCGAAGGACGAGTCGGTCGACTACATCAAGCGCGTGATCGGCCTGCCGGGCGACACGGTCGCTTACCAGGACAAGCAACTGACGATCAACGGCCAGCCGGTGCCCGAAACGCCGCTGCCGGATTTCTTCGACGACGAGCGCCAGAACTACGCGAAGCAGTTCGAGGAGACGATCGGCACGAAGAAGAATGCGATCCTCAACAATCCCGCCGTGCCGCCGTTCGTGATGGGCGCCTACGATTATCCGTATCGCGACAACTGCACGTACAACAGCCGCGGCGTGATCTGCAAGGTGCCGCCGGGCCACTACTTCATGATGGGCGACAACCGCGACAACAGCGCGGACAGCCGCTACTGGGGTTTCGTGCCGGACAACAACATCGTCGGCCGCGCGTTCTTCATCTGGATGAACTTCGGCGACCTGAAGCGCATCGGTTCCTTCAACTGATCGCGTTCGACTCGCACGCAATACGCGACGCACGGGCCGCGCCGCGTATTGCCGAACTACTTTAAGAACCGGCGGTAACACCGCCTCGTCACGCCTTTTCGCGTCCGGCCGTGCCGTTTCGGCCCGACCGGCGCCCGCGTTATACTCCTGCACATGCCCCTATCCCAGTTGGAAAGCCGGCTGCGCTATGAATTTCGCAATGCGGAATTGTTGCGCCAGGCTTTGACCCATCGCAGTCACAGTGCCACGCACAACGAACGGCTCGAGTTTCTCGGCGATTCCGTTCTGAATTGCGCGGTGGCCGCCCTTTTGTTCCAGCGTTTCAGCAAGCTGGACGAAGGCGATCTGTCGCGCGTGCGCGCCAATCTCGTCAAGCAGCAGTCGCTCTACGAAATCGCTCAGGCCCTGAATATTTCGGAGGGGCTGCGGCTGGGCGAGGGCGAATTGCGCAGCGGCGGCTTCCGTCGCCCGTCGATCCTCGCGGACGCGTTCGAAGCCATCATCGGGGCGGTATTCCTCGATGGCGGCTTCGAAGCCGCCCAAGGGGTCATCAAGCGCCTCTATATCCCGATTCTCGACCACATCGACCCGCGCACGCTCGGCAAGGATGCGAAGACGCTGCTACAGGAGTACCTGCAGGGGCACAAGATCGCGCTGCCGACCTACACGGTCGTCGCGACGCATGGTGCGGCGCACAATCAGCAGTTCGAGGTCGAATGCACGGTGCCGAAGCTCGACGTGAAGGTGTCGGGCTCTGGTGCGAGCCGGCGAGCGGCCGAGCAGGCTGCCGCGAAGAAGGCGCTCGACGAGGTGCTGGCGGCTGCGCCGATGCTGGCCGCGAAGCCGAAGCGTTCGAAGAACGCACGCGGGTCGAAGCACGTCGAGCCTGAAATCGTGCCGGGCGTGAAGGGCGTGCAGGAAGCGCTGGACCTGCGTTCGCCGGAACGGAAGGAGCGTGCGGCGGCGCGCGATGCGAAGGCGGCGGCGGCCGCGTCGGCAGCGACCGACGCCGGCGCGCACCCGACCGAGCGGCCGGCGCAGGCGCCGATGGCCGCGATTCGCGCGGCGCATGTGGAAACGGCCGCTGACAAGGCCGACCGGCACATGAAGCCGACGGCCGACAAGCCTGCCGAGAAGGCGCCCGAGAAGCCGTCGGATCGCAACGAAGCCGGCTCGCGCGCGGCGGACAAGCCCGCGGAAGCCGCACCCCGTGCAGCCGACAAGCAGGCCGGCCAGGCGGCCGACAAGCCTGCTGCCGGTTCCGATGCCGCGTCGCGTGCGGCGTCGCGCGCCCGCGACACCACGGCGCCCGGCACCGAGACGCCGCAGGACGGCGCAAGCCTCGCTGCCGCGCAGGCGCGCGTGGCCGATGCCGACCACTGAATTGCCCCTCGATCGTGCCGCGCGCCGCGCGGCCGTTTCCGAACCTGTCTCCCAAACGATATGAACACTCCCGCTCCTACCGGTTTCCGTTGCGGCATGATCGCGATCGTGGGCCGCCCGAACGTCGGCAAGTCGACGTTGATGAACGCACTCGTCGGCCAGAAGATCAGCATCACGTCGCGCAAGGCGCAAACGACCCGCCATCGCATCACCGGCATCAACACGTTCGACGACGCGCAATTCGTGTTCGTCGACACGCCGGGCTTCCAGACCCGCCACAGCACCGCGCTGAACCGCTCGCTGAACCGCGCGGTCACGTCGACGCTCACGTCGGTCGACGTGATCCTGTTCGTGATCGAGGCCGGCCGCTTCGGGCCCGACGACCAGAAGGTGCTCGACCTGATCCCGCCCGGCATGCCGACGCTGCTGATCGCGAACAAGATCGACCGCGTGGCCGACAAGGCGACGCTGTTCCCGTTCATGCAGAAGGTGAGCGAGCTGCGCGAATTCACCGAACTCGTGCCGCTGTCGGCGCAGCGGCCGGAAGACATCAAGCGCCTGCTGGACACGATCAAGCCGTACCTGCCGGAAGGCGAGCCGATCTACGGCGAGGACGAGCTGACCGACCGCAGCTCGCGCTTCCTCGCGGCCGAAATCCTGCGCGAGAAGGTGTTCCGCTGGACCGGCGACGAACTGCCATACACGAGCACCGTGCTGATCGACAAGTTCGAGGAGGAAGGGCGCCTGAAGCGTATCTTCGCGACGATCCTTGTTGAGCGCGATTCGCACAAGGCGATGGTGATCGGCAAGAAGGGCGAGAAGCTCAAGCAGATCAGCACCGAGGCGCGGATGGACATGGAGAAGCTGTTCGACGGCCCCGTGTATCTCGAGACCTTCGTGAAGGTGAAGAGCGGGTGGGCCGACAACGAGGCGGGGCTGCGCGCCTATGGGTACGAATGACGCGCTGACGTCGACCGAAGACGCGGTGACCGCCGGCGCGAACGACGCGCCGTTGCCGGCACCGCCCGAACCGCCGCGTCGCAAGGCGCGGCGCGCGACGTCTCGCACGTCCGATTTCCGCGTCGCCGAGCAGCCGGCGTTCGTGCTGCACAGCTATCCGTACAGGGAAACGAGCCTGATCATCGACGTGCTCACGCGCGATCACGGCCGCCTTGCGCTCGTCGCGAAGGGCGCGAAGCGCCCGCACTCCGCGCTGCGCGGCGTGCTGCAGACGTTCCAGCCGCTGCTGCTGTCCTGGTCGGGCAAATCCGAAGTACGCACGCTGACGGGTGCCGAGTGGGTCGGCGGGATGCTGCCGCTCGGCGGCGACGGGCTGCTGTGCGGCTTCTACGCGAACGAGCTGCTCGTGAAATTCTGCGCGCGCGAGGATCCGCAGCCGCCGCTCTTCAATCATTACGTGCTGACCCTCACGCGCCTTGCGCACGGCGAACCCGCGGTGCAGGTGCTGCGTTCGTTCGAGCGCGTGCTGCTGCGCGAGACCGGCTATGCGATGGCGCTGAACCGCACGGTCGCGCGCCGTGCGGTCGAACCGGATCGCCGCTACGTGTTCGATCCCGAGCGCGGCGTGCGCAATGCGGACGACGACGTACCGTCGCACTGGCCGGTGATTACCGGACAGACGTTGCTCGACATGGAGCAGGACGATTACCATCGAGCCCAGACGGTCGCGCAAAGCAAGACGCTGATGCGCTTCCTGCTGAACACCTATCTCGGCGGTACGCCGCTTGCCACGCGTCAGATCCTGATCGACCTGCAAAACCTATGAGTTTCTTCCTGACAACGCCCACCGCCATCGACCTCGGCGTGAACATCGACCACGTCGCGACGCTGCGCAACGCGCGCGGCACGACCTATCCCGATCCGATCCGCGCGGCGCTCGCCGCCGAAGAGGCCGGTGCCGACGCGATCACGCTGCACCTGCGCGAGGACCGCCGCCACATCGTCGACGCCGACGTGCGCAAGCTGCGCCCGCTGCTGAAGACGCGGATGAACCTCGAATGCGCGGTGACGGCCGAGATGCTCGACATCGCATGCGAAGTGCGTCCGCACGACGCGTGCCTCGTGCCGGAGAAGCGCGAGGAACTGACGACCGAAGGCGGTCTCGACGTTGCCGGCCGCTTCGAGGCCGTGCGTGCGGCATGCAAGCAGCTCGCCGACGCCGGCGTGCGCGTGTCGCTGTTCATCGATCCGGACGAGACGCAGATCCGCGCCGCGCATGAAGCCGGCGCACCGGTGGTCGAGCTGCATACCGGCCGCTACGCCGATGCGCACGACGAGGTCGAGCAGCAGCGCGAATACGAGCGCATCGTTGCGGGCGTACAGGCCGGCGCGCAACTGGGCCTCAAGGTCAACGCCGGCCATGGCCTGCATTACACGAACGTGCAGCAGATCGCCGCGATCGACGGCATCGTCGAACTGAACATCGGCCACGCGATCGTCGCGCACGCGATCTTCGCCGGCTGGGACAACGCGGTGCGCGAGATGAAGGCGATCATGGTCGCCGCACGGGTCGCCGCGTTGCACGGCGGCGCGCGCTGACGATGCGTCGCGTGCGCGCGCGCTTCGCTCATCGCCCGGCATCGTCCGCGCATCACGGCGGGCGCTGAGATGGCGATCTACGGCATCGGCACCGACATCGTCCAGGTGAGCCGCATCGCGGCCGTGCTTGCGCGCACGGGCGGCCGGTTCGCCGAGAAGGTGCTCGGTCCCGACGAACTGCGCGTGTTCCATGCGCGCCGTGCGCGCTCGGAGGCGCGCGGCATCGCGTTTCTCGCGACACGCTTTTCCGCGAAGGAAGCGTTCTCGAAGGCGATCGGGCTCGGCATGCACTGGCCGATGACGTGGCGCGCGCTGCAGACCCTCAACCAGCGCAGCGGCGAACCGTACGTCGTCGCGTCGGGCGAGCTGGCCGACTGGCTCGCCGCGCGCGGCATCACGGCGCGTGTGACAGTCAGCGACGAACGCGACTACGCGGTGTCATTCGTGGTCGCCGAGGCCGATGCCGCGCCGCCGCCTGCACCCGCACCTGTTTCCCGAACCACTCCCTGACGGACTTCCCGATTCGATGAAAACGACTCCCGGCCCGGTCATGCTCGACGTCGTCGGCACGGCCCTGTCGCGCGACGACGCGCGGCGCCTTGCGCATCCGAACACCGGCGGCGTGATCCTGTTCGCACGGCATTTCCAGAACCGCGCGCAACTGACCGCGCTGACCGATTCGATTCGCGCGGTGCGCGAGGACATCCTGATCGCCGTCGATCATGAAGGCGGCCGCGTGCAGCGGTTCCGCACCGACGGCTTCACCGTGCTGCCGGCGATGCGCCGCCTCGGCGAGCTGTGGGACCGCGATGTGCTGCTCGCGACGAAGGTCGCGACGGCGGTCGGCTACATCCTGGCCGCCGAGCTGCGCGCATGCGGGATCGACATGAGCTTCACGCCGGTGCTCGATCTCGACTACGGGCATTCGAAGGTGATCGGCGATCGCGCGTTTCATCGCGACCCGCGCGTCGTCACGCTGCTCGCGAAGAGCCTGAACCACGGGCTGTCGCTCGCGGGCATGGCGAACTGCGGCAAGCATTTTCCGGGGCACGGCTTCGCGGAAGCCGATTCGCACGTCGCGCTGCCGACCGACGACCGGCCGCTCGACGCGATCCTCAAGCAGGACGTCGCCCCGTACGATTGGCTTGGCCTGTCGCTGTCCGCGGTGATCCCCGCGCACGTGATCTACACGCAGGTCGACAAGCGGCCCGCGGGCTTCTCGCGCGTGTGGCTGCAGGACATCCTGCGCGGGAAGCTCGGTTTCACGGGCGCGATCTTCAGCGACGACCTGTCGATGGAGGCGGCACGCGAAGGCGGCACGCTCACGCAGGCGGCCGACGCGGCGCTCGCCGCCGGCTGCGACATGGTGCTCGTCTGCAACCAGCCGGACGCGGCCGAAGTCGTGCTGAACGGGCTGAAGGCGCAGGCGTCGGCCGAGTCGGTGCGGCGCATCAAGCGGATGCGGGCGCGCGGCAAGCCGCTCAAGTGGGACAAGCTGATCGTGCAACCCGAGTATCTGCAGGCGCAGGCGCTGCTCGGCAGCGCGCTGGCGTAAGCAGAGAAGGGCGGCGCGATGTCGCCTTTCCCGTTGCCGTTGTCGAAAGCAAAAAGCCGCGCACAAGCGCGGCTTTTTGCTGTTCCACCGACGCGGGGCGAGGTGCAAGGCGACATGGTCTCGTGCAACTAACCGTCAGCTCCCACCAGCGCCCCGAACAACTGCGGCGCGGTCAGTTGACCTTCATCCGCTGCAGCTTGTTGTACAGCGTCTTGGGGCTGATGCCGAGCAGCGTCGCCGCGCGATGGCGCGTGCCGCCGACCGCGTCGAGCGTCGCGCGGATCAGCAGGTCCTCGACGTCGGACAGCGGGGTGCCGACCTTGATCTGCACGCTGCTGCCGTTCAGCGCGGCGCCGGCCGCGAAGCTCGCTTCGCCCGCGCGCAGCGTTTCGATGAAATCGCCGGACGCGTCATAGGCGAAACGCACGCGCTCCTGCAATTCGCGCACGTTGCCGGGCCATTCGTAGGACAGGCATTCGCGCACGAAGCCCGGTGCCGCGCGCTTGTCGGTCGTGCTGCGGCCGGTGGCGCGCGCTTCGCGGTTGAGTTCGTCGATCAGCGCATCCGCGATGGCGAGTGCATCGCCGTCGCGCTCGCGCAGCGGCGGCATCGTGATCGATGCCGCGTCGAGACGCAGCCATAGATCCTCGCGCAGCGTGCCGTTCGCGACCGCCTCGCGGGCCGGGCGGCGCGTGGTCGCGATCAGCCGGAAGTCGCTCGCGATCGAACTCGTGCCGCCGATCCGCATGAAGTTCTGCGAGTCGAGCGCATGCAGCAGCGCCTCCTGCAGCACGAGCGGCAGTGCGGTGATCTCGTCGAGGAACAGCGTGCCGCCGCCGGCCTGTTCGAACAGGCCCGATTCGCGCCGCTCGGCGCCGTCGAACGCGCCGCGTTCATGGCCGAACAGCACGCTGTCGAGCGACGCGCCGTGACGCCCGGCATGCGCGATCGTGCGGCAGTCGAACGACACGAACGGCCCCTTGCGGCGCCGGCTCAGGTCGTGCAGCGTGCGCGCGGCCAGCTTCTTGCCGGTGCCGGCTTCGCCCGTGAACAGCACGGCCGTTTCGGTGCCGGCGTTGTGCTCGATCATGTCGTACACGTGCTGCATCGCCTCGCTGCGGCCCACCAGCGCGCCGAAACGGCCCAGGTGGCGCAGCGACGCGCGCAGCGTCCGCACTTCGTCGATCAGTTCGTAGGGACGCGGAATCCGGGCCAGCAGGCTGCGCAGGCGCGGAATGTTGATCGGCTTCAGCAGGTAATCCCAGATGCCGTGACGCAGGCCTTCGATCGCGCTCTCGACCGTCGCATTGCCCGTCAACACGATCACCGGCAGCGAGCCGTTCGGCTGCTGCTGCGGCAGATGCTGGAGCAGGTCGAATCCGCTGCCGTCCGGCAGGTTCAGGTCGACCAGGACGACATCGGGAATCGAGCGGCCGAGCGCCGTGCGTGCCTCGGCGAGCGACGTGGCCGTGTCGACCGAGAAGCCGTCCGCGGCGAGCAGTGCGGTCAGGCCGGACAGACTGTTGGGATCGTCTTCGACAATCAGGGCGTGTGGCATGGTGGACGCGAGTCGAGTCAAGAGAGGCGGGCTGTCGGCCATCGAGCCGGCCGCAGCCGCATGTCAGATTAAAAACTGATTTTATGCCCCGCTGAACACCTGACGTGCATTATTTCTTTGTCGCTATAAAACAGTTACCGATGATACAAATTGAATACCTTTAGTGCTGGATTTTGTGTTGCCCATGGTGCCGACGCATCGGTGCTGTTGGCGGCAGACAAACAAAAAGCGCCCCGAAGGGCGCTTTGTTCGATCCGGAAATCGCGGGCGATTACGCGCGGCTGCGATATTCGTTCGTGCGCGTATCGATTTCGATCTTGTCGCCGGTGTTGCAGAACAGCGGCACTTGCAGTTCGAAGCCCGTTGCGAGCTTGGCGTTCTTCAGCACCTTGCCCGACGACGTGTCGCCCTTGACGGCCGGTTCCGTGTAGGTGATCTCGCGAACCAGGACCGTCGGCAATTCGACCGAGATCGCCTTTTCGTTGTAGAACACGACTTCGCAAGCCATGCCGTCTTCGAGGTAGTTCAGCGCTTCGCCCATCATTTCCGCTTCGACTTCGTACTGGTTGTAGTCGGCGTCCATGAACACGTACATCGGATCGGCGAAGTACGAGTACGTCACTTCCTTGCGGTCGAGCACGACGACTTCGAATTTGTCGTCAGCCTTGTAGACCGATTCCTGGCCTGCGTTCGACAGCAGGTTCTTCATCTTCATCTTGACGACGGCGGCGTTACGGCCCGACTTGTTGTATTCCGTCTTTGCGATGACCCATGCGTCGCTGCCGATCTGCACGACGTTGCCTACGCGGAGTTCCTGTGCGGTCTTCATAAAAAACTGTCCTGATCCAATCAAATAAATAGGTGCCTGAGCGTTGCACAACGGCTGACGGCGCAAGCGGGGGGCGTTCCGGTGGGTGCCAAGAGCCCCAAACGCGAGCGCTTGCGTGGTCAGCCGTCGGATAACCGCTTATTTTAACTGAGATTTTGCGTATTCCGCCAGCTTTCCGGCGAGATCGCCGACGCCCGCCAGCGCGTCGGCCCAGCATGCCGCGTTGGTGTCCAGTGCGGCACGATGTTGCAGCAAATCGGCCCAATCGGGCCTGCCGCCGCCGTTCCATGCGTGCCAGAAGCGCTCGAGCGCCGCGCGCGGCGCGTCGGCGAGGCCGGCCGACAGGTGCGCGAGCGCGGCGTCGAGCTTCGGTAGGTGCGCGTCGTCGGCCTGCGGGTAGATGTGCCACACGAACGGCTTGCGCGCCCATTGCGCGCGGACGAACGAGTCCTCGCCGCGCACGAAGTTGATGTCGGCCGCCCACAGCAGCGGGTCATAATCGGCCTGCGGGACGAACGCGAGCCCGTAAGCGGTCAGGTTGCCGGCGGTCGCGCGCGCGCCGGCGCCGAACGATTCGACCCCGAAGAAACGGGCGACGGCCGGCGATATGCGGCCGACGGGCACGAGCGCGACGACGGGCGACGGGCCGTCGCGCCACTGCGCGAGCAGCGCGTCGACGGCCGGATTTTCATAGGCGAAGAGGCTGACGACGGTCGTGCCCGGCGCCGGCGGCGCGTCGCCGGTCGCCTGCCGCCACCAGGCGGCGCGCGCTGCCGCGTCGGCTTCGAAGGCCGTGCGGCGCGCGTCGAGGTCGCGTTCCTTCAGCACGCCGCCCGTGCCGGCCGACAAACCCGGGAAGAAGAACGTCTTCAGCAGCGGGTAGCGCGGATGCGGCGATGGCCGCAAATGGAAATCGGCGACCCAGTCCTCGGCGCTCAGGTATTCGAGATTGATCCACACGGGGCGGCGAGCGCGGCGCGCCATCGCCGCGAGATACGCGCCGGGCAGCTCGCACGCGAACGCTTCGATCACGACGTCGGCGATCTCCAGCGCATCGCCGACTTCCGCATGCCAGTGTTCGATCACGATGCCGTCGAGCGTCTGCCGCCCGGCATCGGGATCGACCCCCGGCAGCAGCCGCGCGAACGTGCCCAGATCGTCGATGAAGAGTCGCACCTGCCAGCCGTGCTCGTGCGCGAGCTGGCGCGCGAGGCGCCAGCACACGCCGATGTCGCCGAAGTTGTCGATCACGGTGCAGAAGAGGTCGCACGCGATCGGTTCGTCGGGTGCGAGCGGCGCAGGGGAGGCGGGGGCAGTGCGGGGCATCGAAGGGGGCCGGTGAATGCTCTAAACTGGCGATTCTAATGGACCCGTTCCGCGCCACAAGGCACCCGGATCACGCATGACATCCCCAGAAGCCGCCGACATTCCGTTCGAACCCAAGAAGATCCTCGCGCAATTGCCGCACATGCCGGGCGTCTACCGCTACTACGACACGGCGGGCGCCGTGCTTTACGTCGGCAAGGCGCGCGACCTGAAGAAGCGCGTATCGAGCTATTTCACGAAGACGCAGCTGTCGCCGCGCATCGCGATGATGGTCACGCGCATCGCGCGCATCGAGACGACCGTCACACGCTCGGAGGCCGAGGCGCTGCTGCTCGAGAACAACCTGATCAAGGCGCTCACGCCGCGCTACAACATCCTGTTTCGCGACGACAAATCGTATCCGTACCTGAAACTCACCGCGCACCGCTTTCCGCGCATGGCGTACTACCGCGGCTCGGTCGACAAGCAGAACCAGTATTTCGGGCCGTTCCCGAGCGCATGGGCCGTGCGCGAGAGCATCCAGATCCTGCAGCGCGTGTTCCAGCTGCGCACCTGCGAGGATTCGGTCTTCAACAATCGCACGCGGCCATGCCTGCTGCATCAGATCGGGCGCTGCACGGCGCCGTGCGTCGGCGCGATTTCCGAGGACGATTACGCGATCGACGTGTCGAATGCCGCGCGGTTTCTGCTCGGCCGGCAGTCGGAAGTGATGAAGGAGCTCGAGCAGAAGATGCACGCGTTCGCGGCCGACCTGAAGTTCGAGCAGGCGGCCGCCGTGCGCAACCAGATGAGCTCGCTCGCGACGGTGCTGCACCAGCAGGCGATCGAGGTCGGCAGCGACAGCGACGTCGACATCCTGGCGGTCGTCGCGCAGGGCGGGCGCGTGTGCGTGAACCTGGCGATGGTGCGCGGCGGCCGGCATCTCGGCGACAAGGCCTATTTCCCGACGCACGTCGAAAGTGCGCTGACGCTTGCCGAAGGCGGGCTCGGCGACGAAGCCGAGGCGGCGGACGCTGCCGACGAAACCGCCGCGGCATTGCCCGACGGGCCTGCGGAAGACGCTGCGGCCGCGCGCGACGCGGGGGCGTCGGTGGAGGCCGAGGTGCTCGATGCGTTCATCGCGCAGCACTATCTCGGCAACCGCGTGCCGCCCGTGCTGGTCGTGAGCCACGCACCCGCGAGCCGCGACCTGCTCGAACTGCTGTCCGAGCAGGCCGGTCACAAGGTCTCGCTGGTGCGGCAGCCGCAGGGGCAGCGGCGCGCGTGGCTGTCGATGGCCGAGCAGAACGCGCAGATCGCGCTCGCACGGTTGCTGTCCGAGCAGGGCTCGCAGCAGGCGCGCACGCGCGCGCTCGCGGAGACGCTCAGCTTCGAAGGCGACGATCTTGCAACGCTGCGGATCGAATGTTTCGACATCAGCCATACGATGGGCGAGGCGACGCAGGCGTCGTGCGTCGTCTATCACCATCACAAGATGCAGTCGGGCGAGTACCGGCGCTACAACATCACCGGCATCACGCCGGGCGACGATTACGCGGCCATGCGGCAGGTGCTGACGCGTCGCTACGAGAAGATGGTCGAGCAGGCCGCGCAGGCGGCGTCCGCCGACGACGCGGCCGGCATCGACGGCGAATCGACGCGCAAGGCCGAGGCATCGAGCCTGCTGCCGAACATCGTGCTGATCGACGGCGGCAAAGGGCAGGTCGAGATCGCGCGACAGGTGTTCACCGAACTCGGCCTCGACACGTCGATGCTGGTTGGTGTCGCGAAGGGCGAAGGGCGCAAGGTCGGCCTCGAGACGCTCGTGTTCGCGGACGGCCGCGCACCGCTCGAACTCGGCAAGGAGAGCGCCGCGCTGATGCTCGTCGCACAGATCCGCGACGAGGCGCACCGTTTTGCGATCACCGGGATGCGCGCGAAGCGGGCGAAGGCGCGCCAGACTTCGCGGCTCGAGGAGCTCGAAGGGGTCGGTGCGAAACGTCGGCAGCGACTGCTCGCGCGGTTCGGCGGGCTGCGCGGCGTGGTGGCCGCGAGCGTCGAGGAACTGGCGAGCGTCGACGGCATCTCGCACGCACTCGCCGAGCAGATCTACAAGCAGCTTCACTGAAGCGGCCGTGCGGCCGGCGGCCCCAGCGCGCGATCTCGCGTTCTTGTGGCGGGCCGGTCGACACGGCACAATTGCGAATCCTTTACTGACCCGCATGCCATGCCGTTCAATTTCCCGATTTTCCTGACGTGGGTACGGATCGTGCTGATCCCGCTCGTCGTCGGCGTGTTCTATCTGCCGGACACGGTGATGGGCGGCGCGCACCGCAACCTCGCGGCGGCGGCGATCTTCATCCTCGCCGCGTTGACCGACTGGTTCGACGGGTTTCTCGCCCGCAAGTGGAACCAGACGTCGTCGTTCGGCGCGTTCCTCGATCCGGTCGCGGACAAGCTGATGGTGACAGCCGCGCTGCTGATCCTCGTGCAGATTTCGCGGGTCGATGCGGCGATCGCGCTCGTGATCGTCGGCCGTGAGATCGCGATCTCGGCGCTGCGCGAATGGATGGCACAGATCGGTGCGTCGAAGAGCGTCGCGGTGAACCAGCTCGGCAAGTTCAAGACCGCGTGCCAGATGGTCGCGATCCCGATGCTGCTGTACTACGGCCCGCTGCCGCTCGGCATCGCGACGATCGACACGCGCGTGTGGGGCGAATGGCTGATGTACCTCGCGGCGGTGCTGACGATCTGGTCGATGCTGTACTACATGAAGCTTGCGTGGCCGCAGATTCGCGAGCGCGGCGGCGCGTGAGCAGCCCCGCACGGGCGGTTGCGCAGGTTTTTGGAAAAAGGGCTGGAAAAGCCCTTGACACACGAATGAGCCTTCGACATAATCTCGCTTCTCCGCTGCACGACGAAGTAAGTGTGTGACGGGGAAGCAGTAGTGCAGCAATACGCGGGAGTAGCTCAGTTGGTAGAGCGCAACCTTGCCAAGGTTGAGGTCGCGAGTTCGAGACTCGTCTCCCGCTCCAGATTTTTCTGGCAGCGTGTTGTACGGTAAAGCGCTGCAGATGCAGGACACATGCGGGAGTAGCTCAGTTGGTAGAGCGCAACCTTGCCAAGGTTGAGGTCGCGAGTTCGAGACTCGTCTCCCGCTCCAGATTTTTCTGGCAGCGTGTTGTACGGCAAAGCGCTGCAGGTGCAGGACAATGCGGGAGTAGCTCAGTTGGTAGAGCGCAACCTTGCCAAGGTTGAGGTCGCGAGTTCGAGACTCGTCTCCCGCTCCAAGTAATGGGGAAGCCACGCTTCCCTTTTTATTTGATGGACTGATGGTCCTCGAATAAAAAATCTGTCGCTTGCCTCTACGGCATCCGGACAGTCCGCTTTTGGCGCGATAGCAAAGCGGTTATGCAGCGGCCTGCAAAGCCGTTTAGGCCGGTTCGACTCCGGCTCGCGCCTCCAAGTAGAACGAGATAAAGCCCTGATTCGTCAGGGCTTTTCTTTTTTCTGCGCCTTTCCAAAGATGGAAATGCGTCGCCTAGAGTGGTAAAAAGTTGCCTGTAACCAACTGACAACCGACGCCAACCACCCGTCAATCGGCTAATTGGCAATCGAGGCGAGTTATCTAGGCATGGCGAACAAACGACTGCGGCCGTCCGGCACGTGGGAATACACCATCAAGCGGGCGAAGCTGCTACCAAAGCCACTTTCCCTGACGTTTGACACCGAGGAAGAGGGCGACGCGTACGTCGCACGGTTAGAGCAGTTGCTGGACGCGGGCATCGTTCCGGAAGAGGTGGTCGAGCAGCGCGAAGCGATCTCGACCGCGGGCGACGCTATCCGGGCGTATCTGCGTCGCGTGTCGGTGCCGGACTCCGACGTCCAGGTGCTGAACGCGCTCCTCGGCAGGGTGGCCATCACGGCAAAGTCGCTTACGATGCTCGACTATCAGTGGGCAGAGCAGTGGGTGACCGGTATGAAGCGTCGCGACCATCTATCGCCGTCGACGATTCGACACTACGTCGGTGCGCTGGCCCGCTGCTTCGATTGGGTCGTGAGGTCGGGCACGCCGATGTTGGCGACCAATCCGCTCCGATTGCTCCCGAAGCGATACGCGACTTACACCGATGAAGATCGAACATCAGTGGCCGCTCAAGATGTCGACGCGAAAGAGGATGTCCATCGGGACCGGCGGCCGAGCGAAACAGAACAGGCCGAGATTCGACGACTGATGGCAGGTGGGAAGCCGAACGGACGCGAGCGTGCATTCGAGCTCCCGTATCGGCCAGCGCTGGTGTTCCTCTTCGAGCTGGGCATCGAATCCGCAATGCGAATGCGGGAAATGTATACGCTCGAGGTCGACCAGTTTGAGGCCGGCCGTCGCACGGCTGCGCTCGAAAAAACGAAGAACGGTAGCAAGCGCTCGGTGCCGCTCACAACGATCGCTATCGCTGCGTACGAGCGGTACGTCGCTGCCGTGAATGGTAGCGACCCGGAGATGAACGGCTTCACCTTCGATGCTGGCCGCTTGTTCCCGTGGGTTGACGAGATGGAGGCATCAATGCGGGCCGAGGGCGCGTCGCTTCTGAAGCGCAAAGTGCTTGCCCGCGTCACGTCTCGACTATCTGCTCAATTCGGCCGGATCTTTGACGCCGCCGGCTGCTCGGATCTGGTGTTCCATGACCTGCGGCACGAGGCGACGTCGCGGTTGTTCGAGCGCACCACGTTGAGCGACATTCAGATTGCGAAAATCACCGGCCACACCAACCCGAAGGTACTGATGCGTTATGCGAACCTGAGGGGGAGTGACCTAGCGGAGCGGCTTTGGTAAGCGAGCCCACGCGGAAATCCACCATGACATTGGTCAGTGTGCCAATATTCGACTACCGACGGATATCACCCAGTAGAATCGGGGCTTGCCGTCTGATACTATCGGTGCACATACCGCCGAATATTACAATTGTCAAGAAATGCCGAACTTCAAACATCCGACGCTTGCTCAAGCGGCTTTCCTGCTCCATTTTGGGGAGCAGCAGACCAAAGTGCGCTTCACGCAGGGAGACGCAGAGGTCGCGTTCGGAGCATTCGGGTCTGGGCAATCCCAGCAGACGAATGTCCTTGATGACGCAGACCCATCACTGCCGCGCATAGTTTTCGCAAAGGCCAAGAAGAATATTGCGATATCTCAACTGGCTGTACAGTATGCGCAAGCGTTCGACGTGGGCGAGTGCCCAGTTGACGGGCAAGTTGGTGACATTCTGGCAACGGCCCGCTCGTTTTATGATCAGGCTCTCGAGTATCGCGCCTTGACGGATTACGCTAGTCTGGGGCTGGTTCTTACTGTGAATTACGCTTCCAATTCCCCCACCGATGAGATTCACAAATTCGTTTACGAGAAATTTGTGGCGCTTCCGGCGTTGGGTGATGTGGCAAGTGTTCAAATGACGCTTGGCTTCAAGATGCGTGATTTGTTTGTCAATCTTGGAGCGTCAGTATACGAAACCCGTCAATTTGACTTTAAGGGAGTAGCGTCTCATAAACTTACTACTTTCCGACTCGATCAGTTGGCGGTGGTCGAAAAAGGTATGCAGATAAATCTGGATGTGAATACGAGGGCGCGCGCCGGTCAGGGTGCTGTTGATCGGTCGGCTATGGAGGATATTATCTCTATGGCAACTGAGTTTCTAAGTGTTCGACTTCCGGAAATCGTGGGTTCGGAGACTATAAAATGAACGAGGAAATTGAATCTGGCGTTGTCTCTGCCGTAACTAATACGATCGAGAGTACTCAGTCTGTGGGTTATGTGGAGTCTTCCGAGTATTTTGGTCAAGTTGCGAATATAGATCATTTGATTCGGGTGTCGACTGATCTGCAAACACTTTCTCTGACGGCTCATGTATGGGAGACGAAGGAGGTTGCTGCCAGATTCAATCGATTGATTGCGGAGCGGATGCAGGACCTAAGGTTGGTAGTCGATTTCGCAGCTTGGCAAAAGAAAAAAATTGATTACGATGGTGTTTATCAGGCTTTTCTTCTTGATGCCATTACGGACGAGCAGTTCATGGAGGAATCGGAGCGATTTGCCGTCGAGATCGCTAAGAGGGATACACAGTTCGTTGCAGAGACGGCTGATAAGCTCGCCGAGTTACTGCCGTTCGAACTCTCGACGTCTGATCTTGCTGAGTTTTTTTCGTGCGAACAGCGTGATGTTGTTGCCGCTATCGCAAGCAAATGGTCTCATTCGAAGAAGCTCAAGGAGCTTCTGCCGGATAACCTGCTCCACGGCGAGGGTGCATAGAAGATGACGCAGGCGATCGCTATCTGCTCGTCGATTGAAGGCGAAAAGATCAAGTTTGAAACTAGGCAATTTAATATTTCGCCGCCCGTAAAAGAAGGTGGTCGTCTACGCTTTGGATTTAAGCTTGGTATTCGCAGCACAGCGTGGATTACCGAGTCTTACGCGAATCCTGCTCAAAGTGTCGTTTATGTTCAATCCATGACTGCGGTGGACGATGAAGTCATGGGCACGTCGCTCGATGGCTGGGCGACAAAACCCCTAAAGGAGCCTGCGCTCGTAAAAGGGTCTGGGCGACATAGTGCTAGCGCATTGACCATCACGGGCGGAGCATACGTGCATATACAAGCAGCAGCTCGCGAGCATCTGGAAAATGCCGATCTGTCTGAAAAAATGAAACCTGTTGAGCAAGTCCGCCGGCTGGAAGACATTGAAGCGGCGGAGTGATTGGCAGAATCGTCGACACCTCATGAATATGAAAGGCCGCCAGGAATGGCGGCCTTTTTGTTCTAGCGCTAGTTTTTGAGGTCTTGATCAAGGCATATCCGGCCTACGCAATCATCGGCTGCGACGGTTCGTTGATATCCGGTAGCCTTGGCAGGGGGCGTGCTTTTCGGCCGGGCCGGCGTGGGTCGGTCGCCGAAAGTTGCTTAGTGATCGCTCGGTGTACTCGTTCGTCGGTTGCGGGCGAGCTGGTGCGGATCTGCTCGATGCGCCTTTGCGTTTGCGCTTGCACCTGCTCGCGGAGGTACGCAACGACGTCATCTTCAAGAAAGACCCACGCGCGGCCTATCTTGGCACCGAGAATGTCGCCGCGATGGACGATGTCTAGAAGCGTTGTCCGGTCGATCTTGAGGAATTCCGCGCATTCGATCAGATCAAGCGTGCGCATTTGGTCCTCCGGCTACCCGCGGATCAGTGCTGTTATCGATCTTCGGATGCCAAATATCAAGCCACGCACGCACGTCCTTCTTGTATTCGAACGTCGAGTGCTCGATGTCGACGTGACGCCGGCTGAACAGACAATTCCACTTACCGTCGTCTGTGCGCCAGATCGACACGGCGCCGTAGTCGCCGGCGTCGGTGCAAGCGCGGTGCTGAAGAAGCAGGCGCACTGCGTGCGCGGGCGAGTTGAAGAACGGAACGTTGTCGATGCGGCCGCCAGCGACGCCCGGAAGGTTGATTAGGGAACCCATCATTGGTCTCCGTGCTTAAAAGTGGTAGGTGTCGCGCGATCGAGCTGCATGAGCCCAGTCTCGAGCGTGACGCCGGCAGTGGCCGCCCAGGTGCGGGCCTCTTGCGCGGCTTTGTGGCGAGCGTAGCTGCCGACTTCGTTAGCCATCAGGTCGAGCAGCTCGACGTCGGCCGCCTGCGAGATCTCGACGACTAGCTCGCGGATCGCAATGCGCAGCGCCTCGAGGCGCTCGGCTCTGCCTCGGCGGGTCACCGCCGAGGCATCGTTCACCTGGATAGGTTTGCGTGTTTACGCCGACCGGAAATTGAGCCACTTGTAGGGATCGCGCCGACTGAAAACTGAGCCGGGCAATCAACCTATCCTGCTAGTTTTTCAGGCAGGGTGTTTGGGGATGATCCCGATGACCATGA